>NZ_JAQYXC010000295.1:0-458821 GCF_036322365.1 Streptomyces sp. SP18CS02
CGGCGGACGTGGCGCTGACCGCGCGGGTGAGCCAGCGGAGCAGGAGCTCGGGTTCTGTGCTGCCGACGATCCGCTCACGGACCTCGTCACTGACGTAGATGCCGCGCTGCTCCAGGATGATCAGGATGTCCTCGGCCCGGCCCTTGGCCCGGACCTCCTCCGTGTAGTCCCGCATGATCGGCGACTTGAAGAACGACATGTCCACGGCCATCAGGGTCCTCCACTGTTCTGCGGCCGGGCGCTTGCCCAGGCCCTGTGCGGTGAGTTCGGTGAGAACGATCGAGAGGTCTTCGGGGGCCTCACGCAGTGCGCTGGAGAGCGTTTTGAGTATGGCACCGACGTCCGGGTCGGCAGCGTGAGTGATCGCCGCCAGTGTCGCGAAGGCCAGGTCCTTGCCGGCCTCGGCCACGTCCTTGATCACTGGCATGTTGTGCGGGCCTGCCACCAGGGGTTTCAGGGTGAGCGAGGCCCACTGCCGGGGGCCGATGCGGACGGGTCGTGCCGCCCATTCGGCGGTGGCCCGGTCCTGGCAGACCACCAGCAGGACGGGCGGCTGCCGGTACTTCGTGTACAGGTACGAGAGGTAGTAGGCCCAGCTGGCCGGCTTGGAGGGGTCCTTCTTGCCCTGGGCCTCGACGGCGAGGAGGAAGGGCCCCTCCCGCGTGTCGAAGCGCAGGAGCGTGTCGACACGCCGTTCGACGGGCTGGGCCTCGGTGAGGTCCGTCGGCAGGACGGTCACCGCCAGGGGCGGGTCGAACGGGACGCCCAGCAGCTCGGAGACCCGGGAGAAGAGCTCCGGGCACTCCTGGAAGATGCGGTGCATCGCCTCGTGGGGCGAGCTGACCATGGAGGTTCCTGAGGGGTTGCGGCAGTACCGGAACATGCCCACGGCACATGCCTGAGGGTCATTGCGGCGCGACCCTATGCACACGGGAAAGCGTGAAAGTAGGATTCCCGGACGCATTCACCCGCAAGGGTGGAGGAGTGGCGAATACCGGACACTGGGCATCGCGCGCGAGGGGCGGCGCGGGCGCGGCTCGCGGCCGGAGCGGTTTGACCGTGATCCAACGAGGGGTAAGCTCATCGGCTCGATTGGCGCCGGCTGGGTCCCGTGTGGCAGACTGTCCGGGTTGCTCGGTTGAGTGCCGATGCTGCGCGCCTCCCGCCGGGAGGACCGGAAGCGAGTCCCACAGTACTCGTCGCCTCTGATCAGGGGCGGACGTACGGGAATCTTCCGGGAAGTGTCAGCGGGGCGCCTACCAGGCACCCGGTGGGTGTTCCGCCCCCGGCCGGCGGTCCCAGGGCCCGCAACCCCTTGGTTGGGAAATCCTTCGGGAGATCTTCGTAGAGGGAATGCGACACGCCCGACCGCGTGGGTCGGAGACGGAGCGGTACTTCGCAAGAGGTGCAGCCCATCAGGTTCCAGAGCGTTACGAGAGACAGGACTACTGAGTAGCCATGGCGGGACAGAAGATCCGCATCCGGCTCAAGGCCTACGACCACGAGGTCATCGACTCCTCGGCGAAGAAGATCGTCGAGACGGTGACGCGCACTGGTGCGTCGGTCGCGGGCCCGGTGCCGCTGCCCACTGAGAAGAACGTGTACTGCGTCATCAAGTCGCCGCACAAGTACAAGGACTCGCGCGAGCACTTCGAGATGCGCACGCACAAGCGCCTCATCGACATCCTCGACCCCACGCCGAAGACGGTTGACTCGCTCATGCGCCTCGACCTGCCGGCCGGCGTCGACATCGAGATCAAGCTCTGAGGTGACGCGCGAGATGGCTAAGAACATTAAGGGCGTCCTGGGCGAGAAGCTCGGCATGACCCAGGTCTGGGACGAGAACAACCGGGTTGTCCCGGTGACCGTCGTCAAGGCCGGGCCCTGCGTCGTCACCCAGGTCCGCACCAACGACAACGACGGCTACGAGTCGGTCCAGATCGCCTTCGGCGAGATCGACCCGCGCAAGGTGAACAAGCCCCTCAAGGGTCACTTCGCCAAGGCCGACGTCACCCCGCGCCGCCACCTGGTGGAGCTGCGTACCGCTGACGCCAGCGAGTACACGCTCGGCCAGGAGATCACCGCTGCCGTGTTCGAGTCGGGCGTCAAGGTCGACGTCACCGGCAAGAGCAAGGGCAAGGGCTTCGCCGGTGTCATGAAGCGTCACAACTTCAAGGGCCTCGGCGCCGGTCACGGCACGCAGCGCAAGCACCGCTCGCCCGGTTCCATCGGTGGCTGCGCCACCCCGGGCCGTGTGTTCAAGGGCCTCCGCATGGCGGGCCGTATGGGCAACGAGCGGGTCACCACCCAGAACCTGACCGTCCACGCCGTTGACGCGGAGAAGGGTCTGCTGCTCATCAAGGGCGCGGTTCCTGGTCCGAACGGCGGCCTCGTCCTGGTCCGTACCGCGGCCAAGGGGGCCTGAGGTAACCGATGAGCACCATTGACATCCTTTCGCCGGCAGGCGACAAGGCCGGGACCGTCGAGCTCCCCGCGGAGATCTTCGACGCGAAGACCAGCGTTCCGCTGATCCACCAGGTCGTCGTCGCACAGCTGGCCGCTGCCCGTCAGGGCACGCACAAGACCAAGACCCGTGGCGAAGTCCGCGGCGGTGGCAAGAAGCCGTACCGCCAGAAGGGCACCGGCCGCGCCCGTCAGGGTTCGACCCGTGCTCCGCAGTTCGCCGGCGGTGGCGTCGTCCACGGCCCCGTGCCGCGTGACTACTCGCAGCGCACCCCGAAGAAGATGAAGGCCGCCGCCCTGCGCGGTGCCCTCTCGGACCGGGCGCGCCACTCCCGCATCCACGTCGTCACCGGCGTGGTCGAGGGTGAGGTCTCCACCAAGGCCGCGAAGACGCTGTTCGGCAAGATCTCGGAGCGCAAGAACCTGCTCCTGGTCGTCGAGCGCGCCGACGAGGCCGCGTGGCTGTCCGCCCGCAACCTGCCCCAGGTTCACATCCTGGAGCCGGGCCAGCTGAACACGTACGACGTGATCGTCTCTGACGACGTGGTCTTCACCAAGGCCGCCCTCGAGTCCTTCGTGTCTGGCCCCCAGACCGCTGAGACCGAAGGGAGCGACGCCTGATGACTGAGGCCGTCGTCACCAGCAAGACCTTCTCGGACCCGCGCGACATTCTCGTCAAGCCGGTTGTCTCGGAGAAGAGCTACGCCCTGCTGGACGAGAACAAGTACACGTTCATCGTCGCGCCTGGCTCCAACAAGACCCAGATCAAGCAGGCCGTCGAGGCGGTCTTCTCGGTCAAGGTCACCGGGGTGAACACGATCAACCGCCAGGGCAAGCGCAAGCGCACCCGCACCGGTTTCGGCAAGCGCGCCAACACCAAGCGCGCCATCGTGACCCTTGCCGAGGGCGACCGTATCGACATCTTCGGCGGCCCGACCTCCTGACGGAGGTCGTGTCGTCCGGAATCGGACGAGGACTGAGAAATGGGTATCCGCAAGTACAAGCCGACGACCCCGGGCCGTCGTGGCTCCAGCGTCGCCGACTTTGTCGAGATCACGCGGTCCACGCCGGAGAAGTCGCTGGTCCGCCCCCTGCACAGCAAGGGCGGCCGTAACAACACCGGTCGTGTGACCGTCCGTCACCAGGGCGGTGGCCACAAGCGCGCCTACCGTGTGATCGACTTCCGTCGTCACGACAAGGACGGCGTGCCGGCCAAGGTCGCTCACATCGAGTACGACCCGAACCGCACCGCGCGCATCGCGCTGCTCCACTACGTGGACGGCGAGAAGCGCTACATCATCGCCCCGCGCGGCCTCTCGCAGGGCGACCGGGTCGAGAACGGCCCCGGCGCCGACATCAAGCCCGGCAACAACCTGGCCCTCCGCAACATCCCGGTCGGTACCACGATCCACGCGATCGAGCTCCGTCCCGGTGGCGGCGCCAAGTTCGCGCGCTCCGCTGGTGCCTCCGTGCAGCTGCTGGCGAAGGAGGGCACGATGGCCCACCTTCGTATGCCGTCCGGTGAGATCCGTCTCGTCGACGCCCGTTGCCGCGCCACCATCGGCGAGGTCGGCAACGCCGAGCAGTCGAACATCAACTGGGGCAAGGCCGGCCGTAAGCGCTGGCTGGGTGTCCGCCCGACCGTCCGCGGTGTGGCGATGAACCCGGTTGACCACCCGCACGGTGGTGGTGAGGGCAAGACCTCCGGTGGTCGCCACCCGGTCTCCCCGTGGGGTCAGAAGGAGGGTCGTACTCGTTCTCCCAAGAAGGCGAGCAACAAGTACATCGTCCGCCGCCGCAAGACGAACAAGAAGCGCTAGGAGCGGGTTTAGATGCCGCGCAGTCTCAAGAAGGGGCCCTTCGTCGACGACCACCTCGTAAAGAAGGTGGACGCCCAGAACGAAGCCGGCACCAAGAACGTCATCAAGACCTGGTCCCGTCGCTCGATGATCATCCCGGCCATGCTCGGCCACACGATCGCGGTGCACAACGGCAAGACCCACATCCCGGTGTTCGTCACCGAGTCGATGGTCGGCCACAAGCTCGGCGAGTTCTCGCCGACTCGCACCTTCCGCGGCCACGTCAAGGACGACCGGAAGTCGAAGCGCCGCTAACGCGGGGTGGAACGACTATGACTTACACCGAAGGGACAACCATGGAAGCCAGGGCCCAGGCGCGGTACATCCGCGTCACGCCCATGAAGGCCCGCCGCGTGGTGGACCTCATCCGTGGCATGGATGCCACGGAGGCTCAGGCGGTCCTGCGTTTCGCCCCGCAGGCCGCGAGCGTGCCGGTTGGCAAGGTGCTGGACAGCGCCATCGCCAACGCTGCACACAACTACGACCACACCGACGCCTCTTCGCTGGTCATCAGCGAGGCGTACGTGGATGAGGGCCCGACCCTGAAGCGGTTCCGTCCGCGTGCCCAGGGCCGTGCCTACCGGATCCGTAAGCGGACCAGCCACATCACCGTGGTCGTCAGCAGCAAGGAAGGAACCCGGTAATGGGCCAGAAGGTAAACCCGCACGGGTTCCGGCTCGGTATCACCACCGACTTCAAGTCGCGCTGGTACGCCGACAAGCTGTACAAGGACTACGTCAAGGAAGACGTCGCCATCCGTCGGATGATGACGTCCGGCATGGAGCGCGCCGGCATCTCGAAGGTTGAGATCGAGCGCACCCGTGACCGTGTGCGTGTGGACATCCACACCGCGCGTCCCGGCATCGTCATCGGCCGCCGTGGCGCCGAGGCCGACCGCATCCGCGGCGACCTCGAGAAGCTCACGGGCAAGCAGGTCCAGCTGAACATCCTCGAGGTCAAGAACCCCGAGGTCGACGCTCAGCTCGTGGCCCAGGCCGTCGCGGAGCAGCTGTCCTCCCGCGTCTCCTTCCGTCGCGCCATGCGTAAGAGCATGCAGTCGGCGATGAAGGCGGGCGCCAAGGGCATCAAGATCCAGTGTGGTGGCCGTCTCGGCGGCGCCGAGATGTCCCGCTCGGAGTTCTACCGCGAGGGTCGTGTGCCGCTGCACACGCTGCGCGCGAACGTCGAGTACGGCTTCTTCGAGGCCAAGACGACCTTCGGCCGCATCGGCGTGAAGGTCTGGATCTACAAGGGCGACGTCAAGAACATCGCCGAGGTCCGCGCCGAGAACGCCGCCGCCCGCGCCGGCAACCGTCCGGCTCGTGGCGGCGCTGACCGCCCGGCCGGCCGCGGTGGCCGTGGTGGCGAGCGCGGTGGTCGCGGTCGCAAGCCGCAGCAGCAGTCCGCGCCGGCTGCCGAGGCCCCCAAGGCCGACGCTCCCGCCGCCGCTGCCGCTCCGGCTGAGAGCACTGGAACGGAGGCCTGACCGAAATGCTGATCCCCCGTAGGGTCAAGCACCGCAAGCAGCACCACCCCAAGCGCCGCGGTATGGCCAAGGGTGGTACGACGGTTGCGTTCGGCGAGTACGGCATCCAGGCCATGACTCCGGCGTACGTGACCAACCGCCAGATCGAGGCGGCTCGTATCGCGATGACCCGCCACATCAAGCGTGGCGGCAAGGTCTGGATCAACATCTACCCGGACCGCCCGCTCACCAAGAAGCCTGCCGAGACCCGCATGGGTTCCGGTAAGGGTTCCCCGGAGTGGTGGGTCGCGAACGTTCACCCGGGCCGGGTGATGTTCGAGCTGTCCTACCCGAACGAGAAGATTGCTCGTGAGGCGCTCACCCGCGCTGCTCACAAGCTTCCGATGAAGTGCCGCATCGTCCGGCGCGAGGCAGGTGAGGCGTGATGTCGGCCGGAACCAAGGCGTCCGATCTGCGCGAGCTGGGCAACGAGGAGCTTGTTGCCAAGCTCCGCGAGGCCAAGGAAGAGCTGTTCAACCTCCGCTTCCAGGCGGCGACGGGTCAGCTCGAGAACCACGGTCGGCTCAAGTCCGTCCGTAAGGACATCGCCCGGATCTACACCCTGATGCGCGAGCGCGAGCTGGGCATCGAGACGGTGGAGAGCGCCTGATGAGCGAGAGCAACGTGACTGAGAACAAGACCGAGCGCGGTTTCCGCAAGACCCGTGAGGGTCTGGTCGTCAGCGACAAGATGGACAAGACCGTCGTCGTCGCTGTCGAGGACCGTGTGAAGCACGCGCTGTACGGCAAGGTCATCCGCCGTACGAACAAGCTCAAGGCCCACGACGAGCAGAACGCCGCGGGTGTCGGCGACCGTGTCCTCCTCATGGAGACCCGGCCGCTGTCCTCCACGAAGCGCTGGCGCATCGTCGAGATCCTCGAGAAGGCCAAGTAGGTAATTCCCGCGAGGGAATTCCAAAAGACACACTCGAGGGGTTTCCCTCGGGTCAGTTCCGCCAGGCTCGGCGGGGGCTTCACCTCCTAGGAGCGAAGCCCCCGCCGGGAACCGGCAGACAAACAGGAGATAGACGTGATCCAGCAGGAGTCGCGACTGCGTGTCGCCGACAACACTGGTGCCAAGGAGATCCTTTGCATCCGTGTTCTCGGTGGTTCCGGTCGCCGCTACGCGGGCATCGGTGACGTCATCGTCGCCACCGTCAAGGACGCGATCCCCGGTGGCAACGTGAAGAAGGGTGACGTCGTCAAGGCGGTCATCGTTCGCACCGTCAAGGAGCGCCGCCGCCAGGACGGCTCGTACATCCGCTTCGACGAGAACGCCGCTGTCATTCTGAAGAACGACGGCGACCCTCGCGGCACCCGTATCTTCGGCCCGGTCGGCCGTGAGCTGCGCGAGAAGAAGTTCATGAAGATCATCTCGCTCGCGCCGGAGGTGCTGTAAGCATGAAGATCAAGAAGGGCGACCTGGTTCAGGTCATCACCGGTAAGGACAAGGGCAAGCAGGGCAAGGTCATCGCGGCCTTCCCCCGTGAGGACCGCGTCCTGGTCGAGGGTGTCAACCGGGTCAAGAAGCACACCAAGGCCGGCCAGACCGCCCGCGGTTCGCAGACCGGCGGCATCATCACGACCGAGGCCCCGATCCACGTGAGCAACGTTCAGCTCGTCGTGGAGAAGGACGGCAACAAGGTCGTGACCCGCGTCGGTTACCGCTTCGACGACGAGGGCAACAAGATCCGCGTTGCCAAGCGGACGGGTGAGGACATCTGATGGCTACCACCACCACTCCGCGTCTGAAGACGAAGTACCGCGAGGAGATCGCGGGCAAGCTGCGTGAGGAGTTCTCCTACGAGAACGTCATGCAGGTTCCCGGCCTCGTCAAGATCGTGGTCAACATGGGTGTGGGCGACGCCGCCCGCGACTCCAAGCTGATCGAGGGCGCCATCCGCGACCTCACCACGATCACCGGTCAGAAGCCGGCCGTCACCAAGGCCCGCAAGTCCATCGCGCAGTTCAAGCTGCGTGAGGGCCAGCCGATCGGTGCCCACGTCACGCTCCGTGGCGACCGCATGTGGGAGTTCCTGGACCGCACCCTGTCGCTCGCGCTTCCGCGCATCCGCGACTTCCGTGGTCTGTCCCCGAAGCAGTTCGACGGCCGTGGCAACTACACCTTCGGTCTCACGGAGCAGGTCATGTTCCACGAGATCGACCAGGACAAGATCGACCGCGTCCGGGGTATGGACATCACCGTGGTGACCACGGCGACCAACGACGACGAGGGCCGCGCCCTCCTTCGTCACCTCGGCTTCCCGTTCAAGGAGGCGTGAGCCGTGGCGAAGAAGGCTCTCATTGCCAAGGCCGCCCGCAAGCCCAAGTTCGGCGTGCGTGCGTACACGCGCTGCCAGCGTTGCGGTCGTCCCCACTCCGTGTACCGCAAGTTCGGCCTGTGCCGCGTGTGCCTTCGTGAGATGGCTCACCGTGGCGAGCTGCCGGGCGTGACCAAGAGCTCCTGGTAATTCCCTACTTGGGATAACCGGAGTCTCTCGGTAAGCAAAGGGTCGGCGGTGGCCCGCCCCTCCATGGCTTAGGCTAGGAGGGTTGGGCGTCCGCCGCCCTGACCGACTTACTACGCCGTAGGTCCCCGCACCGCACCCGTCCCGCCACTGAGTGGGGAGAGGGATGGCGCATACAGGAAACCCCGGCGAGAGAGGCCGAAGGCCAATTCATGACCATGACTGATCCCATCGCAGACATGCTCACGCGTCTGCGTAACGCGAACTCGGCGTACCACGACTCCGTGACGATGCCGCACAGCAAGATCAAGTCTCACATCGCGGAAATCCTCCAGCAGGAGGGCTTCATCACGGGCTGGAAGGTCGAGGACGCCGAGGTTGGCAAGAACCTCGTCCTCGAGCTGAAGTTCGGTCCGAACCGTGAGCGCTCCATCGCGGGCATCAAGCGGATCTCGAAGCCCGGTCTGCGGGTTTACGCGAAGTCCACCAACCTGCCGAAGGTCCTCGGCGGCCTGGGCGTGGCGATCATCTCCACGTCCCACGGTCTCCTGACCGGCCAGCAGGCCAGCAAGAAGGGCGTGGGTGGGGAAGTCCTCGCCTACGTCTGGTAGTCGGGAACGGAGGAATAGCTAATGTCGCGTATTGGCAAGCTCCCCATCACGGTTCCCGCCGGCGTGGACGTCACCATCGATGGCCGTACGGTCCAGGTGAAGGGCCCCAAGGGCTCCCTCTCCCACACCGTTGCCGCGCCGATCGAGATCGTTAAGGGCGAGGACGGCGTTCTCAACGTCACCCGTCCGAACGACGAGCGTCAGAACAAGGCCCTCCACGGCCTGTCCCGCACGCTGGTGGCCAACATGATCACCGGTGTGACCGCGGGGTACGTGAAGGCGCTCGAGATCAGCGGTGTCGGTTACCGCGTTGCCGCGAAGGGCTCCGGTCTGGAGTTCCAGCTCGGTTACAGCCACCCGATCCTGGTGGAGGCCCCCGAGGGCATCTCCTTCAAGGTCGAGTCGCCGACCAAGTTCTCGGTCGAGGGCATCGACAAGCAGAAGGTCGGCGAGGTCGCCGCGAACATCCGCAAGCTTCGCAAGCCCGACCCCTACAAGGCCAAGGGCGTGAAGTACGCGGGTGAGGTCATCCGCCGCAAGGTCGGAAAGGCTGGTAAGTAAGCCATGGCATACGGCGTGAAGATTGCCAAGGGCAAGGCCTACAAGGGCGCTGCTCTGAAGCGTCGCCACATCCGCATCCGCAAGAAGATCGCGGGCACGACCGAGCGTCCGCGCCTGGTCGTCACGCGGTCCAACCGCGGGATCACGGCTCAGGTCATCGACGACATCGCGGGCCACACGCTCGCGTCGGCGTCCACCCTGGACTCGTCCATCCGCGGCGGCGAAGGCGACAAGTCGGCGAAGGCGAAGCAGGTCGGCCAGCTCGTGGCCGAGCGTGCCAAGGCCGCCGGCGTCGAGGCTGTCGTGTTCGACCGTGGCGGCAACCAGTACGCCGGGCGCATCGCCGCCCTGGCGGACGCCGCCCGCGAAGCCGGCCTGAAGTTCTGAGCCGGTTCCGTAGCTCAGCGGAAAACGAAGAGAGGTAATTCCAATGGCTGGACCCCAGCGCCGCGGAAGCGGTGCCGGTGGCGGCGAGCGGCGGGACCGGAAGGGCCGTGACGGCGGCGCAGCTGCCGCCGAGAAGACCGCTTACGTTGAGCGCGTTGTCGCGATCAACCGTGTCGCCAAGGTTGTGAAGGGTGGTCGTCGCTTCAGCTTCACCGCGCTGGTCGTGGTGGGCGACGGTGACGGCACCGTGGGTGTCGGTTACGGCAAGGCCAAGGAGGTGCCGGCCGCCATCGCCAAGGGTGTTGAGGAGGCCAAGAAGCACTTCTTCAAGGTCCCCCGTATCCAGGGCACCATCCCGCACCCGATCCAGGGTGAGAAGGCCGCGGGCGTCGTCCTGCTCAAGCCGGCTTCCCCCGGTACCGGTGTTATCGCCGGTGGCCCGGTGCGCGCCGTGCTCGAGTGCGCCGGCGTTCACGACATCCTGTCGAAGTCCCTGGGCTCCGACAACGCGATCAACATCGTGCACGCGACCGTGGCGGCCCTCAAGGGTCTGCAGCGTCCCGAGGAGATCGCGGCTCGCCGTGGTCTGCCCCTCGAGGACGTCGCCCCCGCGGCTCTGCTTCGTGCGCGTGCCGGGGCTGGTGCGTAATGGCGCAGCTCAAGATCACGCAGACGAAGTCGTACATCGGCAGCAAGCAGAACCACCGCGACACCCTGCGCTCCCTTGGTCTCAAGGGCATCAACACGCAGGTCGTCAAGGAGGACCGCCCCGAGTTCCGCGGCATGGTGCACACCGTCCGCCACCTCGTGACGGTTGAGGAGGTTGACTGACATGGCGGAGAACAACCCGCTGAAGGCCCACAACCTCCGGCCCGCCCCGGGCGCCAAGACCGCCAAGACCCGTGTGGGTCGTGGTGAGGCGTCCAAGGGTAAGACCGCTGGTCGTGGTACCAAGGGCACCAAGGCCCGCTACCAGGTTCCGGAGCGCTTCGAGGGTGGGCAGATGCCCCTCCACATGCGTCTCCCGAAGCTCAAGGGCTTCAAGAACCCGTTCCGCACCGAGTACCAGGTCGTGAACCTGGACAAGCTCGCCTCGCTCTACCCCGAGGGTGGAGAGGTCACGGTGACCGACCTGGTCGCCAAGGGCGCGGTCCGCAAGAACAGCCTCGTCAAGGTCCTGGGCCAGGGCGAGATCTCCGTGGCGCTGCAGGTTTCGGTTGACGCCGTCTCCGGCTCCGCCAAGGAGAAGATCGCCGCCGCCGGCGGCACCGTCACCGAGCTCGTCTGAGACGACTCGATGGCTTGAACATCCGACCGGGGATGCCTCTCAAAAGGGGCATCCCCGGTTGGTCGTTCCTAGGGGGGCATGGTCGCCGGTAAGGTGGCGTGCACTGTGTTAACTTCCGCGCGGTCTGCCCGCTGGGCTGCCCACGCGGTTTTTGCCTGACCCTGACTGATCCGTATTCGTCGATCCTCAAGACCGTCACCTCTGACGCTTAGCGCGGGGGTCGCAGGAGGCACCGTGCTCACCGCGTTCGCCCGGGCGTTCAAGACGCCCGACCTGCGCAAGAAGCTGCTCTTCACGCTCAGCATCATCGTGCTGTACCGGCTCGGGGCGCACATCCCCGTGCCCGGCGTCAGCTACGAGGCCGTGCAGATGTGTGTGGACCAGGCTCAGCAGGGCAACAACAGCCTGTTCGGCCTCGTGAACATGTTCAGCGGCGGGGCGCTGCTGCAGATCACGATCTTCGCGCTCGGCATCATGCCGTACATCACGGCGAGCATCATCCTTCAGCTGCTGACCGTGGTCATTCCACGGCTGGAAGCCCTGAAGAAGGAGGGGCAGTCCGGCCAGGCGAAGATCACGCAGTACACGCGCTACCTCACGGTCGCCCTGGCGATCCTCCAGGGAACCGGTCTCGTCGCCACCGCTCGCACCGGCGCGCTCTTCAGCGGCTGCTCGGTCGCCAACGACGTGGTGCCGGACCAGTCGATCTTCATCACCGCCACCATGGTCATCACGATGACCGCCGGTACGGCCGTCGTCATGTGGCTCGGTGAGCTCATCACGGACCGCGGCATCGGCAACGGCATGTCGATCCTGATGTTCATCTCGATCGCGGCCGGCTTCCCGGGCGCCCTGTGGGCCATCAAGGAGAGCGGCAAGCTCGCCAAGGGCTGGATCGAGTTCGGCACCGTCATCCTCATCGGCTTCGTGATGGTGGCCCTCGTCGTCTTCGTCGAGCAGGCCCAGCGCCGTATCCCGGTGCAGTACGCGAAGCGCATGATCGGCCGCAGGTCCTACGGCGGTACGTCCACGTACATCCCGCTCAAGGTGAACCAGGCGGGTGTGATTCCCGTCATCTTCGCCTCGTCGCTGCTCTACATCCCGGCGCTGATCGCCCAGTTCTCCAGCTCCACCGCAGGGTGGAAGACCTGGATCGAAGCCCACTTCGTCAAGGGTGACCACCCCTACTACATCGCCACGTACTTCCTTCTGATCGTGTTCTTCGCCTTCTTCTATGTGGCGATCTCGTTCAACCCCGAGGAAGTCGCGGACAACATGAAGAAGTATGGTGGCTTCATCCCGGGTATCCGGGCTGGTCGACCTACTGCCGAGTATCTGAGCTACGTGCTCAACCGAATCACTTGGCCGGGCTCGCTGTATCTGGGTCTGATCGCTCTCGTGCCGACGATGGCGTTGGCGGGCTTCGGCGGGGCCAATGCCAACTTCCCGTTCGGCGGGACGAGCATCCTCATCATCGTGGGTGTGGGGCTGGAGACCGTGAAGCAGATCGAGAGCCAGCTCCAGCAGCGCAATTACGAAGGGTTCCTCCGCTGATGCGAATCGTCCTCGTCGGACCGCCCGGTGCGGGCAAGGGTACGCAGGCCGCGTTCCTTGCCAAGAACCTGTCGATTCCGCACATCTCCACGGGTGATCTGTTCCGTGCCAACATCAGTCAGGGCACGGAGCTGGGCAAGCAGGCCAAGGCGTTCATGGACGCCGGCAACCTGGTGCCCGACGAGGTGACCATCGGGATGGCCAAGGACCGCATGGAACAGCCGGACGCCGAGAACGGCTTCCTGCTGGACGGCTTCCCGCGCAACGTCGCCCAGGCGGAGGCGCTCGACGCCATGCTGGAGCGCGAGGGCATGAAGCTGGACGCGGTCCTGGACCTGGAGGTCCCGGAGGACGAGGTCGTGAAGCGGATCGCCGGCCGGCGTACCTGCCGCAACGACAGCGCGCACACCTTCCACGTCGAGTACAAGAAGCCGAAGGCCGAGGGCGTCTGCGACTCCTGCGGCGGCGAGCTGTACCAGCGCGACGACGACTCCGAGGAGACCGTCCGCAAGCGGCTGGAGGTCTACCACACGCAGACCGAGCCGATCATCGACTACTACAAGTCGCAGGGGCTCGTCGTCACCATTCCCGCGCTCGGCAAGGTCGAGGACGTGACCGAGCGCGCGATGGGGGCTCTGCGCGGCAAGTAGTCCGCCCGGCGTCTCCCGCACGTCTTCCACTCAGGCCGCGGCACCCCATGGGGGTGCCGCGGCCTGAGTCTTCGCCCGGGGCGTGACCGGCCGGTGACGGCCGTATCGTGGTGGGGTCACCCCGTACTTTTCCGAAAGGCGTCAGCCGTCATGGTGCAGATCAAGACTCCCGAGCAGATCGCGAAGATGCGCGAGGCGGGCCTGGTCGTCGCCGCCATCCACGCGGCGACCCGCGAGGCGGCGGTCCCGGGCGCCACCACGAAGGACCTGGACGAGGTCGCCCGCAAGGTGATCGCCGATCACGGGGCGAAGTCGAACTTCCTGGGCTACGGCGGGTTCCCCGCGACGATCTGCACCTCCGTGAACGAGGTCGTCGTCCACGGCATCCCGAGCGAGGACGTCGTCCTGAAGGACGGCGACATCATCTCCATCGACTGCGGTGCGATCGTGGACGGGTGGCACGGCGACGCGGCGTACACCGCCTTCGTGGGAACCGGTCACGCACCGGAGCTGCTGGAGCTCTCCCGGGTGACCGAGGAGTCGATGTGGGCCGGCATCGCCGCGATGCGCAACGGCAACCGTCTGGTGGACATCTCCCGGGCGATCGAGACGTACATCCGCCGCCAGCCGCGTCCCTCCACCGGCAAGTACGGGATCATCGAGGAGTACGGCGGCCACGGCATCGGCACCGAGATGCACATGGACCCGCACCTGCTGAACTACGTCACGCGCAAGCGGGGCAAGGGCCCCAAGCTGGTGCCCGGCTTCTGCCTGGCGATCGAGCCCATGGTGTCCCTCGGCACGGCCCGCACGGAGGTCCTGGCGGACGAGTGGACCGTCATCACCACGGACGGCACCTGGTCCTCCCACTGGGAGCACTCGGTCGCGCTGACCGAGGAGGGCCCGCTGGTGCTGACCGCCCCCGACGGCGGGCGCGCCAAGCTCGCCGAGCTGGGTGTCACGGCGGCGCCGGACCCGCTGGGCTGAGCCCGCGGGGCCAGGGCCGAGTAAAGATCTCCCCGGGTGGGCACACTTCCCCGATTCGTCTTTTCGAATGGCCTGACGTAGACTGATGCGTCGGCTCTCGTGTACCCGTGTGTCCGCATACGGAGGCGAGAGTCGATCAAGGTAGCCGATTCGAAAGGCGAAGCGTGGCCAAGAAGCAAGGTGCCATCGAAATCGAGGGCACCGTGATCGAGTCCCTGCCGAACGCCATGTTCAAGGTAGAGCTCCAGAACGGTCACAAGGTCCTCGCGCACATCAGCGGCAAGATGCGGATGCACTACATCCGTATTCTTCCGGATGACCGGGTCGTGGTGGAGCTCTCTCCGTACGACCTGACGCGTGGCCGGATCGTCTACCGGTACAAGTAGATCTTGCCCGCACCCCGCTCGCGCGTGGGTGGTGGCACTGACCCGGAGAACCTCACATCCCATGAAGGTCAAGCCGAGCGTCAAGAAGATCTGCGACAAGTGCAAGGTGATCCGCCGTCACGGCCGGGTCATGGTCATCTGCGACAACCTGCGCCACAAGCAGCGCCAGGGCTGACGCACGCCGACCTGCACCTCGCAGTTCTTCGCGCGACGTAAGTAATTCGTACATACGCAGGGCCCGTCCAAGCCACGGCTGACGACACCTCCGGCGGGGGCCGGGGACCCGGACGTACCACCTCTCCGAGCAGGCGAGGTCGGCGGCCGGGAGTGGCACTGCGGAAGACCCCCGAACACACAGGAGCCATTGAATGGCACGCGTTTCCGGTGTTGACATCCCGCGCGACAAGCGTGTGGAGGTCGCACTCACCTACGTCTTCGGTATCGGCCGTACCCAGTCGAAGGCGACTCTCGCCGCGACTGGTGTGAACCCGAACACCCGCGTTCGTGACCTGGCCGAAGAGGACCTGGTCAAGATCCGCGAGTACGTGGACGCCAACCTCAAGACCGAGGGTGACCTCCGCCGCGAGATCCAGGCCGACATCCGCCGCAAGGTCGAGATCGGCTGCTACCAGGGTCTGCGTCACCGCCGCGGTCTGCCGGTCCACGGCCAGCGCACCAGCACGAACGCTCGTACCCGCAAGGGCCCGCGTCGCGCGATCGCCGGTAAGAAGAAGCCGGGCAAGAAGTAGTCCTCAGCGGACACTGCGGAGGCCCGGGGGGGATCCCCGGGCGCCGCGTACAAGCGGTCTTCGCTGTAGGACCGACCACCTCCCGTAGGAGTTAAGACATGCCCCCCAAGGGACGTCAGGGCGCTGCCAAGAAGGTGCGCCGCAAGGAAAAGAAGAACGTCGCTCACGGCCACGCGCACATCAAGAGCACGTTCAACAACACGATCGTCTCGATCACGGACCCGTCCGGCAACGTGATCTCCTGGGCCTCCGCCGGCCACGTCGGCTTCAAGGGCTCGCGCAAGTCCACCCCCTTCGCCGCGCAGATGGCCGCCGAGTCGGCCGCCCGCCGCGCGCAGGAGCACGGCATGCGCAAGGTCGACGTCTTCGTCAAGGGTCCCGGCTCCGGCCGTGAGACCGCGATCCGCTCCCTCCAGGCCACCGGCCTCGAGGTCGGCTCGATCCAGGACGTCACCCCCACGCCGCACAACGGCTGCCGTCCCCCCAAGCGTCGCCGCGTCTGATCCGGGGCGGCGCCCATTCCCGCCTTCGCGGGGATGATCCGCGTCGCCGCGTCTGACGCACAAGCTGCTTGATCGCTTGTACGGGACCGGGCGGTACGGCCCTTCGGGGGCGTGCCGCCCGTACCCTTGCAGTACCAGCAGTACCTCAGGACATCAAATAGTGGGTGTCCATGACTGAAGGATTCACACCATGCTGATCGCTCAGCGTCCCTCGCTGACCGAAGAGGTCGTCGACGAGTACCGCTCGCGGTTCGTCATCGAGCCGCTGGAGCCGGGCTTCGGCTACACGCTCGGCAACTCCCTGCGCCGTACGCTCCTCTCCTCGATCCCGGGTGCGGCGGTCACGTCCATCCGCATCGACGGTGTCCTGCACGAGTTCACCACCGTGCCGGGCGTCAAGGAGGACGTCACCGACCTCATCCTCAACATCAAGCAGCTGGTCGTCTCCTCGGAGCACGACGAGCCGGTCGTGATGTACCTGCGCAAGCAGGGTCCCGGCCTGGTCACCGCTGCGGACATCGCCCCGCCGGCCGGTGTCGAGGTGCACAACCCCGACCTGGTGCTCGCCACGCTCAACGGCAAGGGCAAGCTGGAGATGGAGCTGACCGTCGAGCGCGGTCGCGGCTACGTCTCCGCCGTGCAGAACAAGCAGGTGGGCCAGGAGATCGGCCGTATCCCGGTCGACTCCATCTACTCGCCGGTGCTCAAGGTCACGTACAAGGTCGAGGCGACCCGTGTCGAGCAGCGCACCGACTTCGACAAGCTGATCGTCGACGTCGAGACCAAGCAGGCCATGCGCCCGCGTGACGCCATGGCGTCCGCCGGCAAGACCCTGGTCGAGCTGTTCGGTCTGGCGCGCGAGCTCAACATCGACGCCGAGGGCATCGACATGGGCCCGTCCCCGACGGACGCCGCCCTCGCCGCGGACCTGGCGCTGCCGATCGAGGAGCTCGAGCTCACCGTTCGTTCCTACAACTGCCTCAAGCGTGAGGGCATCCACTCCGTGGGTGAGCTCGTGGCGCGCTCCGAGGCCGACCTGCTCGACATCCGCAACTTCGGTGCGAAGTCGATCGACGAGGTCAAGGCGAAGCTGGCCGGCATGGGCCTGGCCCTGAAGGACAGCCCGCCCGGATTCGACCCGACCGCTGCCGCCGACGCCTTCGGCGCCGACGACGACGCGGACGCGGGCTTCGTGGAGACCGAGCAGTACTGAGCAGTAACCGGGTCCTCCCGACGGGGCGCGCAGGCGCCCCCGCCGGGAGGACCCGTGACCGATACCTCCCGGCACCGCCGGGGCGCGCGAGGGGCGACGTCTCTCGCACAGGCTGACACCGGTACCTGACACGGCCGGTGCAGATCACAAGGAGAAACACCATGCCGAAGCCCGCCAAGGGTGCCCGTCTGGGCGGCAGCGCCGCGCACGAGAAGCTGCTTCTCGCGAACCTCGCGAAGTCGCTGTTCGAGCACGGCCGCATCACCACCACCGAGGCCAAGGCCCGCCGCCTGCGTCCGGTCGCCGAGCGCCTGATCACCAAGGCGAAGAAGGGCGACATCCACAACCGTCGCCTGGTGCTGCAGACGATCACCGACAAGGGCATCGTCCACACCCTCTTCACCGAGATCGCTCCGCGTTACTCCGAGCGCCCGGGTGGCTACACCCGCATCACGAAGATCGGCAACCGTCGTGGCGACAACGCCCCGATGGCGGTCATCGAGCTGGTCGAGGGTGAGATCGCCAAGAAGGCGACCGTCGCCGAGGCCGAGGCCGCTGCCAAGCGCGCGGTGAAGGAAGCGGACGCCAAGGACGCTGCCAAGGCCGACGAGGCCGAGGTCGCCGAGGACGCCAAGCCGGCCGACGAGGCCAAGGACGCCTGAGCGTTCTGAACGGCTTACGGGCCCGCCCCCTCACGGGGGTGGGCCCGTTCCGCGTTGTACTGCATCGAGAGGATCTGTCGCGTGAGCGATGAGGTGGAGCCCGGCCGGGTCCGGGTACGGCTGGATCTGTCGTACGACGGGAAGGACTTCTCCGGCTGGGCCAAGCAGGCCGGCGGACGGCGGACCGTGCAGGGTGACATCGAGGACGCCCTGCGGACGGTGACGCGGTCCTCCGAGACCTATGAGCTGACCGTGGCCGGCCGCACCGACGCCGGTGTGCACGCGCGCGGCCAGGTGGCCCATGTCGACCTGCCCGAGGCCGTGTGGGCCGAGCACCGGGACAAGCTGCTGCGGCGGCTGGCCGGGCGCCTCGCGCACGACGTGCGGGTGTGGAGGGTCGAGGAGGCCCCGAGCGGGTTCAACGCGCGGTTCTCGGCGATCTGGCGGCGGTACGCCTACCGGGTCACCGACAACCCGGGCGGTGTCGACCCGCTGCTGCGCGGCCACGTCCTGTGGCACGACTGGCCGTTGGACGTGGACGCCATGAACGAGGCGGCCCGGCGGCTGGTGGGTGAGCACGACTTCGCGGCGTACTGCAAGCGCCGTGAGGGCGCCACCACCATCCGTACCCTCCAGGAGCTGTCCTGGGTCCGGCTGCCCGGCGGGGTGCTGGAGGCGACCGTGCGGGCCGACGCCTTCTGCCACAACATGGTGCGCTCGCTGGTGGGCGCGCTGCTGTTCGTCGGCGACGGGCACCGCCCCGCCGACTGGCCCGGCAAGGTCCTGGCGGCGGGCGTGCGCGACTCGGCGGTGCACGTCGTACGGCCGCACGGACTCACGCTGGAGGAAGTCGGCTACCCCGCCGACGAGTTGCTCGCCGCCCGCAACCGGGAGGCGCGCAACAAGCGGTCACTGGCCGCCGGCGGGAGCGGTGGCTGCTGCTGAGGCCTGCGCCCGGCCGCGGGCGTAGACCTGGTTGAAGGTGAAGGTGCCCAGGTCGTCGCTGGTCTTGAAGACGAGCTCGTCACCGGTGGTCACCTTCTTGCCGCTGGACCAGCCGGCCTGGGTGAAGTAGGCGTACCGGCCCAGGGAGTTGGCGCGGCGCAGACAGACCGTGGCGCGGCAGAAGTCGCCGACGCCCGCCCCGGCGAGCGGCGCGATGCCGCCCGCGGCCTGCTCCTTCGCCTTCACGGCCGAGGCCTCGGTGTCGAAGAGCGCCACACCGACGGTGATGGCGACGCCGTCCTTCTGGTACGTGGCGCGGATGACCCGCTCGCAGCCGTGCTTGCTCAGGACCCCGCCGAGGCCGCCCTGGGTGACCGAGGCGCAGTCGGTGGTGGAGGAGATCGCGCCCTTGAGGTAGACGCGGTCGCCCATGGTGAGCTTCTTGCCCGGGAACAGCGACTCGGGGCTGAGCGGTGCCTTGTCCTTCTGGGCGCTGGAGATGAAGTCCTTCGGGTTGGGCGGGGGCGGCGGGGCCACCGAGGAGAAGGACGGCTGCGGCCGGCTGCTGTCGCTGGGGAGCACGGGCGCGGCGCCGTTCTTGGCCGAGGCGTTGGTGCTGCCGCTGTTCGTGGAGACGACGGCCACCGCCACGATGGAGGCCACCGCGGCGGTGGCGAGCACCCCGCCGCCGATGAGCAGCCAGCGCTTACGGCGCGTCCGGGCGGCCGAGGCCTCGGCCAGGGCGCTCCAGTCCGGGGTGTCGGGACCGCCGAACCCCGGCCGCGGGTCGTACCGCTGTCCGTAGGGCTCGTCGTACCGGTCGTTCTGCTGGTGCGGCTCCTGCGGCCACTGGGGTCCCCCAAAGCTCATGCCGCGCATCCTAATCCGGTTGGGGGATCGCCGGGTCCACGGGGACAATGCGCACCATGGGACATGTAGAGGCCGCACATCTCGAGTACTACCTTCCGGACGGGCGGGTGCTGCTCGGTGACGCGTCCTTCCGGGTCGGCGAGGGCGCCGTGGTGGCGCTCGTCGGCGCCAACGGGGCCGGCAAGACGACGCTGCTGCGGCTGATCTCCGGCGAACTGCAACCGCACGGCGGGACGGTGAAGGTCTCGGGCGGACTGGGCGTGATGCCGCAGTTCGTGGGGTCGGTACGGGACGAGCGGACCGTGCGCGACCTGCTGGTGTCGGTCTCGCCCGTGCGGATCAGGGAGGCGGCGGCCGAGGTGGACCGGGCCGAGCACCTGATCATGACCGTCGACGACGAGTCCGCGCAGATGGCGTACGCGCAGGCCCTCAGCGACTGGGCGGAGGCGCGCGGGTACGAGGCGGAGACCCTCTGGGACATCTGCACGACGGCCGCGCTGGGCGTTCCGTACGACAAGGCGCAGTTCCGCGAGGTGCGCACGCTGAGCGGCGGCGAGCAGAAGCGGCTCGTGCTGGAGGCGCTGCTGCGCGGCCCCGAGGAGGTGCTGCTGCTGGACGAGCCGGACAACTACCTGGACGTGCCGGGCAAGCGGTGGCTGGAGGAGCGGCTGGGCGAGACCCGCAAGACCGTGCTGTTCGTCTCCCACGACCGGGAGCTGCTCTCCCGGGCGGCGCAGAAGATCGTCGCCGTGGAGCCGGGCCCGGCCGGGTCCGACGTATGGGTGCACGGCGGGGGTTTCGGGACGTTCCACGAGGCGCGCCGGGAGCGGTTCGCGCGATTCGAGGAGCTGAAGCGGCGCTGGGAGGAGAAGCACGCCCAGTTGAAGAAGCTGGTCGTGAACCTGCGGCAGGCGGCGTCGGTCAGCCATGAGATGGCCTCGCGCTACGCGGCCGCCCAGACCCGGCTGCGGAAGTTCGAGGAGGCCGGGCCCCCGCCGGAGCCGCCGCGTGAGCAGGACATCCGGATGCGGCTGCGGGGCGGGCGCACCGGCGTGCGGGCGGTCACCTGCTCCGGGCTGGAGCTCACGGGGCTGATGAAGCCCTTCTCCCTGGAGGTCTTCTACGGGGAGCGGGTCGCCGTCCTCGGGTCGAACGGCTCCGGGAAATCGCACTTCCTGCGCCTGCTGGCGGGGGACCCCTCGGTGGCGCACACGGGCGAGTGGAAGCTGGGCGCGCGGGTCGTGCCCGGCCACTTCGCCCAGACGCACGCCCACCCCGAGCTGCTGGGGCGCACGCTCGTGGACATCCTGTGGACCGAGCACGCCAAGGACCGCGGCGGCGCGATGTCGGTCCTGCGGCGCTATGAGCTGGAGGCACAGGGGGACCAGCCCTTCGAGCGTCTGTCGGGCGGCCAGCAGGCGCGGTTCCAGATCCTGCTGCTGGAGCTGGGGGGCACCACCGCGCTGCTCCTGGACGAGCCGACGGACAACCTGGACCTGGAGTCGGCGGAGGCGCTGCAGCTGGGGCTGGAGTCGTACGAGGGGACGGTGCTGGCGGTCACCCACGACCGGTGGTTCGCCCGCTCCTTCGACCGCTACCTGGTGTTCGGGTCGGACGGGGTGGTCAGGGAGACACCCGAGCCGGTCTGGGACGAGCGCCGGGTGGACCGGGCGCGGTAGGGACGCGACCCGCCGTGCGGGGCGTGAGCCCCGCCGGCGGCCGGGTCAGGGGGCCGACACCGGGTTGGACAGCCGTACCCCGTGGGTCTCGAACCGCATCTCGACGCGGTCGCCGTCGGCCATGGCGAAGCCGCTGTGGAAGCTGCTGCGGTCCGCGCCGAGGTAGACGTAGTGCACCCGGCCGGGGTGGAGCAGGGCCTCGTGGGCGAAGAGGCCCGAGATCATGTCCCGCAGGCCGTAGTGGAGCGCCTTGATGCCCGTGGTGAAGGTGCCCTCCCACGCCGGGGAGCCGTCGCGTTCGATGGTGACGTGGCCGGTGACGTGGCGGGGCGGGGTGCCCAGGAACAGCCAGGGGGCCACGCCCGCGTCACAGAGCTTGGCGTACGACAGGTGACCGTTGTGGCGCTTGAAACGGCCGATGTCGGTGAGGTCGTTGCCGAAGGTGTATCCGGCGTACTGCGGGGTGCGGTGCTCGTCCGTGACGTAGACGAGGACGACCTCCGCCTCCTCGGTCAGCGCGACGGACCCGGCCGGCGCGCGCAGCGCTTCGCCGGGAGCCTTCAGCACGTCGCCGAGGCCCTTGAAGAACCAGTTGGGCTGCGTCTGCGTGGTGTCGTCGACCTTGACGTTGTGGGTGGCCATGAACCCGCTCACCATGGCGTCGCCGACCGATTCCGGCAGCAGCGGGGGGCGGAAGGTGACGTCTCCGGCCGGGACCCGGACCGGGGTGCGGCCCTCGGTCACGGCGGCGATGAACGCCTCGGTGTCGCCGCCCGCCGCGAGCAGGGCGCCCCGCAGGTCGGTGCCGCCCAGCGGGTACAGCCCGAGGACGGAGTCCTCGGGCGAGCCGAGGCCGAAATGCCGTTCGCCCTGGTGGACGCACTCGTACAGGACCGTCATGGTCGGTTCTCCTCGGGGGTGGTGGGATTCCAGTGGCCATCGGCCCAGGTCAGGACCGCCCAGCGGTCGGCCGCGGGGGTCAGGTTCATGCCGAAGCCCGGGCCGGGGGGCGGAGCGAGCGTGTTGGCCCGGCGGTCGACCAGGGGACGCGGCGAGACGATCATCTCGGGGCCGGGGAAGAAGCGGTCGCTCTGACCGGCCTCGACGGTCAGGGCGCCGGGGCTGCGGAAGGCCAGCGCGCGGCCGGCGTTGATCAGCGGGCCCGTCTCCGCGACCTGCACGCCGATCTGGAAGCCGAGGGCCGCGTCACGGGCGTACGCGACCAGGCGGGCGGCGTTCAGCAGGCCGCCGACCTTCGCGACGCGTACGTTGACGGCGTCGCACGCCTCCGCGGCCACGGCCGTCCGGGCGTCCGCGAGCGTGCACACCGACTCGTCCAGCATCACGCGGATGCCGGACTCGCGGCGCAGTGTGCGCAGGTCGTCCCAGGAGCGCCGGGGCAGCGGCTCCTCCACCAGGCCGGCACCGGCGTTGCGCAGTCGCAGCGCGTACGGCACGGCGGTGGCGGGGGTCCAGCTCATGTTGGCGTCGACCATGACGGGAACCTCCGGGCCGAGCCGGTCCCGGATGGCGGTGACCGTACGGACGTCCCGGTCGATGTCCTGCGACGCCTTCACCTTGACGAAGTGGAAGGGGCCCCGGGTGTCCAGGAACTCCTCGACGCCGATGCTGAGGTCGAGGACCTGCGACACCGGCAGGGTGGGCCCGGCGTCCCCCGTGACCGGGAGCAGGTCCGCGGCCGGGACGCAGAGCCGCCGCGCGAGAAGGTCCAGGACCGCCGTCTCCAGCAGGCAGACCAGGTTGTTGCGCGCGCCGGGCCGCTCGCCGTCCGCCGCGCCGGGAGCGCCCTCCGGGCGGGCGGGCCCGGCGCCCGTCAGGTCCAGGCCGGCGGCCGCCTCGAAACCGTCCTCGCGCAGACGCGCCAGGAGTTCCTCGGGCGGCACCTCCCGCAACCGTGCGAACAGCGGGCCCAGCGGGACCCGGCGCAGCGCCTCGGTGACGCTCGCGGTCGTCTCGCCCGTGACGTACGAGCGCGGCGCGCACTCCCCGAGGCCCGTCACCCCGTCGACGGTCAGGCTCAGGACGAGGCTGTCGCTGGTGGAGCGGCGGGCCGCCGGGTGGTCGAAGCCGACGCTCATCGGCAGCGCCACCCGGTACAGCCGGCCTGCGGCCTCAGACATCGCGGTCCACGGCCGGGAGCAGGGTGTAGGCCGATGCCCAGTCGACCAGGTCGTCACGGACATCGGTGTAGAAGAGGTAGTGCCGGTCGGTCGGGAACTTGATGATCATTCCCCGGTCGGACACCATCTGGTTGAACACCCGGTGGGTGTCGTCGAGATCGATGATGGGGTCGGTCAGCCCGGACACGAACGCCGTCGGCACCTCCGGAAGTTCACGCCGGTCCGGGTGGTGCGGGTCCAGGTAGAGGCGCTCCAGGCCCAGCAGGGTGGCCCGGGACCGGCGGGTGATCTCCCGCAGGGCCAGGTCGTCGTGGTCGATGAAGTGCCGGTAGCGCGGGTCGGCGGTGAAGTCCTCCGACTTCAGGCCGGCGTCCCACAGGTCCGTGCCGCGCTCGGCGGCCAGCGCCGCGCGCTCCTCGCCGCCGAGCAGCGAGTGCAGCCGTCCCAGCCACGTCGAGCAGTAGACGGCGGCGTCGTAGCGGACGGTGAAGGCCGAGTGGTGCAGCAGGGCGGCCAGGAACGAGCCGCCGAGGCAGTGCCCGAACAGGGTCAGCGGTACCTCGTCGCCGATCAGCTCCCGTACGTGTGCCAGCGCGCCGGTGTAGTCGGCGATCACGGTGTCCACGTCGGGTATCTCGTGGCGCGTTCCGCCGCTGATGCCGCTGCCGCGCCGGTCGAGGGTGAAGAAGGCGACGTCGTTGTCGGCGAATCTCGGTCCCACCTCCCACAGCCATCCGGCGTGACTCTGCAGTCCGTGGAAGTAGAAGACCGCGCCCTTGGTCCGCCCCCGGGGGCGCCACAGGTGGAGCGCCAGTTCGGTGCCGTCGGCGGCCGTCAGCGTGATGATCTCCCGCCGGAGGTTCTGCGGCGGCCTCTTCGTCTCGATCACCGGTGCGCTCCCGTCGCTGCCGTGGCGCCGAGGAGGTCGGCGGCGAAGTCGGTGTCCTTCTGGAAGGGCTTGTACTTGTACTGGGTGGCGTTGCCCTGCTGGCGGCGCGATTCGGCGTAGGCCGCGATGGCGCCGTGCGGGACCGTGCCGAAGACCAGCGGGCCGAGCCGGCCGCTGCTCCGCTTGGACGCGTACTCGATGTTGATGGTCCGCAGCGCGCGGTCCACCGCCTCCGACAGCGTCACGTCCAGTTCGGGGCCCGGCTCCGTGGCCTCGCCGACGACCACGTAGTAGGGCGGTTCCGCCCACTGCGGCCCGCACATGTACAGCCCGCCGGTCAGCCCCTGGTCCGCCAGGGCCTGCTCGATGGCCTGGGTGACCTGCACTTCGGTGATCTTCTCGCCGGTGAAGGAGTGGAAGATGTCGTGGCGGTGGACGAAGTGGATCCACGGGGTGCCGTCCGTGATCCGGTCGACGCGGTAGATGTCCCCGCTCCACAGCCGGTGCAGGCCGTTGGCCTGCGTCATGATCAGGTGGTAGTCGCGGCCCTCCACCACCTCGTCGAAGAGCAGGGTGTCGATCCGCTCGCCCGCGTCCAGCAGCGCGCCCAGCTCCACCTCGGCCGGTACGAACTCGAAATAGGCCTGGTTGACCGCCAGGGGCTGGCTGTCGAGGGAGTCGTCGACCGGGATGGTGGTCACGCCCTCGGTGCCGCAGCTCATGAACGGCATGCTCGCGACGCCCGGCATCACGGCGTCCAGCCGGGACTGGTAGAGCCCGGCGGAGGACGACAGCCAGCAGCTGTAGAGCCGCAGCGAGGGCCAGACGTCCGTGAGGGTGAAACCGTCCCGCTCCAGGACGGCCTGGAGGTGGCGGGCCGCCTCGGGGTCCGGGTCGGTGTGCGGTCTGCCCTCCAGCGTGCCCTCGGCGAGGTCGCGGACCAGCTCGGCACCGTGCTCGGCGATCAGGTCCCGGAGCGATATCAGGGTGCTCGGGTTGATCGCCGATATGAAGTGCAGGTCCTTGCCCACGAGGTGGCGGATCCGGTGGTACATCCGCCCGGAGTGCGAGGACGGCGCCTCGGTGCCGAACCACGGGGCCGCGGACCACGGCGGGTTCCAGTCGCGGCTGTTGATGCGCGGGTGGCGGTTGCTGATCGCCTGGTACTGCACGCCGTTCAGGAAGTCGTCGACGTTCTCGTACACGGTCTGGGTGTCGAGGGTCGCGTGCGGGTGATCGAGGATTTCGAGGTGGTGCTCCATGTACGTGCCCCACATGGCCTGCATCGCCGGGATGCGGTAGGTGAGCAGCCAGTGCAGGGTGTACGGGATCCGCTTGGGGACGTCGGTCGTTCCGCTCGTCTTCAGCCAGCGCAGCACGGGGCTGCACGTCAGGACACCGCCCTTGGTGCGGGTCTCGCGTTCGATGTCCGCGGTGAAGTCGCCGTACCGCATCACCGGGACCACGTCCCGGAAGCTCGCCGGGTCGGCGGCGACGGCGTCGTAGCCGCGCTCCTTCCAGCGCAGCGAGTCGGCGCACAGGGCGATGATGTCGTTCAGGACCCGCTCCTGCGCCGCGTAGGGGTCCTTGAGGTCCGCCAGCAGGGCCGTACGGGCCTGCCGGCACTCCTCGATGAAGGGGCTGCGACGCGCGTTCCAGTGCTCGTGCCAGTGCGAACTGCCCACGGCTTCGGTCTCTCCCTCAACTCGTTCTGACAGTGGTGCCGGTGTGTCGTGGCTCCTGTGGCTCCCGGGCCGCTGGTACGGCTCAGGCGAGCAGCCCGCGGAACCGGCCCGCGTGGAACACGAGTGGCTCCGCGGGGCCGGCCAGGGCGCCCTCAGCTGCCGACGCGACGACCAGTTCGTGGTCCCCGGTCGGGTGGATCGCGGTGATCTCGCAGTCCAGCCAGCCCAGTCCGTCGGCCGGAATGGGATGTCCGGCCCGGGTGTACGCCCAGTCGCGGCCGGCGAAGCGGTCGGCACCGCGCCGGCTGAACAGACGGCACAGTTCGGCGTGGCGTTCACCGAGGATGGTGACTGCGAAGCTCCCCGCCGCCCGGATGTCCGGCCAGGTGGTCGAGGTGTGGGCCGCGCACAGCGCGACGAGCGGCGGGTCGAGCGAGACGGAGGTGAACGAGTTGACGGCCATCCCCACGGGGCCGTGCGCCGCCTGGGCGGTCACGAGCACGACTCCAGTGGTGAAGCGGCCCAGAATGTCACGGAACGAGCGCTGATCCAGAGGGTGTTGTACCGGCTCGGTCTGCTGCAGCATGCGATGCGTTTCCACTCGGTCCGGCGGACGGTCTTGGTCGGCGGTGAGGGCCTCGGGTCGTCGGGGGCGCGGGCGTGCCGGGATTGCCGGGACGCCCGCGCCGCCGCGAGACGACGGGGATCGGCGGAAGGGGGTCGCCCCGTCGGGGTCCCGTCCGGCCGTCGCCGGGCGGAGAGGACCCCGACGGGCACTCCCTACTTCGCCGCGCGGCTGGCGATCGCCCAGTCGACGGCTTCCTGGGGACGGGCCGCGGCACCGGTGATCTGCGGTGCCACATGGCGGGCGAGCAGCTCAAGGCTGCGGTTGACGTTCTCGTACGAGGTCCAGTCCGCCGCGTACACCAGGAGGGTGCCGAAACCACCGGTGGCCTCCTGCATGCGGCGGATGCCGGCGGCCACGTCGTCGACGGAGCCGACCAGGGCGCCGCCCGCCTCCACGCGGGCCTCCAGCAGCTTCTCCCGCGGGGTGCCGGGGGGCTGGACCTCACGGCCGGCGGCCTTGCTGAAGTACTCGAAGAGCCAGCGGTCGTAGCCCTCGCGGACCTCGGCGAACGCCTGCTCGCGGGTCTCGGCGACATGCACCGGAAGGGCGATGCGCCAGTCCTCGCGGCGGATGGTCTGCCCGAACTCGTCGGCGGCCTCCTCGGCGTGCTTCCACTGCTGCGCCAGCCCGATGTGGTCCGGCGCGCCCGGCGTCATCAGGGCGAACGGCAGCGCGAAGGAGGTCATGCTCAGCCCGTACCGGCCGACGAGGCGGGGGCTGGTCACCGAGGTGCCGGAGGTGGCCATGGCCACCTCGATCGGACCGGGGCCGAACCGGGGCAGCTGGAGCTTGGCGTCGTTCAGCTCGTACCAGTCGGTCTTCTGGGTGACGCGCTCCTCGCCGTTGACCAGTTCGAGCACGGTCGGCAGGGCCTCGTCGAGGCGCTTGCGCTGCACCTTCGGGTCGAGGCCGAACATCCCGGCGTCGAAGGGCACACCGGGGCCGACGCCCAGGATGTAGCGGCCCCGGGCGAGGTGGTGCAGGTGCACCGCGCGGCTGGCGACATGGAAGGGGTGGTGCCCGGAGAGGGGGACCACGCCGTGCGCGAGCTTGATCTGCCGGGTGCGCTGGCTCGCCGCGGCGATCATGGTCTCCGGGGCGCCGACGAGTCCCCAGCCCAGGGTGTGGTGCTCACCGAACCACGCCTCGTCGAAGTTCAGGCGGTCGGCGTGCTCCACGAGGTCGAGATTGCGGTGGATCGCCAGGTGCGGGTCCTGTCCCGTCTCGTGAACGGGCGACAGGAAGAGACCGATACGGCTGTGCACTGCTGTCCTCCAGCATGGTGGTGTGGTGAGGAAGGCGAGGGGCGCGGGGTCACGCGAGGCGGTAGACCGAGTCCTTCAGCTCGCGCACCGTCTTGTAGTCGGCGGTGAGCCGCTGGTCGTCGTCCGAGGTCAGATAGATCCGCATGGTGGCCGTCAGCAGATCGGTGGTGGGACGGATACGGGCCCCGGGCGCGTACTTGACGCTGGTGGAGAACGTGCTGGGCAGCGCGTTGATCCGGGCCACGACCTCCTGGTCGACCTCCGCCACCTGACCGTCGAGGGTGGTGTCCGCGTTGTAGATGCAGGCGGGCCGCAGCTTGCTGTAGACCCGGTCGGCGTACTCCCGCTGGAACTCCTCCGGGCGGGTGTAGGCCAGCACGGTGAGCCCGGCCTGGTCGGCGCCCAGGCACAGCTCCTGGAAGCCGGGATTGACCTGGCCGTTGAGGCGCGTGGCGACCTCGACCAGGACCGGACCCTGCTCGGTGACGATGACCTCGGCGTGGGCGGGGCCCCAGCGGACGTCCAGCGCCGTGAGCACCTCGTGGATGTAGGCGATCAGCGCGGGGACGGGGTCCTCGTCCGGCGACAGAAGGACGTCGCGGTTGTAGATGTTCTGCCCGGAGGGCAGCAGGATCTTCTCGTACTCCCAGACCCCGGAGACGTAACGCCGGCCGTCGCAGCTGACCGTGTCGACGACGTACTCCGTGCCCTTGAGGTACGACTGGACGAGTGCCTCGGCGTTGGCGAAGCCGAAGATGTCGCGGGTCTCCAGGACGCGCAGGGCGGCGGCGCGCACCTCCTCGGCGCTGTCGCAGACGAACACGCCGTCGGAGGCGGCGGAGCTGATGGGCTTGACCACCACGGGCCAGCTGCCGTGGTCCTGCGCCCACTTGACGATCAGTTCCGCGTCATCGCTCTTGAACTGGTCGGCGCAGCGCACCCCGGCCCTGCGCAGCGCCTCGATCATCTCGTGCTTGTCCCGGCGGGCCGGGGAGAGCGCGGTGCCGTTGGACTTCACCCCGAGCGCCTCGGAGAGCCGGTCCGCCAGCTGCACCGCGGACTCCTGCCCGGGCACCACGGCGACGGGGGCGTACGGGCGGAGCAGCTCGACGAGCCGCTCCTCGTCGGAGCAGACGATGTTCTCGTCGTACGCGGTGAGGTCCGGCGCGAGCATCGTCGGGATGAGCTCCGGCGTGCTCTGCACGTGGATCACCCGGGCACCGGCGGCGGCGAAGGCCGCCGGGTAGAAGTTGCCGGCCGAGTAGCCGTCGACGACGACGGCGGTCGGCCGCGCGGTGCCGGCCGGCGGGGCGGCGGGTGACGGGGAGGGGGAGGTGCTCATGCCTGTGCCTCCGAGGACTCGCGCGGGGTCTCCTTGATGAAGCGGGCCAGACGCGAGATGCCCTCGCGGATCGCCTCCGGGGCCAGGTTGCTGAAGCCGAGCCGCATCTCCCGGTGGCCGCCGCCCTCGAGGTAGAACATGCTCATCGGCGCCCAGCTCACCCGGTAGTCCCTGGCGGACCGCTCCATCGCCGCGAGGTCCGCGGTGAAGGGGACGCGCAGGGTGAGGAAGAAGCCGCCGCGCGGGGTGTTCCAGGTGACGCCGTGGTCCTCGCCGGCCGGGAAGTGCTCGGCCAGCGCCTCCAGGGTGGCGTCCAGCCGCTCCAGGTAGACCGCGGCGAGCTCGCGCATGGCGGAGCGCAGGTCGTAGCCGTTCTCGACGAGGATGCCGCCGATCACCGCCTGGGAAAGGGTGGAGGACCCGACCGTGAACATCGCCTTGGCCTTGGAGAGGCTCTGGGCGAGGGTGCGGGTGGCCCCGGTGGAGTCGGTGACCTCCTGGTCGGCGACCAGGTAGCCGAGCCGGGCGCCCGGGAAGGCGGACTTGGCGAACGAGCCGAGGTAGGCGACCCGGCGCTCGGTGTCCAGGGACTTCAGGGTGGGCATCGCCTCGCCGTCACGGGCGAAGAGGCCGTACGGGTTGTCCTCCAGGATCACGAGGTCCTCTTCGGCGGCCACCTCCAGGAGCCGCTTGCGGGCCTCCAGGGGAAGCACCGTCCCGGACGGGTTGGAGAAGTCGGGCACCAGGTACAGGGCGACCGGGCGTCTGCCCTCGGCCCGCACCGCGCGGGCGGCCTCGGCCACGGCCTCGGGGTCGAGCCCGTCCGGCCCCTCCAGGATGCCGCGGACCGGGATGTCGAGCATGCGCGCGGCGCCCCGGATGCCGACGTAGGCGGGGGAGACCGACAGCAGCACGTCGTCGGGGGAGGTGAACAGGCCGCGCAGGGCGACCAGCGCCGCCTCCTGGAAGCCGTGCGTGATCATGACGGCTTCGGCCGGGACGTCGATGTTCTCGTCCTGCTTCAGCATGCGGGCGACCTCGTCCTGGATCAGGCCGTTCACCGGCCCGTACTGGAAGAGGAGCCGGGTGATCCGCTGCTCCGGCACACCCTTGTCACGCAGGTGCTTGATATAGCGGTCCACGTAATAGGTGAGATTGCCCAGATCGTGGTTCCCGTCGTACGGCGCGCCCGACGAGAACGACAGGGCATCCGGGAACTTCAGTGCCGTCTCGCTCAGGATCCGCATGGAATCCATCTCGGGGTCGGCTATCCCACCGTGCAGTGAGTCCTGCTGGAACGAAAGCATGTCAGCGGTTTCCTTCCGTGCTGGAGACGTCTTCCGACCGGTTCAGCACGGATATCCAGCTGCCCTTCCCCGGTCCCCATTCCCGAATACGGGTCCTTGCCACGACCCCGCCTTTGACGTAGGGCTCGTCGTCCAGAATCCGCTGGAGTTCGTCGCGGTCCGCCACCTCGTAGAGCAGGAGTCCGGCGTTTTCGCCCACGAGCGGGCCGCCGAGCAGCAGGACTCCGCTGTCGGCCAGCCGGTAGAGGTTCTCGGCGTGCGCCGGGTGCAGGCCCTGGCGGCCGGCCCGGTCGACGTTGTACTCGAATTCGACGACAAACTTCGCCACACCAGCTCCTTGTGCGCTTCTTCTTGCCGAGGGGTGGGGATTCCCCTCACATGTAAAGGCCGCCGTTGATGTCGATGACGGAGCCCGTGGAGTAGCCGGCGCTCTCGGAGCACAGGTGCAGCACGCTGCCCACGGCTTCGGTCACCTTGCCGTAGCGGCCCATCGGCAGCCGGGACAGCACGGCCTTCTGCGCCTCCTCGTCGCGGAGCTCGAAGGCACGGGCCACGCGCTCGGTGGCGATGGGGCCGTGGGCCACCACGTTCACCACCACGCCGGTTCCGGCCAGTTCGTACCCCATCTGCTTGGTCATGCCGATGACGGCGGCCTTCGCCCCGACGTAGGCGGCGTTGTTGAAGTGGCTGTACGTACGCCCGCCCGCCGAAGCGAAGTTGACGATGCGGCCGTAGCCGTCCGCCACCATCCGGGGCGCGCACACCTTGATCGCGATCCAGGTGCTGACCACGTTCTCCAGGTACGTCTGCTCGAAGTGGCCGCGCTCCAGGTCGGCGTAGCCGATGACGCGGGTGTCCCCGCCGACGCCGTTGACGAGGATGGAGGGGGCGTGCCGCTCGACGATCGAGGTCAGCTGCTGTTCGGCGGCGGGGATGTCGGTGATGTCCCCGACGACCACCTCGACCTTGGTCCGCGGGGAGAGCTCGTCCGCGAGGCGTGTGACGGCCTCCTCGTTCCTGTCGAAGAGGACGAGTGAGTGCCCTTCCTTCGCCAGTCCTCGGGCGGTCTCCGAGAGAATTCCACCGGCGGCACCGATCAGGAGCGCGGTACGTGTGGTCACTCTTGTTCTCACCTGGCTTGTCTGGGTTCCGTGACCCTGAACGGGCAGTGCAGGGCCCTTTGCGGGGGTTGAACAGCGCCTCATGCCGGTTCGGCCGTTTTGCCGTTGAGATCACATTGGCGGAATGCAGGCTTCCCTATTTCCGCGCACGGCAGCAGGCCAGGGGAGGGTAAGCCGCCCCCCGGTCGACACGTTCCAGACCATCACACCAACCCTCAGCGCATGTCAACGCGTTAAGGCCACTCGTTGACCCAATGTTCGTAAAGGAGTCAACTACGCGGGGTCCGTGGAGCGGATCCCTTGCGCAAGGACGAGATATCGTCAATCCTTGCCGACTGACGTGTCCGAGTAAGGCCGGGACTGGGCGAGGGGGTGGGCGTGGCCGAATCCTTATGGCGTAAATTCAGCCATCCAGCCACTGTTTCCGGCCGCTTCTCTTTCTGGCCATCCGCTGTACCTGTAAAGCCTGGCGAACCGGGGCCACCCTCCCCGCTCCGATGGAATCTCCGCACAACGGCGGTTCCGGACCAACCACCGGATGAACGGACCATGCGACCCAACTCTCCGTGGCGAATACGTGACTTCCGTACCCTTTTCACCGCCTCCGCGCTCAGCCAGCTCGGCACGAACATCGGTTATGTGGCCGTGCCGCTCGTCGCCGTGGCCGCCCTGGACGCGAGCCCCGGTCAGGTGGGTGCGCTGGCCACCCTGAGCACGGTCGCCTTCCTGGTCATCGGCCTGCCGGCCGGGGCCTGGGTGGACCGGCTCAGCCATCGGCGCGTCCTGATCACGGCCGATCTGTGCCGGGCGATCCTCTTCGCCACCGTGCCACTGGCCTGGTGGCTGGATATGCTCACTCTCGGCCAGCTCTACGCCGTGGTCCTGCTGAACGGCTGTGCCACCGTCTTCTTCGACGTGGGTTCGCAGAGCGTCCTGCCCCAACTCGTCGGCCGTGACAGTCTGGTTCAGGCCAACGCCGACATCAACACGCTGATCGCGGCGGGCAACGTGGCCGGACGCGGCGCCGGCGGAGGGCTGGTCGCGCTGCTCACGGCTCCCGTGGCCGTCGTCGTCACCGCCGGGGCCCACCTGGCCTCGGCGCTGCGGCTCACCGCCGTCCGGCGGACCCCGCCCGCGGCCCCGGCCGGCGCGGCGGGAGCGAAATCGGCCACCGGGCTGCGGACGCAGATCGCGGAGGGTGTGCGGCACGTCTTCGGCAACGCGGAACTGCGGGCGCTCGCGCTCACCGCGGCGCTGGGCAACCTGGGCTCCTCGGTGGTGAACACCATGCTCCCGGTCTGGTTCGTGCGCGAACTGGACCTCTCGCCCGGCGCGCTCGGACTCTTCTGGGCGGCCGGCGGGGCGGGGCTGCTGGTCGGCGCCCGCAGCGCCCGGCCGGTCGCGACCCGCCTGGGCTTCGGACGCACCCTCGGCCTCGCCGGGCTGTGTCTGGCGCCCGCCGGACTGCTGGTCCCGCTGGTCGACCGGGGGCCCTGGCTGTTCCTCGCCGGGGCCGGGTGGTTCCTGGCCATGTTCAAGGTCGGCATGGACAACGTGATCGGTGTCAGCCTGCGCCAGCGGATGACCGCCGATGTGCTGCTCGGCCGGATGAACGCCACCTTCCGGTTCCTGCTGACCGGAGCGCTCGCCGTCGGCGCCGCGCTCTCCGGAGTGCTCGGCGAGCTGGCCGGCGTGCAGGCCACCCTGTGGGTCGGGGGAGCCTTCATGGCGACCGCCTTCCTGCCGGTCTTCCTTTCCCCGGTGCGATCCCGGCGCGAGCTCCCCGAGCAGCAGACCCATAACACCTCGGCATGAATTCACGTCGAGTTCGAGTCGCCTATAGCGACCTGGTGGGGAGGTAAACGAACCTCTCAATAATAGTTGACCTTTGTGGCAACCGCCTGCAAAGATCAACGACGCACCCAGTCACAGACTTTATGTGGCGCCTCATCCGATGCGCTGGACAGCGCCTCTCCCTCCGGCGCCAATTTGATCCTGACCTTGAGGAGTGCGATGGCGGCCATCGAAAGTGGCTTCCGAGCCGAAGGCCTTGCGGATTATTCAGATCCTCGCGAAACCATGCGCGCCCTGCCTCGGTTCTTCCAGTATCCGATCACGATATTCACCGGAAAGCCGATAGCCGGGCAAAGACCCCTGTCCTGGTGGACACCAGGATTCCACCTCACCACCGCCGGCCTGTCCATGCTGCTCGGTCTCGCGATCAGCTGCGTCGGCATGGCCCTGGGCGGACCCTGGCTGCTGCTGGTCCTGCCGGGCTGGGCCGTCACCCTGCACGGCATGCGCAACCTGCGCATGATGATCTACCACCAGTGCTCGCACCGGAACATGTACCGCAAGCGCCGTCTGGACGCCGTGATCGGCCGGGCCACCTCCAGCCTGCTGATCATCCAGAACTTCGCCCGCTACAGCCGTGAGCACGTCAGCGACCACCACGCCGCCCACCACATGACGCTGCGCGACCCCACGGTCCAGGCGTTCCTGGTCAGCCTGAACCTCCACCCGGGCATGACCCGCCGGCAGATGTGGCGGCGCGTCCTCGGCAAGATCTTCTCGCCCTGGTTCCACCTCAACTTCGCCGTGGCGCGCGCCCGTTCCTTCTGGCACGGCTCGGACACCAGCGAGAAGGCGACCAGCGTCGGCGTCTACGGCGTCGCCGCGGCCGCCACCATCGCCACCGGCACCTGGCCGATGCTGCTCGTCGCCTGGCTCGTCCCGCTCTTCCCGCTGTTCCAGGTGAGCAACACGCTGCGGCTGTGCGTGAAGCACACCTTCCCGGCCCCGGACGTCACCGAGCGCCGCGGCAAGGAGTACTTCGGCAGCCTGACCAACGCCATCTTCATCGGCGAGGCGGCACCCTCCCCGGCCCTGCCGCCCCTGCGGCGCATGGCCGCCTGGTGCCGGTGGACGGCGCGGATGGTGTTCGTGCACGCGCCGTCCCGGTACCTCGTGCTGACCGGCGACACCGTCGTCCACGACTTCCACCACCGCTACCCTTCGACGCCGAAATGGGCGAATTACATCTTCGAGCGCCAGGCCGACGCCGACAAGGGCAGCCCGGGATGGCCGGAATACCATCATGCGTGGGGGTTGGTGTCCGCGATCAACCTGGTCTTCGACTCGCTGTCCGTCGCCGACCCCGAGGAATACAGCGTCACACGGCTGCGCGAGGTCAGTAAGCGTGAACTCTTCGCCGCGTTCGACGACTGATACCCAAGCTCGCCGTTCTGAGAAGTAATTTCCGTCCACAAGGCTTCCGGGGGTTCTCCATGCGGCACGAAAACGCTACCCGCACCGTCATTCTCGGTGTGGCGGCCAGCGACGCCCATGTCGTGGCCAACCAGCTCATCGCCCACGCCCTGCGCGCCCAGGGGTTCCATGTCGTCAATGTCGGTACGTGCTCCTCGATCGACGAGTTCGCCGACGCGTACGCCGAGCACCCCGAGGCCGAGGCGGTGATCATCGGCAGCCTCAACGGACACGCCTACGAGGACCTCCAGGACCTGCCATCGGCCCGTGCCCGGGGCCTCCTGGACTGCCCGGTGATCCTCGGCGGCAACCTCTCCGTGGGCAGCTACAAGGACCCCGCCGACCTCGACCGGTTCCACAAGCTCGGCGTCGACGTCGTCCTGTCCGACCCGGAGCTCCTGCCGGCCACCCTGGACGAGCTCCGCGCCCGGACCGCCCAGCCGTCCACGGCCTCATGAGCGACGCCGTACCACCGCCGGAGCCCCCGGAGCTCCCCACACTCGCCGAGTCCGTCGCCTATGTGCGGCAGCTCGGCAAGCCGACCGCCGCCGAGGTGCTGCACGCGGCGCGCTCCGCCGGGCGCGTCGCGCTGCAGCCGCGCTGCGGCGTCGGCTCGCACGCCCAGATGATGACCCTGCTGAAGGATCTCGAACGGCACGCCAAGCCGGACGTCCTGACGCTCACCATCGACTCGCACACCCGGCTGAAACGGTTCGACAACGCCCGGGCCGCGCTGCTGCGCAACTCGGCCGAACTCAACGGCTACCCCCTTGTCACCCACGGGTGGCAAAGGGGCCGGGAACTGAACGAAGCCGTGACCGCACCCCTGGAGGTGCGGCACGGCTCCCCCGACGCGCGCCGGCTCTTCGAAACCTCGGTGGCCTCCGGGATCACCTCCTTCGAGGGCGGCGGGATCTCGTACAACCTGCCGTACTCGAAGGCCGTTCCGCTGAGCGAGTCGCTGGCCGCCTGGCGGGACGTGGACGCGCTCTGCGGTGACCTCGCCGGGCGCGGACTCGTCATCGACCGGGAGCTGTTCGGCACGCTCACCGCGGTGCTCGTGCCCCCGTCGATCTCGCTCGCCATCAGCGTCCTGGAGGCCGTGGCCGCCGCGCGCGAAGGCGTGCGGTGCATCTCGGTGGCGTACCCCCAGGGCGGCCATGTCGAGCAGGACGTCGCCGCCCTGCGGGCGATCCCCGTCCTGGCGGCCCGCTACCTCCCCGAGGGCGTCGAGGTGCACGCCGTCCTGCACGAGTTCATGGGCGTCTTCCCCAAGGAGCGCCCCCACGCCGAGGACCTCATCTTCTACGGGGCGCTGGTGGCCCGGCTCGGCGGCGCCAGCAAGCTGATCACCAAGACGTACCTGGAGGCCTTCGGCATCCCCGACACCCGCGCCAACATCGACGGACTGCTGCTGGCCTCCCGGGCCAACTCCCCGCTGCTCGACTTCATCGCGCTCGACGAGGAGCGGGTGGGTCACGAACTGGAGTGGATCCTCCAGGAGGTGGCGGAGATCGTGGAGCCGATCCTGGCAACGGCCTGTCTGTACAAGGAGATCGGCGCCGCCTTCGAGGAGGGACGGCTCGACATCCCCTTCAGCGCCAGCCGTTACGCCCGTTCCGGGGTCATTCCGCGCCGTGCCGCCGACGGTGCCATACGCTACCTGGACCCGGGGTCACTCCCCTTCTCCGACCGCACGCGCCGGCGCAACGAGGCCGGCCTCGGCGCCACCGGGGGCGGCGCGCGCATCGGCGACATGGTGAAGGGGCTGACGTCGGACATCAACTACTTCCTGAACGTCTTCGGCGAGAGTTCCGCAGCACAGTCCTGAACCCGGCGCGGCCGGCACCCGGCAGCCACAGCACGACCTGGAGTGGGAAGAGCATGCAGTCCATCAGCGTCACCAGCCCCGGCGGGCCCTCCGCGCTCGTCCTCGCGGACACCGAGGTGCCCGTACCGGGCAGCGGCGAGGTCCTGGTCCGCAACACCGCGGCCGGCGTCAACTTCATCGACGTCTACTACCGCAACGGCAGCTACCCCGCCGCGACCCCCTTCACTCCGGGGCAGGAGGGCGCCGGTGTGGTCACGGCCCTCGGCGAGGGCGTCACGGAGTTCGCGGAGGGTGCCCGGGTCGCCTACGCCTCCCAGCTCGGCGCCTACGCCGAGTACACCGTCGTCCCCCAGGACAAGCTGATCCCCGTACCGGAGGACGTCGACCTGGCCGCCGCGGCCGCCGTCACGCTCCAGGGCCTGGCGGCGTACTACCTCACCCACCAGACCCACGCGGTGGCCGAGGGCGACACCGTGGTGGTGCTGGCGGCGGCCGGAGGGCTCGGGCGCTTCCTCGTCCAGCTGGCGGCGGCGCGCGGGGCGACGGTGATCGCGGTCACCTCCACGCCCGAGAAGGAGAAGGCCGCGCGTGAGGCCGGCGCGCACCACGCCATCGGGTACGACGGTTTCGACACCGCCGTACGGGAGCTGACCGACGGCCGGGGCGCCCGGGTGGTCTACGACTCGGTCGGGGCGTCGACGTACCTCACCAGCCTGCGGTCCCTGGGCCGGCGCGGACTGCTCGCGCTGTGCGGGCTGTCCAGCGGTCCCGTGCCGCCGTTCGACATCGAGCAGCTGCGCGGCGGCGGCTCCCTGTTCGTCACCCGTCCCACGATGAGGGACTACGTGTACGACGCCGAGACGCTGCGCGCCGCGGGCGGCGCCGTCTTCGGCCACCTGGCGGACGGCGTCCTCACCCCGCACCTCCACGCGACGCTGCCCCTGCGGGAGGCCGCCGAGGCGCACCGGCTCCTGGAGAGCCGGGCGACGACCGGGAAACTCCTGCTCACGATCTGACCGACCTCCGACCGACCGAACCGTGTCCGCACACCTGACCATCCCGGGAGCACAGATGGCCGAGCCGGCCACCCCCCAGCTTCTCTTCGTCGGCGGCGCCGGCAACGCCACCCTCGCCGTCGACGTCGTCGAGGCGGCGATCCGCCAGGCCCGCAAGCGCGGTCTGCGGATACACGTGACCAACCAGGAGGCCACCCTCGCCGCCACCCCGGCGATCACCGCCCTCGTCGACGAGACGTCGGCCGTCGATTTCGAGGTGCCCGGCACCACCGCGGCCTGGGCGCGCGAGCGGGCGGCGGCGGGCGACCGCTTCGACGTCGTCTTCGGCGTACGGGAGATGGCCCAGGAGGCGGTCGCCGAGGCCGCTGACGCGCTCGGCCGGCCGGGCAACCCGCCGCACGCCGTCCACCGGGTCCGCACCAAGGACGAGGCGCGGGCGGCCCTGTCCGCCGCGGGCTTCCTCCAGCCGCGGTTCCTGGTCTGCGCGGACGAGGCCGAGGCCCGTGACTTCCTCGCCGGGTCCACCGGGCCGTGGGTGGTCAAGCCGCGTGACGCCATGGGCAGCGAGGGGGTCACCCGGATCGACGGTCCCGAGGACCTCGCGGCGGCCCTGGAGTTCCTGCCGGAAGAGGGCCGTGGCTCCTTCATCGTCGAGGAATTCGTGGAAGGGCCCGAGTACAGCGCGGAGGGCGTCTTCGTGGACGGCGTGCCGCACGTCCTCGCCCTCACCTCGAAGGAGCTGCTCCCGCCGCCGAACTTCTTCGAGGTCGAGTACGTCATCCCGGCGATCCTCCCGGAGGACACCGCCCGGGAGATCGAGCGCCAGGTCGTCGCCGCCCTCACCGCGCTGGAGCTGCGCTACGGACAGTTCCACGTCGAGCTGTGGTGGACCGAGCGCGGCGTCGTCCTCGGCGAGGTCCACGTACGCAACGCGGGCGGCTGGATCCACCGCATGCTGGCGCACGTCATCCCCGGTCTGGAGTGGTTCGGACTGGTGTTCGACAGCGTCCTCGGGAACCCCGTCGACAAGGCGGCCCTGAAGCCGGTGCGCGGCTCGGCGATCCGCTTCCTCACCCCGCCCAAGGGCCGGCTGGTGGCGGTCGAGGGATGGGACGAGGTGCTGGCCCACCCGAACCTGATCCACGCGGAGCTGGCCATCGCCCCGGGCGACGTGATCGAGGAGCACCGCTCGGTCGGCAACCGTGTCGCCCACATCGCGGTCGGGGCGGACACCTCCGAGGAGGCCCAGGCCCTGGCCCGCAAGCTGGAGGTGTCCGTCCGTTTCGTCATGGAGCCGGTTCAGGCCCCGGTCTCGTGACGGCCCGGCGCCCGGGTCCGGTGGCGGCTCGCGCCTGGTGACCGGCCGCGGCCCGGTGACCCGCCCGGGTCCGGTGGCGGCCACGGCCCCGGCTCGTAGGCTGGAGGCGTCCGTCCGTTTCGTCGTGGAGCCGGTGCGGACGCCGGCTCCGCGGCCGCCCCGGGTGGGGGCCGCGAGCCGGAGTGACGCGGTCCGCGCCGCCGCCGGGGGGCGGTTTTGACCCGGGTGGGGGAGCCCGCGTATCCTTCTGGTTCGTTATGCGTATTGGCTTGGTCGTTCTCACGCGAGGGGCCCTTACGCCGGTCCACCGGGCCGATGATCCAGCGGCAGGCACTCGGGTTGCGTCCCCGTAGGGCCGCCAAGGCTGTCGTGATCGTCCGGGTGGCCCTGTCAGGACCCTTCCCCTAAGCCCGAGGGGCTTGGGGATACCCCAACACTGAAGAAGCGAAGGCTACGACCGTGCGTACGTACAGCCCCAAGCCCGGCGATGTGACGCGCCAGTGGTACATCATCGACGCGCAGGACATCGTCCTGGGCCGTCTGGCGACTACGGCAGCGAACCTCCTCCGGGGTAAGCACAAGCCGATCTACGCCCCCCACATGGACATGGGCGACTTCGTCATCATCATCAACGCCGACAAGGTTCACCTGTCCGGCAACAAGAAGACCCAGAAGATGGCGTACCGCCACTCCGGCTACCCGGGTGGTCTCCGCTCCGTGCGCTACGACGAGCTGCTTGCGAAGAGCCCGGAGAAGGCCGTGGAGAAGGCCATCAAGGGCATGATCCCCAAGAACACCCTGGGCCGTCAGATGCTCTCGAAGCTGAAGGTCTACGCGGGCGACCAGCACCCGCACGCTGCTCAGCAGCCGGTCCCGTTCGAGATCACCCAGGTCGCGCAGTAGTTCCGGCCACCCCCTAAGAAGAAAAGAAATCTGAGGAGAATCGTGGCCGAGACCACTGTTGAGACCCCCGTCGAGGGCGAAGAGACCTACGCGGAGGTCACCACCTTCGAGTCCGAGGTCCCCGTCGAGGGTGAGTACACCTCCGAGTCGCTGGCGTCCCGCTTCGGCGACCCGCAGCCGGCGGCCGGCCTGGGCCGTCGCAAGAACGCCATCGCCCGCGTCCGGATCGTTCCGGGCACCGGCAAGTGGAAGATCAACGGTCGCACCCTTGAGGACTACTTCCCCAACAAGGTGCACCAGCAGGAAGTCAACGAGCCCTTCAAGGTGCTCGAGCTCGACAACCGCTACGACGTCATCGCCCGTATCTCGGGTGGCGGTGTCTCCGGTCAGGCCGGCGCCCTGCGCCTCGGCGTGGCCCGCGCGCTGAACGAGGCCGACGTGGACAACAACCGCGGCGCCCTCAAGAAGGCCGGCTTCCTGAGCCGCGACGACCGTGCGGTCGAGCGCAAGAAGGCCGGTCTGAAGAAGGCCCGTAAGGCCCCGCAGTACAGCAAGCGCTAAATCGCCTGCTCGGCCTGGTTTGCGCGTACGCCCCGGCGGCACACCTCTGTGCTGCCGGGGCGTACGTCTATCCACACCTCTAGCGTGACAACGGGCAGACAACGCTCAGAGGCTTGCATTTTCGGAGCATTTTCGGAGGACAGTTGTGGGACGACTCTTCGGCACGGACGGCGTGCGCGGTGTCGCCAACGCGGACCTGACGGCCGAGCTCGCGCTCGGCCTCTCGGTCGCGGCGGCGCATGTGCTCGCCGAGGCGGGGACCTTTGAAGGACATCGGCCGACCGCCGTGGTCGGGCGGGACCCGCGTGCGTCGGGAGAGTTCCTGGAGGCCGCCGTCGTGGCGGGCCTCGCGAGCGCGGGCGTCGACGTCCTGCGCGTGGGCGTGCTGCCCACCCCCGCCGTGGCCTTCCTCACCGGTGCGCTCGGTGCCGACCTGGGCGTGATGCTCTCCGCGAGCCACAACGCCATGCCGGACAACGGGATCAAGTTCTTCGCGCGCGGCGGCCACAAGCTCGCCGACGAGCTGGAGGACCGGATCGAGACGGTGTACGAGCAGCACCGCACCGGTGAGCCGTGGGAGCGGCCGACCGGCGCGGGCGTCGGCCGGGTGGCCGATTACCACGAGGGCTTCGACCAGTACGTCGCCCATCTGCTCTCCGTCCTGCCCAACCCGCTCGGCGGCCTCAAGGTCGTGCTGGACGAGGCGCACGGCGCCGCGTCCGGTGTCTCGCCCGAGGCGTTCAGGCAGGCGGGCGCCGAGGTCATCACCATCGGCGCCACCCCTGACGGGCTCAACATCAACGACGGCTGCGGCTCCACCCACCTGGGCCTGCTGAAGGCCGCCGTCGTGGAGCACGGCGCCGCCCTCGGCATCGCCCACGACGGTGACGCCGACCGCTGCCTGGCCGTGGACCACACCGGCGCCGAGGTCGACGGGGACCAGATCCTCGCCGTGCTCGCGCTGGCCATGCGCGAGGCCGGGACGCTGCGCGGCGACACCGTCGTCGCCACCGTCATGTCGAACCTGGGCTTCAAGCTGGCCATGGAGCGCGAGGGCCTGCAGCTGGTGCAGACGGCCGTCGGTGACCGGTACGTCCTGGAGTCGATGAAGGAGCACGGCTACGCGCTGGGCGGCGAGCAGTCCGGGCACGTCATCGTGCTCGACCACGCCACCACGGGCGACGGCACCCTCACCGGCCTGCTGCTCGCGGCCCGCGTCGCGGCCACCGGTCGCTCGCTCGCCGAGCTGGCCGGGGTCATGGAGCGCCTGCCGCAGGTGCTGATCAACGTCAAGGACGTCGACAAGTCGCGGGTGAAGACCTCCGCGGAGCTGGGCACCGCCGTCGCGGAGGCCGAGCGCGCGCTGGGCTCCACCGGGCGCGTACTGCTGCGCCCCTCGGGCACCGAGCCGCTGGTACGGGTCATGGTCGAGGCCGCCGACATCGAGCAGGCCCGGTCGGTCGCCGGCCGGCTGGCCGACGCGGTGAAGTCGGCCCTGGGCTGACGTACCGCCCGCCCCCGGACGACCGGGTGGGCGCGGGCCTCGCGGGCGAACGGGCGTGAGCCCGTGACCGCGGGGCCCGCGGGCCCACGGAGAAGGGCGCCCCCGCCGTCACGGCAGGGGCGCCCTTCCGCCGTCCGTACCCGTCAGCCGGCCCGGCGGCGCTGCACCGCCCACAACCCCTTCTGGGCCAGCAGCGTCAGCGTGCCCGCGAGCACGATGCCGGCCAGGTTCGCCATCAGCTGGGCGGCCGATCCCCACGTCTGGCCGAAGTCCGCGTAGCTGAACGCCACCGCCGCGTTCGCCGCTGCGGGGACCGTCGTCACCGAGATCGCCACGCCGATCAGCGCGCCCGACTTGGCGGAGGTCAGCGAGAGCGTGCCCGCGACGCCCGCCAGGAACGCGACCACGAAGGACATCCAGTCGGGCTTCCAGATGAACGAGGTGTTGGGCCGGGCCGCCTCGACCATGTCGAGCGTGAACAGGCCGAGGGCGTTCATCAGCCACGAGAAGCCCGCCGTCAGCACCATCGCCGCGGCGAACCCTCCCACCAGCGCCACCAGCGAACGCCACACCAGCCGGGGTGCGCGCCGCACCAGCGCGGTCGAGATCCCGGCGAGCGGGCCGAACTCCGGGCCCACCGCCATCGCGCCCACGATCAGGATCGCGTTGTCGAGCATCACACCGCACGCGGCGAGCATCGTCGCGACGGCGAGGAACGCGACATAGGTGACGGTGAGCGTCGACTCCTCGTGCGTCGCCTCCGTCAGCTTCTCCCACAGCACCGCGTCCGCGCCCTCGCCCGGCGCCTCCTCCTCCGCACGGTCGGCGTGGCGCGAGAGCGACAGCCCGATGTCGTCGACGGTGATCGAACCGGACGTGTCGATGCCCAGTCCGCGCAGTTCGGCGATGAGCTGGTCACCCGCCTCGCGGGCCACGTCGCACAGCACGAGGTCGCCGGGCGGATCGAGGGCGGCGCCGGGGACCACGGCCAGGTGGGTGGTGCCGACCGTCCGGCGGATCGCCCGCACGGCCTCGTCGGTGCGTTCGGCGGGGACGATCAGGCGTAGATGCAGCACACGAGGACCTTCACAGTTTGCGCAGGGACAGACGCTGGACCTTGTGATCGGGCCCCTTGCGTACGACGAGGTTGGCACGGCCGCGCGTCGGCGCCACGTTCTCCAGCAGATTCACCTTGTTGATGGTCCGCCAGGTGGTGCGGGCGTAGGCGAGCGCCTCGTCCTCGGTGACCTGGGTGTACTTCTGGAAGTACGAGGACGGGTTCTGGAACGCCGTCGCGCGCAGCTTGCGGAAGCGGTTGAGGTACCAGCCCTCGATGTCCTCGGCGCGCGCGTCCACGTACACCGAGAAGTCGAAGTAGTCGGCGAGGCCGACCCGGGTGCGGCCGTCCTTGCCGGGCAGCGCCGGCTGGAGGACGTTGAGGCCCTCGACGATCAGGATGTCGGGCCGGCGGACCGTCAGGAGCTGTCCGGGCACGATGTCGTAGATCAGATGGGAGTAGACCGGGGCGGTGACCTCGTCCTTGCCGGCCTTGATGTCGGCGACGAAACGCGTCAGGGCGCGCCGGTCGTACGACTCGGGGAACCCCTTCCTGGAGACCAGGCCGCGCTCCTTGAGCACCTTCATGGGGAGCAGGAACCCGTCGGTGGTGACCAGTTCGACGCGCGGGTGCTCGGGCCAGCGGGCGAGCAGCGCCTGGAGGAGACGGGCGACCGTGGACTTGCCGACGGCCACGGAGCCGGCGACCCCTATCACGAAGGGTGTGCCGCGCTGGGCGCCCTTCTCACCGAGGAAGGTGTTGAGGGCGCCGCGGAGGTTGGCGGACGCGCCGACGTAGAGGTTCAGCAGGCGCGAGAGCGGGAGGTAGATGTCGCGGACCTCGTCGAGGTCGATGACGTCGCCCAGACCCCTCAGCCGTTCGACCTCGTCGGCGGTGAGGGGCAGCGGCGTCTTGTCGCGCAGCGCGCTCCACTCGGCGCGGGTGAGATCGACGTACGGGGTGGCCTCGGCCCGGCGGTGGGCCCCGGCGCTTCGTGGCGGCGAAGTGATCACCAAGCCATTGTCGGGGCTGCGGGCGGGTTCCGGGCCGTGTGCTCGGTCACGGTACGGCCGCGCGGAGGTGTGGTCCGGGCCGGGGAGGCGGGCGGTGGACGGCGGCCCGCGGCGGTTCCGGGCCGGTCGGCGAGCCGGGGCGGCCGGCCGGCGGCCGGGCGGACGGGGGCGGTCCGGGCTTCGGCGGCGGAATGTCAGTGGTGTACGTCACAGTTGTGGGAAGGGTGGGCGTCGGGGTGTGCGGGCGGCGGCCCGTCCCGGCCCGACGTGTGCCGACGCGCGGCCGAGTCGAAGGGACACTCCCCATGACGTACGCGATCCAGGCGGAAGGTCTGGCCAAGCGGTTCAAGGAGACGCGGGCGCTGGCGGGGGTGGACCTGGCGGCACCCGCCGGGACGGTGCTCGGCCTGCTCGGGCCCAACGGCGCGGGGAAGACGACCGCGGTACGGATCTTCGCCACCCTGCTGCGGCCGGACGCCGGCCGTGCCCTGGTCGCCGGTCACGACGTGGTGCGGGAGGCGGGCCTGGTGCGCTCCCTCATCGGCCTCACCGGGCAGTACGCCGCGGTCGACGAGAACCTGACCGGCGCCGAGAACCTGCTGCTCATAGGGCGCCTGCTGGGCATGTCACGGCCGGACGCCAGGGCGCGGGCCGGCGAGCTGCTGGACCGCTTCCGACTGGACGAGGCCGCCGGGCGGGCCGTGAAGACGTACTCGGGCGGCATGCGGCGGCGGCTGGACCTGGCGGCCAGCCTGGTCGGCGGCCCGAGCGTCCTCTTCCTCGACGAGCCGACCACGGGACTGGACCCGCGCAGCCGCGGTGAGCTGTGGGACATGCTGCGGGGGCTGGTCGCCGACGGGGTCACGGCCCTGCTCACCACGCAGTACCTGAACGAGGCCGATCTCCTCGCCGACCGGATCGTGGTGGTCGACAAGGGCCGGGTGATCGCCGAGGGCACGCCCGACGGGCTGAAGGCCGAGGTGGGCGGTCAGGTGCTCCAGCTGCGGCCGCTGCGCCCGGCCGACCTCGCGGTCGCGCACGCCCTGGTCGCCGAGGCGGCGGGACCACAGGCCCGGATCGAGGGCGGGACCGTCACCGCCCCGGTCAAGGACCCCGAGCTGATGCCCGCCGTCGTGCGGCGGCTGGACCGCGAAGGGATCGCGCTGGGGGAGCTGGCCCTGCGCCGCTCCTCCCTCGACGAGGTCTTCCTCGCCCTGACCGGGCACCGGGCCGAGCCCGCGCGGGACGGCGGCCCCGGGGGCCGGGGGGCCGGGCCCGACGACAGCGAGAGCGAGAAGGTGGTGAGTCCGGCATGAGCGCCACCACCCTCACCGCGCCGCCGGTGACCTCGCGCGGCCACGTCCGCCCCGGCGCGGCGCTGCGGCAGACGGCCACCATGGCGTGGCGCAGCCTGGTGGCGGTCAAGCACAATCCGCTGGAGCTGGTCGACTGCAGCATCACTCCGATCATGTTCGTGTTCCTCTTCACCTACGTCCTCGGCGGGCAGATGGCCGGGACGCCCCAGGAGTACCTGAAGTACGCCCTGCCGGGGATCATCGTGCAGAACACGCTGTTCATGACCATCTACACCGCGATGGCGCTCAACACCGACCTCACCAAGGGCGTCTTCGACCGGCTGCGGAGCCTGCCGATAGCCCGGTCCGCGCCGCTCTTCGGCCGGATCACCGCCGATCTGGCCAAGCACGTGTGGGCGATGCTGCTGATGATCGCCCTCGGCCTCGCGCTCGGCTTCCGGATCACCGGAGGGTTCGGCGGACTGCTCGCGGGCCTGGTGCTGCTCGTCCTCTTCGCGGCGGCCGTGTCGTGGTGCGCGGTGCTCATCGGGATGCTCGCGGGCGACGCGGAGAAGGTGCAGGCGTTCGGGTTCACCCTGATCTTCCCGATCACCTTCACCAGCAGCGCGTTCGCCCAGGTCGACACCATGCCCGGCTGGCTCCAGGCATGGGTGGAGGTCAACCCGGTCACCCATCTGTCCGACGCGTTCCGGGGGCTGCTGCTCGGCGGTGAGGTGGCCGGGCCGGTGCTGTGGTCCCTGGCCTGGGCGGCCGGGATCGCCCTGGTGTTCGCCCCGTTGGCGATGCGGGCCTATCGGGCGAAGGCCTGAGCCGTGCCGCGCGGGGCACCTCCGGACGGCCCCGCCGCGCGACCCAGCCTTGCGAGGCGTCCCCTCGGCCCCGGGAGGGAGGCGACCCGGCGGGGGCCCCCGGCGACGAACGCCGCTCGCCGGGCCGGCCCGATCGGCGGGACACCCCGGAGGGGGCGCCTCGCCGGTCCGGCCCGATCGGCGGGACACCCCCTAGGCTGCCGCCATGTGCGGAATCGTGGGTTACGTCGGCGGGCAGTCGGCGCTTGATGTGGTGATCGCGGGCCTCAAGCGACTGGAGTACCGGGGCTACGACTCGGCCGGTGTCGCGGTGCTCGCCGACGGCGGGCTGGCCGCGGCGAAGAAGGCGGGCAAGCTCGTCAACCTGGAGAAGGAACTCGTCACCAGACCGCTGCCGAGCGGTTCCACGGGCATCGGGCACACCCGCTGGGCGACCCACGGCGGCCCGACCGACGTCAACGCGCACCCGCACCTGGACAACGCGGGGCGCGTCGCCGTCGTGCACAACGGGATCATCGAGAACTTCGCCGAGCTCCGCTCCGAGCTGGCCGGACGCGGACACGGGCTGGACTCCGAGACCGACACCGAGGTCGTCGCCCATCTGCTGGCCGAGGCCCACTCGTCGGCGGCCGACCTGGCCGAGGCGATGCGTCAGGTGTGCCGGCGGCTGCAGGGCGCCTTCACCCTGGTCGCCGTGCACGCCGACGAACCGGACGTGGTGGTCGGGGCGCGCCGCAACTCCCCCCTGGTGGTGGGCGTCGGCGAGGGCGAGGCGTTCCTCGCCTCGGACGTGGCCGCCTTCATCGACCACACCCGCTCCGCGATCGAACTGGGCCAGGACCAGGTGGTGGAGCTGCGCCGGGACGGCGTTACCGTCACCGGCTTCGACGGGGCCCCCGCCGAGGTGCGGTCGTACCACGTCGACTGGGACGCCTCGGCGGCCGAGAAGGGCGGCTACGACTACTTCATGCTCAAGGAGATCGCCGAGCAGCCGAAGGCGGTCGCCGACACCCTGCTGGGCCGGATCGACGCCGCCGGGTCCCTGACGCTCGACGAGATCCGGATCCCGGCCGCCGTGCTGCGCGAGGCCGACAAGGTCGTCGTGGTGGCCTGCGGGACCGCCTTCCACGCCGGCCTGATCGCCAAGTACGCCATCGAGCACTGGACCCGCATCCCGTGCGAGGTGGAGCTGGCGAGCGAGTTCCGCTACCGCGACCCGATCCTGGACGACCGGACGCTGGTGATCGCGATCTCCCAGTCCGGCGAGACCATGGACACCCTGATGGCGCTGCGGCACGCCCGGGAGCAGGGCGCCCGGGTGCTCGCGGTCTGCAACACCAACGGTTCGACGATCCCGCGCGAGTCGGACGCGGTGCTCTACACGCACGCGGGCCCCGAGGTCGCCGTCGCCTCCACCAAGGCGTTCCTCACCCAGCTCGTCGCCGTCTACCTGCTCGCCCTCTACCTGGGGCAGGTGCGGGGCACCAAGTGGGGCGACGAGATCCGGGCGGTCGTCCGGGACCTCGCCAGGATCGCCGAGGACGTCGAGCGGGTCCTGGAGACCATGGAGCCCGTGCGGGAGCTGGCGCGCTCGCTCGCCGGCAAGGACACGGTGCTGTTCCTGGGCCGGCACGTGGGCTACCCGGTCGCCCTGGAGGGCGCGTTGAAGCTCAAGGAGCTCGCCTACATGCACGCCGAGGGGTTCGCGGCGGGCGAGCTCAAGCACGGGCCCATCGCGCTGATCGAGCAGGACCTGCCGGTGGTCGTCGTGGTGCCCTCGCCGCGGGGGAGGTCGGTGCTGCACGACAAGATCGTGTCGAACATCCAGGAGATCCGGGCGCGGGGAGCGCGGACCATCGTGATCGCGGAGGAGGGGGACGAGGAGGTCGTGCCGTACGCGGACCATCTGATCCGCGTCCCGGCGACCCCCACGCTGCTCCAGCCGCTGGTGTCCACAGTGCCGTTGCAGGTCTTCGCGTGCGAGCTGGCGACGGCCCGCGGCAACGAGGTGGACCAGCCGAGGAACCTGGCCAAATCGGTGACAGTGGAGTGAAAGCATGATCATTGGGGTGGGGATCGACGTCGCGGAGATCGACCGGTTCGCGGCGGCGCTGGAGCGTACGCCCTCGATGGCGCAGCGGCTGTTCCTGGAGAGGGAACTGCTGCTGCCCAGCGGGGAGCGGCGCGGCATCGCCTCGCTGGCGGCGCGGTTCGCGGCGAAGGAGGCGATCGCCAAGGCGCTGGGGGCCCCGGCGGGGCTGCACTGGACGGACGCCGAGGTGTACGTCGAGGACAGCGGCCGGCCGCGGCTGCGGGTACGGGGAACGGTGGCCGCGCGCGCGGCCGAACTGGGCGTACGGCACTGGCACGTCTCCCTCAGCCATGACGCGGGGGTGGCGTCGGCGGTGGTGATCGCGGAGGGTTGACCGTATGCGAACCGCTTACCGCGTGGAGACCGTACGGGCCGCCGAGGCCGAACTGATGGCGAGGCTGCCGGAGGGCGCGCTGATGCAGCGGGCCGCCGCGGGGCTGGCCGCCGTGTGCGCCGGGCTGCTGGGCCGCGTGTACGGCGCCCGGGTGGTCCTGCTCGTCGGCAGCGGGGACAACGGCGGTGACGCGCTGTACGCGGGGGCCCGGCTGGCCCGGCGCGGGGCCGGCGTGTCGGTGGTGCCGCTCGGCCCACGGGCCCATGAGGCCGGGCTGGCGGCGCTGCGCGGGGCCGGCGGATCGGTCGCGGAGGACCCGTACGAGGTGCTGGCCGGGGCGGACCTCGTCCTGGACGGCATCACCGGCATCGGCGGACGCGGTGGGCTCCGGCCGGACGCGGTGCCGGTGGTCCGGGCGGCCCGCGGATCGGACGCGGTGGTGGTGGCGGTCGACCTGCCGAGCGGGGTGGACGCGGACACGGGCGAGGTGGCGGGCGAGGCGGTCCGCGCCGACGCGACGGTGACCTTCGGGGCGTACAAGCCGGGCCTGCTGATCGATCCCGCGCGCGAGTACGCCGGGGCCGTGCGGCTCGTCGACATCGGGCTGGCCGGCCGCCTGCCGTCCGTCCCGGAGCTGGAGGCGCTGCAGCACGAGGACGTGGCACGGCTGTTGCCGGTGCCCGTGGCCGAGAGCGACAAGTACCGGCGGGGCGTCGTCGGCCTGGTGGCCGGATCCGCCCGCTACCCGGGCGCGGCGGTACTCGCCGTGGCGGGTGCGCTGCGGGGCGGCGCCGGGGCCGTGCGGTACGTGGGGCCGGCGGGCGAATCGGTGCTGGCGCGCTTCCCCGAGACGCTGGTCCACACGGGACCGCCGGGCAAGGCGGGGCGGGTGCAGGCCTGGGTGATCGGACCGGGGCTCGGCGACACCCCCGGCATCGACGACGTGCTGGAGTCGGACGTACCGGTCCTGGTCGACGCGGACGGGCTGCGGCACCTGGACCCGGCCGTCCTGCGGGCCCGGCCCGCCCCGACGGTCCTCACCCCGCACGCGGGCGAGGCGGCGGCGCTGCTGGGCGTGGCGCGCGAGGAGGTCGAGGCGGGCCGGCTGGACGCGGTGCGGGAGCTGGCGGCCCGCTTCGGGGCGACCGTGCTGCTCAAGGGCTCGACGACGCTGGTCGCCGGGCCGGCGCGCGGCACGCCGGTACGGGTGAACCCGACCGGCACGTCCTGGCTGGCCACCGCGGGGAGCGGGGACGTCCTGTCGGGGCTGACCGGCTCCCTGCTGGCGGCGGGCCTCGCGCCCCGCGACGCCGCTTCGGCCGGCGCCTATCTGCACGGCCTGGCCGCCCGCCGCGCGTCCCGTGACGCCCCCATCGCCGCGCACGACGTGGCGGCGGCGCTCCCGGACGCGTGGCGGGACGTGCGGGACTGAGGCGGGGCCGGGGGGCCGGGGTCCGGGCCGGCGGTCGGGGCCGGCCGCCTGCCGTCCGCCGGTCGCCGCCCCCCGGCGGGGCTGGGCGGCCGGTTGCCGTACGGGCGGACGCGAACCCGCCTGGCGGAGGGGGAGGGGGGTACCTGAGACACTGGGCGGGATGAGTGAGACACCGCAGACCCTCCGCGCCCGCGCCGAGATCGACCTCGGCGCGCTGCGCGCCAACGTGCGCGCGCTGCGCGCCCGTGTCGCTCCGCACGCCCAGGTGATGGGCGTGGTGAAGGCCGACGCGTACGGCCACGGGGCCGTGCCCTGCGCCCGCGCCGCGCTCGCGGCCGGGGCCACCTGGCTCGGGACCGCCACGCCGCACGAGGCGCTCGCGCTGCGCGCCGCCGGCGTCGAGGGCCGGATCCTGTGCTGGCTGTGGACGCCGGGAGACCCGTGGCGCGAGGGCGTCGAAGCCGGGCTGGACATGTCCGTCAGCGGCATGTGGGCCCTGCGCGAGGTCGTCGCGGCGGCCCGAGGGGCCGGGCGGACCGCCCGCGTACAGCTCAAGGCCGACACCGGACTCGGCCGCAACGGCTGCCAGCCCGCCGACTGGCCCGAGCTCGTCGGCGAGGCCCTCAAGGCCCAGGCCGACGGAGCGGTCCGGGTGACCGGCCTCTGGTCGCACTTCGCCTGCGCCGACGAGCCCGGCCACCCCTCCATCGCCGCCCAGCTGGAGTCGTTCCGCGAGATGCTGGCCTACGCCGAGGAGGCGGGCGTCGAGCCCGAGGTACGGCACATCGCCAACTCGCCCGCGACCCTGACCCTCCCGGACGCGCACTTCGACCTCGTACGGCCCGGCATCGCGATGTACGGCGTGTCGCCCAGCCCCGGGATCGGCACGCCCGCCGACTTCGGCCTGCGGCCCGTCATGCGGCTCTCCGGCAGTCTCGCCCTGGTGAAACAGGCCCCGGCGGGACACGGCGTGAGCTACGGTCACCACTACATCACCCCGCGCCCGACGACCCTGGGCCTCGTGCCGCTCGGCTACGCCGACGGCGTCCCGCGCCACGCGTCCGGGCGCGGCCCCGTGCTGGTGGGGGACAAGGTGCGCACGGTGGCGGGACGGGTCGCGATGGACCAGTTCGTCGTCGACCTCGACGGCGACACCGTTCCTCCGGGGGCCGAGGCCGTGCTGTTCGGGCCGGGGGACGACGGCGAGCCGACCGCCGAGGACTGGGCGCGGGCGGCGGACACGATCGCGTACGAGATCGTGACACGGATCGGATCCCGGGTACCACGCGTCTACAGGAACGTGGATTCGGAGGCGGATTCGGAGGCGGAGTGGCGGACGGGCCTCGGAAGCCGTCCGGCGGGTACCCCGGGGACCGTGGGAACGGACGGCGACCGGGAGAACCGGTAGAACGGACAACGACCGGGTAGGACCCTTACCGGCCAGTAGTAGGACAGGCACCGACCGGTCGGACCGTCAGAGCCGATCACCAGCCAGGGGAGCGCCCAGTGAGTGACACCAGTGCGGGGGAGGCGGCGGTGGGGGCCGTGACGGAGGCCGCGGCCGGCAACTGGCGTCTCGCCGGCCTCGCCGGCGCCGCGGTCGGTGTGATCGCGGCCGGTGCGGCGGCCGGCGTCGCCGTCGAGCGGCTCACCGTGGGCCGCGGCATGCGCAGGAAGGCCCGGCTCGCGCTGGACGCCGCCGGCCCGTACGGATCCCTGCGCGGCACCCCGGGCAAGGCGCTCGCCGACGACGGCACGGAGCTCTACTACGAGGTCGACGAGGTCGAGGCGGACAGCAGCGCGCCCCGGCGGCGCCGGCTCTTCGGGCACCGGACCCCGGCCCCCGTCACCGTCGTCTTCAGCCACGGCTACTGCCTCAACCAGGACGCCTGGCACTTCCAGCGTGCCGCCCTGCGCGGACTGGTGCGCACCGTGCACTGGGACCAGCGCAGCCACGGCCGCTCCGCGCGCGGCATCGCCCAGGCCGGACCGGACGCCGTCGCGGTCTCCATCGACCAGCTGGGCCGCGACCTCAAGGCGGTCGTCGACGCGGCCGCCCCGGACGGCCCCCTGGTGCTGGTGGGGCACTCGATGGGCGGCATGACGGTGATGGCCCTGGCGGACCAGTATCCCGAGCTGATCCGCGAGCGGGTGGTGGGCGTCGCCTTCGTCGGCACCTCCTGCGGCAAGCTCGGCGAGGTCAACTACGGCCTCCCCGTGGCCGGGGTCAACGCGGTACGGCGTGTCCTGCCCGGCGTGCTGCGGGCCCTCGGCTCCCAGGCCGAACTGGTGGAGCGCGGCCGGCGGGCCACGGCGGACCTCTTCGCGGGGCTCATCAAGCGCTACTCGTTCAGCTCGAAGGACGTGGACCCCGCGATCGCCCGGTTCGCGGAGCGGATGATCGAGGGGACGCCCATCGACGTGGTCGCGGAGTTCTACCCGGCGTTCACCGAGCACGACAAGGCGGAGGCGCTGAACATCTTCGCCGAGGTGCCGGTGCTGGCGCTCGCCGGCGACCAGGACCTCGTCACGCCCAGCTCGCACACCGAGGCGATCGCCGACATGCTCCCGGACGCCGAGCTCGTCATCGTCCCGGACAGCGGCCACCTGGTGATGCTGGAGCACCCGGAGGCGGTCACCGACCGGCTGGCGGACCTGCTGGTGAAGGTCGGGGCGGTCCCGCCAGCCGCTAACGTTGGCACGTATGGAAGCACCGCTCGATCCGCCGCACAGCCCGGCCACTGAGACCGCCGTCCCCACGCCCGTCCCCGCCGACGGCCCGGCCGCCGAGGCCACGGCCCGCCTGACCCTCCACTCGCCCGACGAGATGCGGGACCTGGGCCGCGCGCTCGCCGCTCTGCTGCGCCCCGGCGACCTGGTGATGCTCACCGGTGAGCTCGGCGCCGGCAAGACCACCCTCACGCGCGGGCTCGGCGAGGGCCTGGGCGTCCGCGGGGCGGTGACCTCGCCCACCTTCGTCATCGCGCGCGTCCACCCCTCCCTGACCGGCGGACCCGCGCTCGTCCACGTGGACGCCTACCGGCTGGGCGGCGGCCTCGACGAGATGGAGGACCTCGACCTCGACGTCTCGCTGCCCGAGTCGGTCGTCGTCGTGGAGTGGGGCGACGGCAAGGTGGAGGACCTGTCGGACGACCGGCTGCACGTGGTGATCGACCGGGTCGTCGGCTCGACGGACGACGACCGCCGGGTGGTGACCCTGACGGGGCTCGGGAAGCGCTGGGCGGGTGTGGAACTGGCGTTGCGCTGAGCCGGCGGCAGCCCCGGCGGCGGTAGATTCCGACAAGACGTCGGCAACGATGTTGCGTCGTACCTCCACGGCGTGGTCACATGGAGACCAGCACTTGGTTAGGTCTACCTAACCACGCATGCCCCCGGAGCCACAGGAGGCAACCATGCCGACGCCGAAGCGCGAGGCGCCCCTGCCGCGTTCGCAGCCCCGTCAGCCGTCGGACGTACCGATGCGGGACCTGCTCGCCGCGTGCGCCGCCGCCACCGCCGTGTCGACCCCGCCGAGGCTGCCCGCGGCCCAGGCCCCGGCCGAGGACATCACCGACGAGCCGGCCGCGGAGGAACGGGACGCCCGGCCCGAGGCCGCGTAGAGCGCCTTCCGCCGCCCCGGAGGCCGGGGGGCTCACGGGCAGGCGGGGGGCGGCGCCACCGCCGTCCACGGCGGGCGGGACGGCCCGGGCCGTCGGAGTCCCCGGCCGGGCGCCGCCCGCCGGGAGCCGCGCGTCACGGGACGACGACGACCTTCGAGTTGATCGTCGCGACCGTCCACATCATGTCGCCGTCCTCGGGCTTCATACGGATGCCGCCCGTCCTGCGCGCCGGGTCGGGGGTGGCCATCGAGCCGTCCACGGCGGCGCTGAACCCGATCGTCACGCCGTCGACGCTGGTGAACCGCACCACATGTTCGATCCGTACGCCGTCCGAGCCCGGGACGCTGCCCGCGCGGGACGTGACCGTGTAGGAGCCGGGTTTGGGATGGACGGTGCTCGGCATCACCGCGAAGGTGCGCGTCACCTTGTCCTTCGCGTCGACCAGCCAGACCCGCCGCTCCCCGAGCGAATACACCACCCGGGCGCCCGCGCCCGACTGCTTCGGAGGGGTCGGCACCTCCTTGACCGGCGGCTTCACGCCGCCCGGCGCCGGAGCGGTCGGTGACGCCGCGGGCCTGGCCGGCTCCGCGGAGAGGTCGGCGGGAGCCGTGGCCGACGCCTGGTAGGCGAGGAAGCAGACCGCCGCGACCGCTGCCGCGGTGAGCCCGGCCACGAATCCCGAGCTGCTCCTAGCCACACTGCCCACCTCTCGTACGAACGTATCGGTGTGACGTTAGCAGCAGGGCGTGGACGCCACGGGGCGCCGTGCCTCCACGCGCGGAGCCGTAGGCTGTTTGCGTGCTCTTGCTCGCCATGGATACCGCCACGCCCGCCGTCACCGTCGCCCTCCACGACGGGGAATCCGTCGTCGCCCGGTCGAGTCAGGTCGACGCCCGGCGCCACGGGGAGCTGCTGCTGCCCGCCGTCGACCGGGTGCTCCAGGAGGCCGGTCTGAAGATCGACGCCGTGACGGGTGTCGTCGTCGGCATCGGCCCCGGCCCGTACACGGGACTGAGGGTCGGCCTGGTGACGGCCGCGACCTTCGCCTCCGCGCTCTCCGTGCCCGTGCACGGCCTGTGCACCCTCGACGGACTCGCGTACGCCTCCGGCATCGACGAGCCGTTCGTGGTGGCGACCGACGCGCGCCGCAAGGAGGTCTACTGGGCGCGTTACGACAACGCCCGCACCCGGGTCGGCGAGCCCTCCGTGGACCGCCCCGCCGACATCGCGGACCAGGTGGCCGGACTCCCCGCCGTCGGGGCCGGGGCACGGCTGTACGCCGAGGTGTTCCCGGACGCCCGCGACCCCGAGCACCAGTCGGCGGCCGCGCTCGCCGCGCTGGCAGCGGAGCGGATCCGGGCCGGGGAGGACTTCCCCGAGCCGCGCCCGCTCTATCTGCGGAGGCCGGACGCGCAGGTCCCGAAGAACTACAAGGTGGTCACCCCGAAGTGACCGACGCGACCGCCGGAAGCGCCGGACACGCCGAGCCCTCGGGGACTCCTGGAGCCCCTGGGCCCTCGGGGGTCGCCGTGACCCCTGGAGCCCCTGGGCCCTCTGGGGACGCCGTGACCCCTGGGGCCTCCGGGACCTCGGGGGACGCCGTGACCGTCACCGCACTGCGCGAGATGCGCTGGTGGGACATCGGGCCGGTGCTGGCGCTGGAGGACGAGCTGTTCCCCGACGACGCCTGGTCGGAGGGGATGTTCTGGTCGGAGCTGGCCCACGCGCGCGGGCCCCGGGCCACCCGCCGCTATGTCGTCGCGGAGGCCGGCGGGCGCCTCGTCGGCTACGCGGGGCTCGCCGCGGCCGGCGGGCTGGGCGACGTCCAGACCATCGCCGTCGCGCGCGACCAGTGGGGCACGGGGCTCGGCGCCCGGCTCCTGACCGACCTGCTCCAGCACGCCACCGCCTTCGAGTGCGACGAGGTGCTGCTCGAAGTGCGGGTGGACAACACCCGGGCCCAGAAGCTGTACGAGCGCTTCGGCTTCGAGCCGATCGGCTTCCGTCGCGGCTACTACCAGCCGGGCAACATCGACGCACTGGTCATGCGCCTGCACGTACAAGGAACCGAGACTCAAGGAACTGACAGTCATGGCTGACTCACGCGACGAGCCGCTCGTACTCGGCATCGAGACCTCATGCGACGAGACGGGCGTCGGGATCGTCCGCGGGACGACCCTGCTCGCGGACGCCATCGCGTCGAGTGTCGACACGCACGCCCGGTTCGGGGGCGTCGTGCCCGAGATCGCCTCGCGCGCGCACCTGGAGGCGATGGTCCCGACCATCGAGCGCGCGCTGAAGCAGGCCGGCGTCTCCGCCCGCGACCTGGACGGCATCGCCGTCACGGCGGGACCGGGGCTCGCGGGCGCGCTCCTCGTCGGGGTCTCGGCGGCGAAGGCGTACGCGTACGCCCTGAACAAGCCGCTGTACGGCGTCAACCACCTCGCCTCGCACATCTGCGTGGACCAGCTGGAGCACGGGCCGCTGCCCGAGCCGACGATGGCGCTGCTGGTGAGCGGCGGGCACTCGTCGCTGCTGCTGGCGCCGGACATCACCGCCGACGTGCGGCCGATGGGGGCGACGATCGACGACGCGGCGGGCGAGGCGTTCGACAAGATCGCGCGCGTGCTGAACCTGGGCTTCCCCGGCGGGCCGGTGATCGACCGGCTGGCCAAGGAGGGCGACCCGGCGGCCATCGCCTTCCCGCGGGGCCTGAGCGGGCCGCGTGACCCGGCGTACGACTTCTCCTTCTCCGGCCTGAAGACCGCCGTGGCCCGCTGGATCGAGGCGAAGCGCAACGCCGGCGAGGAGGTGCCGGTACGGGATGTGGCGGCGTCCTTCCAGGAGGCGGTCGTCGACGTCCTGACCCGCAAGGCCGTGCGGGCCTGCAAGGACGAGGGCGTCGACCATCTGATGATCGGCGGCGGCGTGGCCGCCAACTCGCGGTTGCGTGCGATGGCGCAGGAGCGGTGCGAACGGGCCGGTATCCGGCTGCGCGTGCCGAGGCCCGGGCTGTGCACCGACAACGGCGCGATGGTCGCGGCGCTGGGCGCCGAGATGGTGGCCCGCAACCGGCCGGCCTCCGACTGGGAGCTGTCGGCCGACTCCTCCCTGCCGGTGGCGGACCCCCACGTGCCCGGGCACGGCCACGGCCACGACCACGACCACGTGCACGAGATCAGCAAGGAGAACCTGTACTCGTGACGGTCACCCTGATGTGGGAGGCCCGTGCGGAGCCGGGCAGGGGCGCGGAGCTGCTGGAGTGGGCCCGTGCCCAGGAGCTCCCGGAGCGCCCGCTGCGCCGGGAGACCTTCACCGCGCCGCAGGACCGGGTCCTGGTGATGACCTGGTGGGACGCCCCGTACGATGCCGGGCTGCCCGAGCTCCCCGAACCTGCCGCCGGCCTGGTCGTGCGCGCCGTGCACCGCTGGCGGTTCGAGTCCCACGGCACCTGACGCAACCTCGCGCCCGATCGAGCCGTCAAGCAGTACGGCTGATCAGGCGTTCGAACATGGGGTTGCACGGTGCGGAAGAGAAGCGCGGGAGCGGCGGCGGTCGCCGCTCTGCTCATATCGGGGCTGATAGCGGGCTGCAGTACGGAGAGCACGGCCTCTCCCGCCCGTCCGTCGGCCGAGCCCGCCGCGTCCCCCGGGGCTCCGGGCGGGGCCGGTGGCGGGAAGGGGAAGGGGTCTGCCGGCGGGGGTCCCGAGCAGGCCGCCGCCGCTGCCTACGAGAAGTGGGGCCTCAAGCCGTTCGCCCCGCCGCCCGCACCCCCCGCGGTCAAACCGGTCGGAACCGGCGCGGGCCAGGTGCCGGTCATCAGCGACATACCCACCAAGGACAAGATCGTCTTCGTCACCTTCGACGACGGTGCCGAGAAGGATCCCGAGTTCGTCGAGATGATGCGGGACCTCAAGGTCCCCTTCACGATGTTCCTCACCGACGCCGCCATCAAGAGCGACTACGGCTACTTCGAGCGGCTGGCGGAGCTGGGCAACGGCGTCGCCAACCACACCCTCGGCCACCCCAACCTCCGTACCCTGGACGCGAGTGCCCAGCAGCGGGAGATCTGCGGTCAGCAGACCAGGCTCGCCGAGGAGTACGGCACCACCCCGCGCCTCCTGCGCCCTCCCTACGGCAACTGGAACGAGGACACCCGCGCCGCAGCCGGCCGGTGCGGTGTCGAGGCGATCGTGCTGTGGCGCGAGTCGATGCAGATCACCAACATGCAGTACCAGCGTGGCGACAAGAAGCTCCACCCCGGCGACATCATCCTGGCCCACTTCCGGGGCCCCGCCGACCTCAAGGGCACGTCGATGACCGAGATGACGGCGAACATGCTGCGCCGCATACAGGAACAGGGCTTCACGGTCGCCCGGCTGGAGGACTACGTCTGACGGCCCGCGCCGGAGCCCCCGTACGACGGTCCGGCTCTGGCCGCGGACCCCGTCCCCCGGCCCCGCTCCGGCGGCCGGGGGACGGGCGGGAGACCGTAACCTCGATCCATGTCCCGCCGTGATTCCCCTCCCCCTCCTCCGCCTCCTCCCGCGCACCTGCGGACCTGGCCCGACCGTGCCGCGCTGCTCGCCGACCGGTCCCTGGCCATGGGCGAGCTGAACGACCGTCTGCTGGGCGGGAAGCGGCTGACCCTGTTCCTGCTGATGCTGGCGGCGCTGCACGTGGGCTGGGCCTTCGTCGGGGGTGGCCTCGTCTCTCTCGACGGCGTCGTGGACGTGTTCTCCGTCCTCTTCGTCGCCATCGGGGTCTGCGCCGGTCTGTCCGTCATGGTCCCGGCCGTCTTCGTCGTGGCCCGCGGGGTGCGCCAGGACCGGCGGCTGCGCGAGGTGTTCGCGCGGTGGGCGGTGCTGGACCGCTCCCCGGCCCACGACGCCCGGCTCCGGGCGCCGGGGATGAGCCTGGTGTGGCTGTTGCTGTCGTTCCTGCTGTGCGCGCTCGGCCTGTGGATCTCGTTCACCGTGCCGGCGTCCGCCCGCCCCGGCGAGACCGGGTACGGCGAGGTCACCTACTTCATGGGCGCCGGGCTCATCTTCTGGATCGTGGGCCTGATCGGCGTGACCAAGGCCGTGGGCCACTACCGGCTGGTGATCCGGCTGTTGCCGCCCGTCCCGTCCGCGACGGCGGCTCCCCGGGGCGACGCCGCCCGCTGACGGCAGGGCGGGGCGTGGCTTCCGTCAGGCGGGCCCGGCCGTCAGCGGGCGGCGTCGGTCATGACGCGGCCGTCGGCCTCACCGCGCTGCCGGGCGCCCGATCAGCATGGTCGGGGCTCCCGCGACACGCGTGAGGAAGACCGTGGCGGAGTTCCGGCCCTTCGGCTTCACCTTGCGGCGCAGCTCCTCCGGTTCCACCGCCGAACCGCGCTTCTTCACCGTCAGGATGCCCACCTCGCGCTCACGGAGCAGGGCCTTCAGCTTCTTGAGGCTGAAGGGGAGTTCGTCGGTGATCTCGTAGGCGGTGGCGTACGGCGTCGGGCGCAGCTCGTCCGCCGTGATGTACGCGATCGTCCCGTCGACCAGCCCGCCGTCGAGCTCCCTGGCGACCTCCGCGACCAGGTGCGCGCGGATCACGGCGCCGTCGGGCTCGTACAGGTAGCGGCCGACCGGCCGTACCGGCGGGTCGGGCAGCGGGGCGGCCGTGGCGAGGGCGTCACCCGCCGGCAGGAGGGTCGCGCGGACCGTCCCGGGGCGCGTACCGAACCAGAGAACGGCCTCCTTCACGTCGCCGCCGTCCGAGATCCACTCGGCCTCGGCGACGTCCGGGATCACCTCGTGCGGGATGCCCGGGGCGATCTTCAGCGCCGCGTGCGGGGCCTTGCGCGCCGCCTCGATCGCCCAGGACAGGGGCGGGGAGTACGCCTCCGGGTCGAAGATCCGGCCCCGGCCGCCCCGCCGTGCGGGGTCGACGAAGACCGCGTCGTAGGGGGAGGTGTCGATGTCCGTGACGTCGGCGCAGCGCACCTCGATCAGCCCGGCCAGCCCCAGCGCCCCGGCGTTCGCGCGGGCGACCTCCGCGGTCAGTGGGTCCCGGTCGACGGCGAGGACCGAGATCCCGGCGCGGGCGAGCGCGATCGCGTCGCCGCCGATGCCGCTGCACAGGTCCGCGACGCTGCGCACGCCGAGGCCGGCGAAGGCCGCGGCCCGGTGCTCGGCCACCGTCCTGCGGGTGGACTGCTCGACGCCGCCCGGCGTGAAGTACATCCGGTACGCGTCCTGCTCGCCGAACTTCGCGACCGCCCGCTGACGCAGCCTGGCCTGCCCGAGCGCCGCTGTGACCAGCTCGGCCGGGTGCTCGCGGCGCAGCCGGGAGGCGACCGCGAGTTCCTGGGCCGGGTCGTAGTCGCGCAGGGCGGTGAGCAGGGTCCTGCCCTCGTCGGTGAGGAGCGCGGAGAAGGCGGCGAGATCGGTCACCCGGCCCATTGTGGGCCAGGCGGGGGATGGTGCGCGTCAGGTGGCGGTGTCGGCCGGGTGCGTGGGCGTGGCGCTGCCAGGATGCGAAGCCATGCAGCTAGTACGACAAAAACACCAATTGTGCGGAAGGCGGTCACGGGTGGCGGCTCTCGCCGCCGCGCTGGCCGTCGCCCTCGCGTCCGGCTGTGCGGCGGAGCCCGGCAACGGCGCCGGCGCCGGCGCACCCCCCGGCGGCCGGCCGCCCGGCACTCCGCCGTCCGGCACCCCCGCGTCGGGTCCTCCGGCTTCCGGCCCCCCGGCCTCCGGACCTCCGTCCTCCGGCGCTTCGGCGTCGGGCGGCGTCCGGTCCCCCGGGGCCGGGGTCGGGCCCGCGCCCGGCCAGCCGCGACGGCCCGTCGAGCGGCCGCAGCAGCCCGGGCTCGTGCAGCCCGGCGCGGCGGCCGCCCTCGGCGCGTACGTCGAGAAGGTGAAGCGGGCACACACCGCGCGGGCCGCCGCCGCCCGGAAGTGGGGCCTGGCCCGCACCCCGCTGGTCGCGCCCCCGCCGCCGGCCGAGAAACCCGAGATCACCTTCCGCAAGGGCTTCGAGGCCGGTGACCCCAGCCTGCCCCCCGTCTTCACGACCGTCCCGACCAAGGAGCGGATCGTCTTCCTCACCATCGACGACGGCGCGGAGAAGGACCCCGAGCTGCTGAGGATGATGACCGAACTGGACGTCCCCTACAGCGCCTTCCTCAGCGACTACCTGATCAAGGACGACTACGGCTACTTCGAACGCATGCAGGCGCGGGGCGTCGCCCTGCAGAACCACACCCTCAACCACCGCTACATGCCGGCCCTCTCCTACGCGGAGCAGAAGCACGAGATCTGCGGCCAGCAGGAGATCATCGAGAAGCGGTACGGCAAGCGGCCCCGGCTCTTCCGTCCCCCCTACGGCAACTACAACCGGGACACCCTGCGCGCCGCCCAGTCGTGCGGGGTCAAGGCGGTGCCCCTGTGGTCCGCCGAGGTGTTCCCGGACCACATGGAGTGGCGCGAATGGGACCGGGACCTGCATCCCGGCGACATCGTCCTCACGCACTTCAGGGGCCGGGGGGACTGGAAGGGCAGCATGGCGGACATGATCAGGCGCGCCCTGAACACCATCACGGCCAAGGGCTACGCGGTGGCCAGGCTGGAGGACTACGTATGAGCCGGGCGCAACGGCCGCCGGCCGCGCGGGCCGCGCTGCTGGCGGCCGCTGCGCTGCTCGCCTGCTCCGGGTGCACCACGCCCATGGATCCGATCGAACGGCTGGGGCGGAAGGCGGCACAGCGGATCGGCCCGCGGGAGAGCGCCCCCGCGCCGGTGTCCCGCCCGCGGCCCCGGCCCAGACCCGTCCCGGAGTCCCGCCCGGAGTCCCGGTCGCGGTGATCGTGGACAACACGGTCTCCCCGGAGTCCCGGCCGGAGCCCTCGTCGGAGTCCTGGCCGGAATCCCGGCCTCTGAGGCCGTGACCGGCCCCCGGCCGGAGCCGGTGCTCAGCCGCCGATGTCCGCGCACTCGCTGTTGTCGCCGCCGCTGCGGCACCCCACCGATGGCGCCGGCGGCCGGCCGGGCGCCGGCTCCGGATGCGTGTGCTCCCACTCCGTATGGGTCGCGAGGAGCGTCACCACGCACAGGAACGCGGCCGCGAGGAACTGGAACCCGGCCGCCCAGGGCCACTTCCCGCGCGCCAGCGCCACGGCGACGAGGGTGACGGCCAGCGTGAGCCCACCCAGCCAGAGCGTCGGTGCCCAGTCCATCGCGGGCGGGCGGCCCGAGGAACCGAGGTCCAGCTGCCGTCCCCAGCCGCGCATCGCGAGGCCGAAGGCGATGAGGAGCGCGATTCCGGCGTCCAGGGCGAACAGCAGCAGGCCCAGCATGACGTCGGCGCAGCCGCTGGGTGCCGACTCGCCGCCGCGGGTGCGGTTCTGGGGGGAAGTCATCTCCGTACGGTCGTACGGAATCAGCGGGTCCACGACGGTGTTTCCCGGGGTTTCCCGTATCGAGATCGAACCGCGTCGGATCCGACGCCACGAGGGGAATTGGCACTCCGCTTGACCGAGTGCTAATCGCAGTCATAGTCTCAGGTCTGGCACTCCCCACCGGAGAGTGCCAACACAGCGACGGGCAGGTCCGGCACCCGCGACGACGGATCCACCTGGTCGCCACCTCAGACAGTTAACCCCGTGAGATCTCCGAAGGGGGAGGTCGGATCGTGACGACCACCAGCTCCAAGGTTGCCATCAAGCCGCTCGAGGACCGCATTGTGGTCCAGCCGCTCGACGCCGAGCAGACCACCGCCTCTGGCCTGGTCATTCCGGACACCGCCAAGGAGAAGCCCCAGGAGGGCGTCGTCCTGGCCGTGGGCCCGGGCCGCTTCGAGAACGGCGAGCGCCTGCCGCTCGACGTCAAGACCGGCGACATCGTGCTGTACAGCAAGTACGGCGGCACCGAGGTGAAGTACAACGGCGAGGAGTACCTCGTCCTCTCGGCTCGCGACGTGCTCGCGATCGTCGAGAAGTAATCACCTGCTTCACCCGTTTTTGCTTTGATCCGCGCCCCTGGCCCCCGCTGACACTGCCGGGAGGCTGGGGGCGCGGTTCGTTCACCGAGTTTCCGAGAGGGCTGAATCGCTCCCATGGCGAAGATCCTGAAGTTCGACGAGGACGCCCGTCGCGCCCTTGAGCGCGGCGTCAACAAGCTTGCCGACACGGTCAAGGTGACGATCGGCCCCAAGGGCCGCAACGTCGTCATCGACAAGAAGTTCGGCGCCCCCACCATCACCAACGACGGTGTCACGATCGCCCGTGAGGTCGAGCTCGACGACCCGTACGAGAACCTCGGCGCCCAGCTGGTGAAGGAGGTGGCGACCAAGACCAACGACATCGCGGGTGACGGCACCACCACCGCCACCGTCCTGGCCCAGGCGCTGGTCCGCGAGGGTCTGCGCAACGTCGCCGCGGGCGCCTCCCCGGCCGCCCTGAAGAAGGGCATCGACGCCGCGGTCAAGGCCGTCTCCGACGAGCTCCTCGCGACCGCCCGCCCGATCGAGGACAAGTCCGACATCGCCGCCGTGGCCGCGCTCTCCGCGCAGGACCAGCAGGTCGGCGAGCTCATCGCCGAGGCGATGGACAAGGTCGGCAAGGACGGTGTCATCACCGTCGAGGAGTCCAACACCTTCGGCCTGGAGCTCGACTTCACCGAGGGCATGGCCTTCGACAAGGGCTACCTGTCCCCGTACATGGTGACCGACCAGGAGCGTATGGAGGCCGTCCTCGACGACCCGTACATCCTGATCCACCAGGGCAAGATCTCCTCGATCCAGGACCTGCTCCCGCTGCTGGAGAAGGTCATCCAGTCGGGTGGCTCCAAGCCGCTGCTGATCATCGCCGAGGACGTCGAGGGCGAGGCCCTGTCGACCCTGGTCGTCAACAAGATCCGCGGCACCTTCAACGCGGTCGCGGTGAAGGCCCCCGGCTTCGGTGACCGCCGCAAGGCGATGCTCGGCGACATGGCCGCCCTCACCGGCGCCACCGTCATCGCCGAGGAGGTCGGCCTCAAGCTCGACCAGGCCGGTCTGGACGTGCTGGGCTCCGCCCGCCGCGTCACGGTCACCAAGGACGAGACGGTCATCGTCGACGGCAAGGGCAACACCGACGACGTCACGGGCCGGGTCAACCAGATCAAGGCCGAGATCGAGTCCACGGACTCCGACTGGGACCGCGAGAAGCTCCAGGAGCGCCTCGCGAAGCTGGCCGGCGGCGTGTGCGTGATCAAGGTCGGCGCCGCCACCGAGGTGGAGCTGAAGGAGAAGAAGCACCGTCTGGAGGACGCCATCTCCGCGACCCGCGCCGCGGTCGAGGAGGGCATCGTCTCCGGTGGTGGCTCCGCTCTGGTCCACGCCGTCAAGGTGCTCGAGGGCAACCTCGGCAAGACCGGCGACGAGGCCACCGGTGTGGCGGTCGTCCGCCGCGCCGCCGTCGAGCCGCTGCGCTGGATCGCCGAGAACGCCGGCCTCGAGGGCTACGTCATCACCGCGAAGGTGGCGGAGCTCGACAAGGGCCAGGGCTTCAACGCCGCGTCCGGCGAGTACGGCGACCTGGTGAAGGCCGGCGTCATCGACCCGGTCAAGGTCACCCGCTCGGCCCTGGAGAACGCCGCCTCCATCGCCTCCCTCCTCCTCACCACCGAGACCCTCGTCGTGGAGAAGAAGGAAGAGGAGCCGGCGGACGCGGGCCACGGCCACGGTCACGGCCACTCCCACTGAGCAACGGGCTCCTGACCGGCAGCCGGTACGGCTGACGGTCCACGGCCGAGGCCCGGTGTCCCCTTCCCGGGGGCACCGGGCCCCGGCCGTTCTCGTCGTCCCGGCCGGTCCGTTCGGCGCACGGTCCCTCCGGTGCACGAGTCCTCACGTGGGTCCGTGCGTGGGTCCTCGCGTGGGTCCGTGCGCCGGGCCTTCGCGCGTCAGGCAGAGCGGGACAGTTCCTCCGGGGACACCGGATCCGCGAACGGCAGGCCACGCCCGTACCGCTCCAGCTCGTCCAGCGCGTGGTCCGTCATGCGGTGGAGCTCGTTGCCGAGTGAGCCCGCGATGTGCGGGGTCAGCAGGACGTTGGGCAGGTCGTACAGCGGGGACCCGGGCGGCGGGAGCTCCGGGTCGGTGACGTCCAGGACCGCGTGCAGGCGACCCGCCGTCAGATGCGGGAGCAGGGCCGCCTCGTCGACCAGGGAGCCGCGCGAGGTGTTGATGAGCGTCGCGCCGTCCGCCATGAGCGCCAGCCGCGCGGCGCCGATCATGTGGTGCGTGGCGGGGAGCTGCGGGGCGTGCACCGAGACGATGTCGGCGCGGGCGCAGAGGTCGTCCAGCGTGGTCGGTACGGCGCCGAGCGCGGCGGCCTCCTCGGCCGTCACATACGGGTCGTACAGCAGGACCCGCAGGTCGAAGGGGCGCAGGAGCTCGATGACCCGGCGGCCGATGCGGGACGCGCCGACGATGCCGACGGTGCGCCGGAAGTTGCCGGCCATGGCGAGTTCACGCTGCCAGTCGTGGCCGGCGCGCAGTTCGGCGTACCGCCGTGCCGCGCCCAGGACGCGCTTGCCGGACAGCAGGATCGCGGCGAGCGTGAACTCGGCGACCGGCAGCGCGTTGGCCCCGGCCGCCGAGGTCACCGCGATGTCCCGCTGCCAGCAGGCCTCGGTGACGTGGTGCCTGACGGAGCCGGCGGCGTGGATCACGGCCCGCAGCCGCGGGGCGCGGTCGAGAACGGCCGGGGTGAGCGGGGTCGCTCCCCAGCAGGTCAGCAGCACCTCCGCCTCGGCGAGCGCGGCGGTGGTACGGGGCGTGGGAGCGGCCAGGTCGTGGGCCACCAGGTGCGGATCGGTGCGGGACAGCGCGGTGAGGCGGGCGCGGTGCGCGTCGGTGAACAGCCGCTCGGCGATGCCGGGTGCCATCGCGAGCAGGACGGACGGCCGGTTGTCGGTGGCGTGGCGCATGGTGGCTTCCGGGCTCCTCGTTTCAGGCCGCCGGCGGTCAGGCCGGCCTTCCGGCGCCGCCGCGGGGAGACGAAGGCGACGACAGGGGGTCACGGGCCGCCTTCGGCGGCGTCACTTCGGCCCGTACTTGCGGCCCGCCTTGGAGCTCACCCCGCCGAGCAGGCTGCGCGGAGCCAGCTTCACCACACCCATCAGGGCCTTGTAGCGGGGGTCGGGGACGGACAGGGTCTTGCCCCGCGCGAGGTCGTTCAGCGCCTCGGCCACCAGCTTGTCGGCGTCCAGCCACATCCAGCCGGGGATGTTGTCCGTTCCCATTCCGGCCCGCTCGTGGAACTCCGTCCGTACGAAGCCCGGGCACAGCGCCATCAGGCGCACCCCGCTGCCGGCGAGGTCCCGGGCCGCACCCTGGGTGAACTGCACGACCCACGACTTCGAGGCCCCGTACGTGCCGCGCGGCACGAAGGCCGCCACGGAGGCGACGTTGACCACCCCGCCGCGGCCCCGCTCGCGCATCGCCCCGGCCGCCGCCGCCGTCAGCCGCAGCACCGCCTCGCAGTGCACCTTCAGCATGGTCAGCTCGTCGGCCATGGAGACTTCCAGGAACCGGCCCTTGTTGCCGAACCCGGCGTTGTTCACCAGCAGGTCCACCGGCCGCTTCGGGTCCGACAGCCGGGCCTCCACCGCCGCGATGCCCTCCTCCAGCGACAGGTCCGCGGCCAGCACCTCCGCCTCGATCCCGTGCCGGTCGTGCAGTTCGGTGGCCTGTTCGCGAAGCCGTTTCACATCGCGGGCCACGAGCACCAGGTCGCGGCCGTCCGCCGCCAGCCGCCGCGCGAAGGCGGCCCCGATTCCCGCTGTCGCGCCCGTGATCAGTGCAGTCGTCATACGCGGCACGTTAGTGCCCCGACGGGGCGCAGGGCGTACCCACCCGCCCCATCCACCCCGTACGCCCTGTCCGCCCTGTCCTCATACCCGGTCGGTTCCGGCCCGTTCCGGCCGACCAACCCGCCCGCCGGGGCGGATCCGCCGCTCCGCCTTCTCCGCGCGGGCATGCCCCTACGAGGGGGTGCGCTCCTGTGCGGCGGTGTACTTGAGCGCCGCCGCCCGCAGTTCGGGGTGGAGCGCCTCGCCCGCGGCCAGCACGCGCGGCAGCAGATCGCGCTGGATGGTCTCGGCACGGAACGCCATCTCGACGGTGACGTCATGGTCCGGCCGGTGCACCAGCCCGACCGGATCACCCGAGCGGATCTCCCCGGGCTCGATGACCCGGAGGTACGCGCCGGTGACGGCGTGCCGGGTGAAGCGCCGGACCCAGCCGGTCTGGCCGAGCCAGCTCGCGAACGTCCGGCAGGGGATGCGGCCGGTGGTGACCTCCAGCACCGGGCCGCCCGAACCGATCCGCCAGCGCTCTCCGATCAGCACGCTGCTCATGTCGATGCCGGAGGTGGTCAGGTTCTCGCCGAACGCGCCGTTGCCGATCGGCCGTCCCAGCTCGCTCTCCCAGTGGTCCAGGTCCTCGCGGGCGAAGGCGTACACGGCCTGGTCGGAGCCTCCGTGGTGCCGCAGGTCGCAGACCGCGTCCCCCGCCACCCCGCTGGCCCCCTGGCCCTTCGGCCCCGGGTCCGACACCCACACGGCCTGATCGGTGGGCTGCTTGTCGATGCCGGTGGTGCCACTGGGCGCATCGGTGTACTCGACGGCCTTCGGCCGTCCCACGTTCACGGTCAGAACCTTCATGAGCGGCACGCTAACCCGACCCCCCTCAAAGGATCCAGCGCATATGTCATCTCGCTCCCAAGGCGGACTTATATTTGTGAAGTGATCGAAGCCCGTCATCTCCGCGTCCTGCGTGCCGTGGCCGCCACCGGCTCCTTCTCCGCGGCCGCGCGCGAACTCGGCTGCACCCAGCCCGCCGTCAGCCAGCAGATGAAGGCGCTGGAGGGCTCCGCGGGCACCCCGCTGCTGATCCGCACCGGCCGGGAGATGCGCCTGACCCAGGCCGGCGAGGCCCTGGTGCGCCACGCCTCCGGGATCCTCGCCGGACTGACCGCCGCCGAGGAGGAGATCGCCGCCATCGCGGGCCTGCGGGCGGGCCGCGTCCGACTGGTCTCCTTCCCCAGTGGCAGCTCCGTCCTGGTCCCCACCGCCCTCGCCGCCCTCCGCGCGGCCCACCCCGGCACCCGGGTGTCCCTGGTCGAGGCCGAACCGCCGCGTTCGGTCGAGATGCTGCGCGAGGGCGACTGCGACGTGGCGCTGGCCTTCCGCTACGGCCCGAACGCCGCCGAGTGGGACGACCTGGTGGTACGCCCCCTGCTCACCGACCGCCTGGTCGGCCTGGTGCCCGAGGCGCACCGGCTCGCGGGCGCGGGCTCGGTGGCCATCGGCGAGCTGGCCGAAGAGTCCTGGATCGCGGGCTGTCCGCGCTGCCGGCGCCAGCTGGTGGAGGTGTGCGAGAGCGCGGGCTTCACGCCCCGCATCGACTTCGCGACGGACGACTATCCGGCGGTGGTCGGCCTGGTGGGTGCCGGCCTGGGCGTCGCGGTCCTCCCCGAGCTGGCCATCGAGTCGGTACGTCCCCGGGGCGCCCGGACGGTGGCCGTGGAGCCGGCCGTGGAGCGGGAGATCGTGGCGCTGACCCTGCCGGACCTGGCGAAGGTCCCGGCGGTCGCGGCGACCCTCGACGAACTCACCCGCGCGGCCACGCGGGACCAGAACCCCTCCGGACCCCGACCCCTCACCCGGCCGTCCGGCGGCGACGTCGGCTGACCGCCCTCACGGCCGCCGTCGGGGGCCGTCGCGGCGGGGGCGCCGCCGACGGGGCATGGCTCCGGGGCACAGGGAACCGACGGCGCCCGAGGCGCCCGGCACTCCGGCCCGGGGCCCGGCGGCGACACTCGGTTCCCGCCGGCACGGCGCGTCCCAGGGCCACCGACCGGCGTTCGGGGCGCATGACGGGGTCGAGGCGTACGGCGCGTTCCAGCGCCACCGACCGGCGTCCGATGCGTACGGCGCAGGGGCATGACAGCCCGCCGTCGAGGCGCACGGCGCAGGGCAGCCCACTGCGTCCACGGCGCACGGCGCGGCTCAGTGGCTCAGTGCGGCTCCGCGGTCACGCGGCTCGGCGCGGCTCCCCGAGGCTCGGGCGCGACGCAGCCCACCTCGACGCCTCACGGGGCCGCCTGCCGGCCCCTCGGCGCCGCACGCTTTGTACAGATGTGCAGAAACGTTCCTTCATGCGTGTGCGGTCGCCGACGGCGCCGTGATCAGGCGGGTGCGCGCCCGCCCCATGAGCTCCTCGCGCTCGTCCTCGGTAAGGCCGCCCCATACGCCGTAGGGCTCCCGTACCGCGAGTGCGTGGGCCGCGCACTCGGCGCGAACCGGGCACCGCATGCAGACCTCTTTCGCCGAGTTCTCGCGCGCGCTCCGTGCCGCGCCGCGCTCTCCCTCGGGGTGGAAGAAGAGCGAACTGTCGACCCCCCGGCAGGCCGCGAGCAGCTGCCAGTCCCACAGGTCGGCGTTGGGTCCGGGAAGGCGGGAGAAATCTGCCATAGCGCTTGTCCCCTTGAAACCGGTTCTGGGTGGATGGCTGGGCTGATACAACCTCGACCGTACAACTACTGTCTAAGTAGATGTAAATATGACTCATTGCGAATCTAGCCACAGACACCGACAAAGTGAAGCAAGAGCCGCTAAATGGGGCATAGCTCTGAGTGAACCAACGGTGACCTGCGTCGCTCTGCTCCGTACGCGCTCCCTCACGTAGAGTGCTGAAGGGGGAGGGCGTACCCGTAACTCTTTCGAGTGACCGTCGTTGAGAGTGCGGATGCGGTTGAAGAGAACAAGCGCTCGGGCAGGCGTCCGGGGGTGTCAACCGCACAGGTGACGATACGTAACCAGCCTGGAGGCTCAAGGTGACGCGCATCAGCTGCGGAGGACGGCCATGACATCCGTCCTCGTCTGCGACGACTCCCCGCTTGCCCGAGAAGCGCTCCGCCGCGCCGTCGCGACTGTGCCCGGCGTGGAGCGCGTGACGACCGCGGCCAACGGCGAGGAAGTCCTCCGCCGCTGGGGCGCGGACCGCTCGGACCTGATTCTGATGGACGTACGCATGCCCGGACTGGGCGGCGTGGAGACCGTCCGCCGGCTGCTCTCCGCGGACCCCGGCGCCCGCATCATCATGCTCACCGTCGCCGAGGACCTGGACGGTGTCGCGCTCGCCGTCGCCGCCGGGGCCCGCGGCTATCTGCACAAGGACGCCTCGCGCGCCGAACTGCGGGCCACGGTGACCCAGGCGCTCGCCGACCCCACCTGGCGGCTCGCGCCCAGGCGCCTGCGCTCGGCCGAGATGGGCGCCGCGCCCACGCTCACCGCGCGGGAGATCCAGGTGCTCGAAGGCATGAGCCACGGACGCTCCAACGCGGAGATCGGCCGTGAGCTCTTCCTGTCCGAGGACACGGTGAAGACGCACGCCAGGCGGCTCTTCAAGAAGCTGGGCGCCTCGGACCGGGCGCACGCGGTCGCGCTCGGATTCCGCTGGGGTCTGGTGCGCTAGGGCGTGACCGTTCGGTTCCCCGTCCGCCCCCCGGCGGACGGGGCGACGGAGGCCCGATATCCGTTTCCCGCGCGATGCCGCATCCTTGAGATGTGGAGTTCCTCGGGGACGAGTCGATCGAGCGGGAGGGGAGGGCGACGGAGATGACATCCGGCGCGCCTGCTCATAACGCTTCGGTGCACAACTATGAGCGCGGTGCCACGGACCGGGAGACGTCAAGGCACCATGGTCCGATGCGCGACGACGAGGCGGTGCCTGCCCGCGGGCCCATCGGCGCACTCGTTCACCGTGCCGTCGACGGTGACGAGCAGGCGACGCACGACCTTCTGGCCCATGTCCACCCCCTGGCCCTGCGCTACTGCCGCACGCGGCTGAACCGGCTGCCCGGTGACGCCCGGCACTTCGTCGAGGACCTCGCCCAGGAGGTCTGCGTCGCGGTGCTGATGGCGCTGCCCCGCTACCGGGACACCGGCAGGCCGTTCGAGGCGTTCGTCTTCGCCATCGCCGGACACAAGGTCGCGGACCTCCAGCGGGCCGCCATGCGGCACCCGGGGTCCACCGCCGTGCCGTCCGACGAGATGCCGGAGCGGCCCGACGACTCGCTGGGACCGGAGGAGCGGGCGCTGCTCAGCGACGACGCGGAGTGGGCCAAGAAACTGCTGGCCAACCTCCCGGAGAACCAGCGCGAACTGCTCGTGCTCCGGGTCGCGGTCGGCCTGACCGCCGAGGAGACCGGCCAGATGCTGGGCATGTCCCCGGGGGCGGTGCGCGTCGCGCAGCACAGGGCCCTCAGCCGGCTGCGGGCGCTCGCCGAACAGTGAGTCGCGCCCCCGCCCGGGGGCCGCACCACCCGTGCTGACGCGAACGCCGCGTCGTCCGCGTACGTATGGGTGGAGGAGAACGGGGCCGTACGTGTGAACGTACAAAGCTTGCGGGTGATCTTGCTCGTGGAATGAGACACGGCCGAAGCCCGTTAGCATGGACATCCGCACCGATCAAGGCCATTTGGGGAAGGTGTCATGACTGCCAACGTCGACGGAGTGCCCGGAAAATTCGCGACACTCGGGCTGACCTACGACGACGTGCTGCTCCTGCCGGGCGCGTCCGACATGGCGCCCGACCAGATCGACACTGCCTCGTACATCTCCAAGAACGTACGGGTGAACATCCCGCTGCTCTCGGCCGCGATGGACAAGGTCACCGAGTCGCGCATGGCGATCGCCATGGCGCGGCAGGGTGGTGTCGGTGTGCTGCACCGCAACCTCTCCATCGCCGACCAGGCCAACCAGGTCGACCTGGTGAAGCGCTCCGAGTCGGGCATGGTGTCCGACCCGATCACGGTCCACCCCGACGCCACGCTGGGCGAGGCCGACGCCATCTGCGCCAAGTTCCGCATCAGCGGCGTGCCGGTCACCGACCCGGCGGGCAAGCTGCTGGGCATCGTCACCAACCGCGACATGGCGTTCGAGACCGACCGCAGCCGTCAGGTCCGCGAGGTCATGACGCCGATGCCGCTGGTCACCGGCAAGGTGGGCATCTCCGGCGTCGACGCCATGGAGCTGCTGCGCCGCCACAAGATCGAGAAGCTTCCGCTCGTCGACGACGCGGGGATCCTCAAGGGCCTCATCACCGTCAAGGACTTCGTCAAGGCGGAGAAGTACCCCAACGCGGCGAAGGACAAGGGCGGCCGGCTGCTCGTCGGCGCCGCCGTCGGCGTGGCGGGCGACGCCTACGAGCGCGCCCAGGCCCTGGTCGAGGCGGGCGTCGACTTCATCGTCGTCGACACCGCGCACGGCCACTCCAAGCTGGTCGGCGACATGGTCGCCAAGATCAAGTCCAATGCCCCGGTCGATGTCATCGGCGGCAACATCGCCACCCGCGACGGCGCCCAGGCGCTCATCGACGCGGGCGTCGACGGCATCAAGGTCGGCGTCGGTCCCGGCTCCATCTGCACCACCCGCGTCGTCGCCGGCATCGGCGTCCCGCAGGTCACCGCCATCTACGAGGCCTCCCTCGCCGCCAAGGAGGCCGGAGTCCCGGTCATCGGCGACGGCGGTCTGCAGTACTCCGGGGACATCGCCAAGGCCCTGGTGGCCGGCGCCGACACGGTGATGCTCGGCTCGCTGCTCGCGGGCTGCGAGGAGTCCCCGGGCGAGCTGCTCTTCATCAACGGCAAGCAGTTCAAGTCGTACCGCGGCATGGGCTCGCTGGGCGCGATGCAGACCCGTGGTGAGCAGCGCTCCTTCTCCAAGGACCGGTACTTCCAGGAGGGCGTCGCCTCCGACGAGAAGCTGGTGCCCGAGGGCATCGAGGGCCAGGTGCCCTACCGCGGCCCGCTCTCCGCGGTCGTCCACCAGCTGGTGGGGGGCCTGCGCCAGTCGATGTTCTACGTCGGCGGGCGTACCGTTCCGGAGCTCCAGGCGAACGGCCGGTTCGTACGGATCACGTCGGCGGGTCTCAAGGAGAGCCACCCGCACGACATCCAGATGACGGTCGAGGCGCCGAACTACAGCAGGAAGTAGCGCGCACACGCGCGTGACGCGTGTGAGGGGCGGTCCGGGGGTTCACCGGGACCGCCCCTCACACGTGTGTCGGGGATACTGGTAGGCGCAGACGTAGAGGGAAAGGCCACACATCGTGACTGAGATCGAGATCGGGCGCGGCAAGCGCGGCCGCAGGGCGTACGCGTTCGACGACATCGCCGTCGTCCCCAGCCGGCGCACCCGGGACCCGAAGGAGGTCTCGATCGCCTGGCAGATCGACGCCTACCGCTTCGAGCTGCCGTTCCTGGCCGCTCCCATGGATTCGGTGGTCTCCCCGCAGACCGCGATCCGCATCGGCGAGCTGGGCGGACTCGGGGTGCTGAACCTCGAAGGACTGTGGACCCGGTACGAGGACCCGCAGCCGCTGCTCGACGAGATCACCGAGCTGGACGAGGCCGCCGCGACCCGCCGTCTGCAGGAGATCTACGCGGCCCCGATCAAGGAGGAGCTGATCGGGCAGCGCATCAAGGAGGTGCGTGACTCGGGCGTGGTCACCGCCGCCGCGCTCTCGCCGCAGCGCACGGCCCAGTTCTCCAAGGCCGTCGTGGACGCCGGGGTCGACATCTTCGTCATCCGGGGTACGACCGTCTCCGCCGAGCACGTCTCCGGCGCGGCCGAGCCGCTCAACCTCAAGCAGTTCATCTACGAGCTGGACGTTCCGGTCATCGTCGGCGGCTGCGCCACGTACACCGCCGCCCTGCACCTGATGCGCACGGGCGCGGCCGGTGTGCTGGTCGGCTTCGGCGGCGGCGCCGCGCACACCACCCGCAACGTGCTGGGCATCCAGGTCCCGATGGCCACGGCCGTGGCGGATGTCGCCGCCGCCCGCCGGGACTACATGGACGAGTCCGGCGGCCGGTACGTGCACGTCATCGCGGACGGTGGCGTGGGCTGGTCCGGTGACCTCCCCAAGGCGATCGCGTGCGGCGCCGACTCGGTGATGATCGGCTCCCCGCTGGCGCGGGCGACGGACGCGCCGGGCAAGGGCCACCACTGGGGCATGGAGGCCGTCCACGAGGACGTGCCGCGCGGCAAGCTGGTCGACCTCGGCATCGTCGGCACGACCGAGGAGATCCTCGCCGGGCCGTCGCACTCGCCGGACGGGTCGATGAACTTCTTCGGCGCGCTGCGCCGGGCGATGGCGACGACGGGCTACAGCGAGCTCAAGGAGTTCCAGCGCGTCGAGGTGACGGTCGCGGACGCGCAGCACAAGCGCTGACCCGGCCCCCGGCCCGGCCGCCCCGAGCGGCCGGCCGGGCGGGGCGCACCGTGGAACGCCGTACGCCGAAGGGGCCCGCACCACCCGGTGCGGGCCCCTTCGGCGTACGCCCGGTGGTTACGCGTCGGCCTTCTTGGCGCCCGCGAAGGCGGTGACCGCGGCGATGGCGAGGAAGACGTACGTCATCACGTCCGCCGCTTCCTTCCAGACGTCGATCAGCGTGCCGAAGTCCTCCAGGAGGATGTCGGTGACGGAGCCGCCGGCGAGCTCGCTGAGGACGACCGCGATGGCGACGATCTGGCCGAGGTAGACGGCGCCGATCGAGAGGACGGCGGCGATCACGGGCAGTGCGGGACTGCGGCCGCCCGCCTTGGCGGCGACGAAGCCCACGAGGAAGCCGACACCGACGGCGGCGTACCCGATCTCACGCTCGATGGCGCCGCCGATCGCGCCGTACGCGCCCGCGGCGACGAGGGCGGCCACCAGCGCGGCCAGCAGGCCGAGGACGACGTTGTCGCGCGCGGGAGCGGGGGCGGGGGCCGCCGGGTACGGGGTGGCGGGGCCGTCGGCGAACGGGTTGCCGGGCGGCGGAACGGACTGGGACATGCTGAAGGATCCCCCCTGGGACGGTGACACGATCGAGTCGCACGTCTGTGCGTATAAAGACCGTGTGAAGTCGAGGCCCGGAGACTAGCAGCCCGGTCCGACAACGGCCGGGGGGATTTTCCCGGGGCGTCGGTCAGAGGCGGTGTGCCGCGCCCGCGGGTGTCGCGCCCCGGGTGTCCAGCAGCAGCTGGGCCTTCACCGACAGACCCTGGAGGTCGTAGGTGCGGTGATGCTGGAGCAGGACGGTCACATCGGCGTGGGCCGCCGCCTCGTACAGGGAGTCCGCGCGCGGGACGGGCCGGTCACGGACGCGCCAGTCGGGGACGTACGGGTCGTGGTAGCTGACCGCCGCGCCCATGTCCATCAGGCGGCGCGCGATCTCGGCGGCGGGCGCCCCCTCGCGGTCCGCCAGGTCCGGTTTGTACGTGACCCCCAGCAGCAGCACCCGCGCCCCGCGGGCGGACTTGCCGTGCTCGTTCAGCAGGGTGGCGCAGCGCTGGATGACGTACTGCGGCATGCGCTCGTTGATCTGGCCCGCCAGTTCGACCAGCCGCAGCGGGCGGTGGGAGCCGATCGTGTCGGCGGGTACGCCGTGACCGCCGACGCCCGGTCCGGGACGGAACGCCTGGAAGCCGAAGGGTTTCGTCTCGGCGCACCGGATCACGTCCCACAGGTCGACGCCGAGCTCGTGGCAGAGCACGGCCATCTCGTTGACCAGGGCGATGTTGACGTGGCGGAAGTTGGTCTCCAGCAGCTTGACCGTCTCGGCCTCGCGTGTCCCGCGGGCCCGCACCACCTTGTCCGTGAGGCGGCCGTAGAAGGCGGCCGCGGCCTCGGTGCAGGCGGGGGTGAGGCCACCGATGACCTTGGGGGTGTGGGCGTAGTCATGGGTGCGGTTGCCGGGGTCGAGGCGGCCGGGCGAGTACGCGAGGTGGAAATCGCGGCCGGCCCGCAGCCCGGAGCCCTCTTCGAGGAGGGGGCGCAGGAAGTTCTCGGTGGTGCCCGGGTGTACCGGTGATTCGAACAGGACGGTGGTGTGGGGGCGCAGCCGGGCGGCCAGTGCCTGTGCGCCGGCGGCCACGGAGGTGAGGTCCGGCGCGTGGTCGGCGCCGGGCGGTGTGGGGGCGCAGATGACGGCGGTGCGGACCCGTCCCAGTTCGGCGGGGTCGGAGAGTGGCCGAAAGCCCCCCGAGAGCATCCGGCGGATCTCCGGGGCGGTCAGCGAGCCGTCGACCGGGGGGCGCCCGGCGGCGAGGTCCGCGACGGGGCGAGGGTCGACGTCATAGCCGATGGTGCCGATACCGGCGGCTGTCGCGGCGTGGGCGAGGGGCAGTCCGAGGTGGCCGAGGCCGATGACGGCGAGGTCTGCGGGCATGGGTGGGCCGTCCTTCCCAATAGCCGGAGTGGACGATATGCGCAAGTCCTGTGGACAGAACGAGCGGAAGCAATGTCAGACTAGGCGTAAATATGACCGTTATGCGGCATTGTGGGCTTCCGTTGTGCCGAGTGTTGTCCACAGGCGGTGGCTGAAGTCGGAGGACGGGGACAGAATCGAGTCTGTGAGCCCGACCACTTGGGGGGACGACGGGAGGCAGCAGTGAGGACAGCGACACTGGGACCCGCGGAGCGCGCCGAGGCGCTGGCGGCCATGGCCGAGCGTGAACTGGACGTGCTGGTGGTGGGCGCCGGCGTGGTCGGTGCCGGGACCGCCCTCGACGCGGCGACCCGGGGACTGGCGACCGGACTGGTGGAAGCGCGCGACTGGGCGTCCGGGACGTCGAGCCGTTCGAGCAAGCTGATCCACGGCGGGCTGCGCTATCTGGAGATGCTGGACTTCGCGCTGGTCAGGGAGGCGCTGAAGGAGCGCGGCCTGCTGCTGGAGCGGTTGGCGCCCCACCTGGTCAAGCCGGTGCCGTTCCTCTACCCGTTGCGGCACAAGGGCTGGGAGCGGTTGTACGCCGGTGCGGGCGTCGCCCTCTACGACGCCATGTCCGTCTCGTCCGGGCACGGCCGCGGCCTGCCCGTGCACCGGCATCTGACGCGGCGGCGCGCCCTCCAGGTCGCCCCCGCCCTCAGGAGGGACGCCCTCGTCGGGGCGTTGCAGTACTACGACGCCGAGATGGACGACGCGCGCTTCGTGGCGACGCTGGTGCGGACGGCCGCGAGCTACGGCGCGCACGTCGCCAGCAGGGCGCGGGTGATCGGGTTCCTGCGTGAGGGTGAGCGGGTGGTCGGTGCCCGGGTGCTGGACGTGGAAGGGGGCGGGGAGTACGAGATCCGCGCCAAGCAGGTCGTCAACGCGACCGGCGTGTGGACGGACGACACCCAGGCCCTCATCGGGGAGCGCGGCCAGTTCCATGTGCGGGCGTCCAAGGGCATCCATCTGGTCGTACCCAAGGACCGGATCCACTCGACCACCGGACTGATCCTGCGGACCGAGAAGTCGGTGCTCTTCGTGATCCCGTGGGGGCGCCACTGGATCGTGGGCACCACGGACACCGACTGGGACCTGGACAAGGCCCATCCGGCGGCGTCGAGCGCGGACATCGACTACCTGCTGGAGCATGTGAACAGCGTGCTGGCGGTACCGCTCACCCGGGACGACGTGGAGGGCGTGTACGCGGGCCTGCGGCCGCTGCTGGCCGGCGAGTCGGACGCGACGAGCAAGCTGTCGCGCGAACACACCGTGGCGCACCCGGTCCCGGGCCTGGTCGTGGTGGCGGGCGGCAAGTACACGACCTACCGGGTGATGGCCAAGGACGCGGTGGACGAGGCGGTCCACGGACTCGACATGCGGGTCGCGGCATGTGTCACCGAGGACGTGCCGCTGCTCGGCGCGGAGGGCTACCTGGCCCTGTGGAACGCGCGGGCGCGGATCGCGGCGCGCACGGGACTCCATGTGGTGCGGGTGGAGCACCTGTTGAACAGGTACGGCTCGCTCACCCAGGAGGTGCTGGAGCTGGTCACCGCCGACCCGTCGCTGGGCGAGCCGCTGGCCGCCGCCGACGACTACCTGCGGGCCGAGATCGTCTACGCGGCGTCGCACGAGGGCGCGCGGCACCTGGACGACGTGCTGACCCGGCGGACGCGGATCTCGATCGAGACCTTCGACCGGGGCACACGCAGCGCGCGCGAGTGCGCCGGGTTGATGGCGTCGGTACTGGGCTGGGACGAGGAGCAGATCGAGAAGGAGGTCCAGCACTACGAGAAGCGGGTGGAGGCCGAGCGCGAGTCGCAGCGGCAGCCGGACGACCTGACGGCGGACGCGGCGCGGCTCGGGGCGCCCGACATCGTGCCGTTGTAAGGCGTGCCCGCGAAGTCCGCTCCCGGGGTGGCACGCGGGCACCCCCGGGCGGGTGCGGGCGCCCCCGGCGCCGCTCGTGGCGGGCGGCCGGGAGTGCCGCCGGGCACGGGGGTGCTCGGGTGGCGGGTCGCTGGGGCCGTCGGGCCGGTCGGGGGAGAGGTGAGGGGACACCGGTCTGCCGGGGCCGGGGGATGGGGAGGGCCGCGGGGTTCCGGTCGCGGCGGAAACCGGAATGACCCGGCATGGGGGAATGGCTGATTCCGCCCTGTTGCGCCCCGTTGGGGCGTGGTTCTGAAGAAGTGCCAGGTGACCGGGCCGTGCCGGTGTCCGAGCAGGGGCCCGGGGCGGCCCCGGGGCGTGGGACGTCCTCCCGGAGGCGGACACGCGCATCGGACGGACCTGTCGCGACAGCGGCTGCCATCCGACGCTTCCCTGGTCACAGGCCTGTTGAAGCGGAACGGCGCGTCCCGGGGGGTTCTCTTCACGGTGATATCCGGACCCACGCCGGACCCGGGAGAATCGCCGGTCCCGGAGTGAGGGACAATGGACGCTCTTCCAGGGCGGGTTACCGCATCGCGCGGGAAGCGGCAGGCGCGGGCGAGGATCAGGGATCGCAGAGGGGACGCATGTCGGGAGCGGAGCAGTCGCGGGACGCGGCTCGGGAACCTCAGCGGGACGCAGCGGAATCGGGCGTCAGGTCGGGTAGGACGGACGTCGATTCGGACGTGAAGCCGGATGTCGGGACGGGCGAGGGTGCGGCCGTGGAGTCGGGCATCGAGCGGGACGTGAAGCGGAGTAAGAAGCCGGGCGCCGAGCCGACGGCGGAACCGGCCACGGAGCGGGACTCCGCGAAGAGCTCCGGGAAGAGTCCCGGGACGAGCCGGGAGCCGGACGCCGGGAAGGCTCCGGGCGCCGACTCGGCGACGGACCCGGCGAAGGACTCGGCAAAGGCCCCGGACGAGGATTCGGTCAAGGAGCCGGCGGCGGGACGGGACGCGGACCCGGCCACGGCGGCCGGAGCGGACGATACGTCAGCCGGCGCGACAGGCGCCGCCCGCTCGGCGGTTCCGGCCGCGCGGGCGGCCGGATCCGGGGGCACCCCGACGGGCGCGGCGCACGCGGCCGGCGAGAAGGCCTCCACCGGAGCGGCCACCGCCGCCGGCGCGGCGGGGTCCTCCGGCTCCGCGGAGTCCCGTGACGCCGCCGGGCGCGGAACCGACGTGCCGTCGAAGCCGGCCCAGGCCCCGAAGGCGCCCGGTACCCGGCCCGCCGCCCCGGCCCAGGCCCAGGGGTCCCGGCCCGCCGCCCAGGCGCCCAAGCAGTCGCAGGACGCCGCCCAGGCCGGCCGGAACGGCCAGGGCGAGCCGGGCAGGCCGCGCGTCCGCGGGGCGGTGCCGACCTCGGAGGGGCGGCTGCTCGCCGGGCGCTACCGGCTCGGCGGAGTCCTCGGGCGCGGTGGCATGGGCACCGTCTGGCGGGCCGTCGACGAGACGCTCGGCCGTACCGTCGCCGTCAAGGAGCTGCGCTTCCCCAACAGCATCGACGAGGAGGAGAAGCGCCGCCTCATCACGCGTACCCTCCGCGAGGCGAAGGCGATCGCCAGGATCCGCAACAACGGCGCCGTGACGGTCTACGACGTCGTCGACGAGGACGACCGCCCCTGGATCGTCATGGAGCTCATCGAGGGCAAGTCGCTCGCCGACGCCGTGCGCGAGGACGGTGTGCTCACACCCCGGCGCGCCGCCGAGGTGGGCCTCGCGGTGCTCGACGTGCTGCGGTCGGCCCACCGCGAGGGCATCCTGCACCGCGACGTGAAGCCGTCGAACGTCCTGATCGCCGAGGACGGCCGGGTCGTCCTCACCGACTTCGGCATCGCCCAGGTCGAAGGCGATCCGTCGATCACCTCCACCGGCATGCTCGTCGGCGCGCCCTCCTACATCTCTCCCGAGCGGGCCCGTGGCCACAAGCCGGGGCCCGCGGCGGACATGTGGTCGCTGGGCGGTCTGCTGTACGCGAGCGTGGAGGGCTGCCCGCCGTACGACAAGGGCTCCGCGATCGCGACGCTCACGGCGGTGATGACCGAGCAGCTCGACCCGCCGAAGAACGCCGGGCCGCTGGAGGAGGTCATCTACGGCCTGCTCGCCAAGGACCCGGCGCAGCGCCTCGACGACGCGGGCGCGCGGGCGCTGCTCAACGACGTCATCCACACGCCCGAACAGCCCGTCTCCGCCCCGGAGCCCGAGCCGACGCCGGAGGCCACCCGCGTCGTGCCGCTGCCGCCGCTGCCCGTCGAGCGTGAGGGCCGCGGCAAGGACAAGGCCAAGGAGGCGGCCGACGCCGCGGCGGACCGGATGCGCGGCGCGCTGCGTTCCGTACGCAACGCGGCGGCGACGGCGAAGCCGGAGCAGAGGCCGAGGCAGACGCAGCCGAGGACGCCGAACCCGGCGGATCCCTCCGGCCGGCCGGCCCCGGTGCGGGCGCCCCTGACCGATGTGGTGCCGCGCCGCACGCTGGTGATCATCGCGGTCGTCGTCGCGCTCGCCGTCGTGGCGGTCGTGCTCGCGGTCGCGTTGAGCGGTGGCGACGATCCGGCCGCGAAGGGGCAGGGCGGGCCGAGCGGCGACAAGTCGGCCGCGGCCGGCGCCACGGCGGGCACCGACGGCACCGGGACCACCGGTGGTGCCGGTGAGAAGACCGACGGGGAGCGGGGCGAGGAGCAGGGCGGCGAACAGCCCGGCACGGGCAGCACCGGGGAGCAGGGCCGGCAGGAGGGCGCCACCAGCGGCAAGCCCTCCGGGGAGCCCGGCGCAGGCGGGACCCTGCCGGCGGGTTACACCGTCGTCACCAACGACCGGTTCCACTTCTCCATGGCCATGCCGTCGAACTTCCGTATGACCGCTGTGGCGGGACAGAACTCCGGCGGGATATTCAGCGCCGACGGCGGCTTCCCCCGCGTGCAGGTCGACTTCAACAGCAGCCCCAAGGACGACGCCGCCAGCGCCTGGGCGGGCGCGGTGGCCGCTGTGTCGGCCAGCAGCAACGGTTACAAGCACCACGGCATAGCGAAGGTCGAGTACAAGGGCTACCCGACCGTGGCCGACTGGCAGTTCGAGCGCAATCAGAGCGGCCAGCGGGTATGGGTGCTCAACAGGGGCTTCAAGGTCGACGCCGCACGCGGCTACTCGATCATGATCTCCTGCAAGTCCGAAGAGTGGAACGGCGCCGAGTGCAAGACGCTTCGTGACACGGCGTTCGCGACGTTCAGCCCCAAGGACTGACCGAGGGCACGTATCGTGAGAGCTCGCGGACCGTATGCGGCGGCATGGGGTGGGTAACCGTACGGGCGTCGGCCGGAATTGACGGTATGGACAGTGCTGACGGTTCCGTACGTTCCGCGGGACCGGGGGGACAGCGCGCTCGTGGGGAGGCGTCGTGGACGACTATGCGGGGAGGGTGCTCGCCGACCGCTACCGCCTGCCGTTGCCGCCTTCGGACGCGTACGAACTCGTCGAGACCCGCGCCTTCGACACCTACAGCGGTCAGGAGGTGCTGGTCCGCCAGCTTCCGCTGCCCGAGGTCGTGGACGCGGAGGTCGTCGACACCGACGGCCGGGCCGGCGCCGTGTCGCCGCGCAGGGCGACGGGCCGGGCCACCCGCCGGCCCACCGACCCCGCCGTACGCCGTGCCATCGAGGCGGCCCAGGCCGCGGCGCAGATCCCCGACCACCCCCGGCTGGACCAGGTCTTCGACGTCTTCGCGGAGGCGGGATCCCTGTGGATAGTGAGCGAGATGGTCGCGGCACGGCCGCTCGCCGCCCTGCTCGCCGAGCGGCCGCTGAACCCGTACCGGGCCGCGGAGATCGGCTCGGACGTCCTCACCGCCCTGCGCGCCCTGCACGCGCACGGCTGGACCCACCGGAACATCACCGTCCGCACCGTCCTGGTCTGTGACGACGGACGAGTCGTCCTCACGGGCCTCGCGGCAGGAGCGGCGGAGGAGGCGCTGTGCGGGTACGCCCCGGTGCCCGTCCCCGACGACGAGGACGACGAGGACGACTACGGCCAGGATGACGCCGTCCGCGAGGACGCGGCCGTCGAAGAGGCCGCGTACGGGGACGACCACCGGGGCGAGTACGGGGACGGGTACCCGTACGGGGACGGCGAGGAGAGCGACTACCGGGGCGAGATCCTCTCCCCGGAGGGCCGGCCGTACGATCCGCCGCCCGGCGGGCAGGGGCCGTCCGCGCCGGCCCTGCCCATGGCGCCTTCCGAGGACGCCAGGGCGGCGGCCCGGGCGGGCGCCATCGCCGCGTACCGCGCCGGTGCACGCGCCGCCGCCCGCGCCCATGAGGCGGGTGGCGCCCCCGCGCTGCCGCCGGGACCGGCCCCGGCGGCGTCGCCGCCCGCACCGCAGTGGTGGACCCAGGTCGCCGCGGCGGAGGACGACGACTTCGACGACGACGACACCGCGAGCCGCCCCGGCGACCCGGCCGGTGGCGGTGCAGGGCAAGACGAGGACGGCGGCGAGGGGCCCCGGCGCGCGCTGCTCGCCGGTACCTGGCACGACGGCCCGTCGGGCGGACGTGACGCCCAGGGGTCGCTCCCGGCGGGCGGGGGCGTCTCGCCGTACGGCGGCGGGTCGCCGTACGCGCGCCGCGGTGACGGCAGCTGGCAGGGCGGCGGGTCCGGGGAGGCGCTGCGGGCCGACGCCCAGCGCGTGACCCGCGTCCCCGAGCAGCCCCCCGCGACCGGCCGGTGGAACGACATCGTGGCGACGGGGCAGGCACCGGCGTACCGCGGCCCCGCCACGCCCCTCGCCGCCGAGCGCGCCCGGCAGGCCCGCATCGCCGTCGTCGGCGCCGTCACCGAGCGATGGGCCCCCGAGCAGGCGGGTCCTGTCCACGAGAACTGGCAGCTGGCCCCGCCCATCGGACCCTCCACCGATCTGTGGGCGCTCGGTGCGCTGCTCTACCGGGCGGTCCAGGGCCACGCCCCGTACCCGGAGGAGAACGCGGCCGAGCTGGTCCAGATGGTGTGCGCCGAGCCGCCCGCGTTCGCCGAGGAGTGCGGGCCCCTGCGCCCGGTCGTCGAATCGCTGCTGCGTCAGGACCCGACGGAGCGGCCGGACTTCGAGGAGCTGCGCGGCTGGCTGCGCTCGCTGGTGCGCTCGGCCCCGGAGCCCGAGGCGGGCACGGGCATCGTGGCGATGCCGGCCGTCGACGAGACCCGGCTGCCCGTCGTGCGCCGCCGCGGCGAACTGGTCCGCAAGCGGCGGGCGGGCACCTCCGCCTCCGCGCATGGCCGCCACCGCCAGCGGAGGGGCGGCCATGCCGAGGGCACCGGAGCGTCGGCTCCGGCACGCGGCCGGGGGCCGCGCGCCCTCGGCCGCGTTCTTCTGGTCGCCATACTGCTCGCGCTCGCCGCCGCCATCGCGTATGCGGTGATGTACATGCCCAAGGCCCCGTCGGGGCGGCAGGACCCGGCCCGGAGCCCGGCCCAGGGGCAGGGGCAGCCGCAGCCCCGGCCGAGTGCCGCCGGACCGACCTCCGACGACGGGGCCGGGGGGGATCAGCAGCCGACCCCCGGCACACAGGACCCGTCCACCAACGCGGTGACGCCCAGCTCGCCCGCCCTCACCGCCGGGTACGCGGTCCGTGACGACCCCGAGGGCTTCCGGATCGGGGTCGACAAGAGCTGGCAGCGCAACCCGATCAACGACGTGGGCCAGGTCCGCTACATCGGTGGTGAATACACGCTGATCGTCGTGCCCGGCCGCGACACCGTCCAGGCCAACGGCGCCGACCCCATGGAGTACCAGCGGAACAAGGAGCGGGAGCTCCAGCCCTGGCGTGAGTCCTCCTGGGCGACCGCGTCCGGCCTGCGCCGAATAGACGTGGGTCAACAGGTCATGGCCGAGGGGCAGTTCACCTGGCAGGACGGCAACGGCCGTGAGGTGTACGTCCGCAACCTCGCCCTCGTCGTCGACGGCCGCTACCACGTCGTCCAGGTCATCGGCCCCGACAGCGAGCGTGACAAGGTGTCCGAGATCTACCAACAGGCAGTGAAGGCGTACCGCTCGACACGCTGAACGGACGCATCACAGTGCGGTCTCCGTGGCAGCCCCGAGGTTCCGCCGTACGTATCCCCCTCCGTAACCTGGCACCGGAAGAAACGGCGGGGGCAAGTGGAACACACTCAGGACAACGGATCGGGGCTGGTGCTGGCCGGGCGCTACCGGCTGGTCGAGACCATCGGCCGCGGGGGCATGGGCAAGGTCTGGCGTGCCCACGATGAGGTGCTGCACCGGACCGTGGCCGTCAAGGAACTGACGGCGGGCCAGTACGTCTGCGAGGCCGACCGGGTCGTCCTGCACGCCCGCACGCAGAAGGAGGCGCGGGCCGCCGCCCGCATCACCCACCCCGGGGTCGTCACCGTCCATGACGTCCTGGAGCACGACGCCCGCCCGTGGATCGTGATGCAGTACGTCGACGGGCCCTCGCTGGCCGACGCGGCCAAGGAGACCGGCGACGGGCGCATCCAGGCAGGGGAGGCGGCCCGTATCGGCCTGCACGTCCTGGGCGCCCTGCGCGCCGCGCACGCCGCCGGGGTGCTGCACCGGGACGTCAAGCCGGGCAACGTCCTGCTCGCCCGCGACGGCCGTGTACTGCTCACCGACTTCGGGATCGCCGCCATCGAGGGCGACTCGACCATCACCCGTACCGGTGAACTGGTCGGCTCCATCGACTATCTGGCGCCCGAGCGGGTGCGTGGCGGCTCGCCGGGACCGGCCTCCGACCTGTGGTCCCTGGGTGCCACGCTCTTCGCGGCGGTGGAGGGCACCTCGCCGTTCCGCCGTACGTCGCCCATCAGCACCATGCAGGCCGTCGTGACCGAGGAACCACCGGCGGCCGCGCACGCCGGGCCGCTCGCCCCCGTGATCACGGCACTGCTGCGCAAGGACCCCGCGGACCGTCCCGGCGCGGCCGAGACGGAACGCATGCTGCTGGAGGCGATGGAGGGCCGGGCGCCGGCGTCCGCCCAGGCGTACGTACCGACCCGGCCGGTGGGGCGGGGTGAGCTGACCGCCGCGACGAGCGAGCCGGCCGCCGGCACGTCGCCGACGGTGCCGGACATCCGGCCGCCCGGTTCCGCTTCGGGTGCCGCGCCGGACGGGGGCGCGGAGGGCGCGCCGGTCGCCACGGCGGAGTCGGCCGTGCGCGGGTCGAGCGGTCCGGGTGGTCCGGACGGTCCGGACGCGCGTGCGGAAGCCGGAGGGCGGGAGTACGCGTCGGCCCCGGGCCCGGCGGGATCTGCGGGGTCCGCGGGCGGGGCGACGGCGGCGTCGGCCGGTGCCGGGGACGGTTCCGTTCGTCCGGCGCGGCGCAGGCGTCGGCGCGCCGCCGTCCTGGCCGTCGTGCTCGCGGGAGTGATGGGCGGCGGCGCGGGCTTCGTCGTCATGAAGTACGCCGACCAGGGCGTCGGGTCCACCAGCCCGGGGGCCGGCGGCTCCACGCCTCCCGCCCAGGGCGCGCAGGCGGACCAGAAGGGCTGGCACCGGGTCGAGGATCCGGAAGGGTTCAGTCTGCTGGTGCCGGTCGGCTGGAAGCGGCAGATGGACGGCAACCAGATCGACTACACCCCGGACAACGGCCGCCACCGCATCCGGATCAGCATCGACCGCTCGCCGGACTTCGAGAACCCGTACATGCACATGCTGGATGTGGAGAAGAGTCTGATGAAGCGCCTTCCCTCCTATGACCGGAAGACGCTGCACCAGAACACCTTCCGTGATCAACTGGAATCCTGTCTGTGGGAGTTCACCTGGGTCGAGAAGAAGGATCATCCCGGCAAGCGGCGCGCGATCGACCAGGTGTACTACACGGACGACGGAACCGAGTACGCGCTGTACATGTCCTCTCCCGCGGACGACTGGCAGGCCACCCGGGAGCAGTTCGACATCATGCTGCGCGGCTGGCGTCCTGCCGAGGAGTGACCTCGGCGCGAGCAGAGGGGATGTGCCGTGCCCGTCGGACCACAGGAACCGCAGAACCCCCACGAACCACAGCGTTCCTCCGAAGTGCAGAGCTCCTCCGAAGCACAGCAACCGCACCAAGCGCAGCAACCGCACCAACCGCAGCAACCGCAGGCCCAGCAGTCTCCGCAGCCCCAGCAAGCGCAGGTACCCCGAGCCCAGGAGCAACCCCGAGCCCAGGAGCCCCCGGAGCAATGGCAACCGGAGCAACGGCAACCAGCGACTGAGCCTCAGCATGCGCAGGCGACGCGGCAACCCGACTTGCCCGACGAGCCCCACCCGCCGCACCAGCAGCACGCGCCCCAGGAACCACAGGGCACGCCCCAGTCGCACGGACCGCAGCACCCCCAACAGCCGCCCCGTGAGCCGTCCCACAGGCCACAGCACCCCCAACAGCAGCCTCAGAAGCAGCCCCTCGACGCGCCCGTGCCCCCTCCCCAGGGGCCGTCGCCCTCACACGAGCCCCAGCACGGGCAGGCCCCCCGGACTGCCCAGTCCCCCCAGGCCCCCCAGGCCCCGTACACCCCCCCGCAGCCGCACCACCTCTACCGTTCCGGTTTCCGGCGGCGCGTCGCCGGCCGCTACCGGCTGGAGACCCGGCTCGGCCGCGGCGGCATGGGCACGGTCTGGCTGGCCTACGACGAACTCCTCGGCCGGCACGTCGCCGTCAAGGAGATCCACGTCGAGGCCGGCGCCCCCACCCACTCGACCCTGCGGGAGGCGCGCGCCGTCGCGCGCGTACGCAATCCGCACGTCATCGTCGTCCACGACGTGGTCGAGGAGGACGGCGTCCCGTACATGGTCATGGAGCTGGTCGAGGGCGTCTCGCTCGCCGAACTGGTGGCCGCCCGGGGCCCGGTCGACGCCGCCGAGGCGGCCCGCATCGGGCTCGCGCTGCTCGGGGCCCTGCGTGCCGCCCATGCCCTGGGCGTGCTGCACCGGGACCTCAAACCGGCCAATGTGCTGCTGGAGGAGGGCACCGGGCGTGTGGTGCTCACCGACTTCGGGATCGCCCAGCTCGCGGGGGCGACGACGATCTCGGAGACGGGGATGTTCGTCGGCTCGCCCGAGTACACGGCACCCGAGCGCATGCAGGGTGCGGAGGCCGGTCCCGAGACGGACCTCTGGTCCCTGGGGGCACTGCTGTGCGCGGCGCTGACCGGCCGGTCGCCGTTCCACCGCGACTCCCTGGGCGGGGTGCTGCACGCCGTCGTGGAGGAGGAGGTCAGACCGCCCGCCGAGGCGTGGCCGCTGCTGCCCGTCGTGCGCGGTCTGCTGGAGCGGGATCCGGCGCGCCGGATGGGAGCGGCGGAGGCGGAGCGGCTGCTGGAGGAGTACACGGCGACGGGGACGACGCCGGCGTACCCGGGTCAGCGTTGGGGTTACGGGGCCGACCCCGCCCCCGGCGCCCCGCCCGGCTCTCCCCGGTGCGTGGCGGCCGACACCCGCCCCTCGGGCCTGCGGACGTCCCCGTACGGCGAGGCCGCCCCGTACGGCGAGGCCGCCCCGGGCGCCGGGGCCGCCCGCCGACGCAGGGGCAGGCCGCTGGTGGCCGCCGCGCTGCTCACCGCGCTCGCGGGGGCGGGAGCGGCGGGCACGGTACTGCTGCGTGCGGAAGGGGGAGGCGAGGGGCGGTCCGCGCCCCCGGCGGCGACCACCGCGACGCCGGTGACGACCACCACGGGCACGGGCGGTACGGCGGACGCCCCCGGGCCCTCCGGCGGGAGCGGGACGGCGGACACGAGGGTGCCGCCCGGCTACCGGGCGGTCTCCGACCCGGGCGGCTTCTCGCTCACCGTCCCCGAGGGGTACGAACGCTCCGCGGACGCGAAGCGCATCTACTACATGTCGCCCGACAAGGCCTTCCGGATCGGCATCCGGGTCCAGGCGCCGGTGACCGGGGGGCCGTTGGGCGCGATGCGCCTCGCCGACGCCGGCGGCCCGGACACCAACCCCGGCTACCGCCGCGCCAAGGTCACCCCGACCACGCACAACGGACTGCCGGCGGCTCTGTGGGAGTTCACCTGGAACGGCTACACGGCCACGGAGGGGCCCCGGCACACGTACGACATCTGCTGGGACGAGGGCGGCTGGATGTACGACGTCTGGGTCTCGGGTCCGGCCGCCCGGCTCGATGTGGTGAAGCGCCATTTCGACACCGTGCTCGATTCCTTCGCGGTGGGACGCTGACAGCGCCGCGGGCCGCAGCCCGCAACCTCCCACCTCTGCGATCGCTCGCCGTAAGCCCCTGATCAGGGCTTATTTGCCAGTGAACACTGGCGCGATGTGAGCGGCCGGTGAAAAGCTGTTACCGGTGGGTACCGGACGGGTCCCTTTGGGCATACCCTCGCCCCCATGACGGACTCGCAGGCCACCGCAGCCCCCCTCGGCACGACACCGCTCGGTACGAACCCGATCGCTCCCGCCCCGGCCGGCGCGCGCACCGCCGCCGACGTGGTCACGCCCGAAGTCGTCGCCCAGCTCACGCGCGGCGTCGCGGGGTCCGGCCGGACCGCCAACCACACCCCCTTCACCGGGGAGCGGCTGGCGGAACTGCCCGAGTCCACCCCGCAGGACGTCGCCGAGGCGTTCGCCCGCGCCCGCGCCGCGCAGCCCGTGTGGGCCGCGACGCCGGTCCGGGCTCGCGCCGCGGTGCTGCTGCGCTTCCACGACCTCGTCCTCCAGCGCCAGGCCGAGGTCCTCGACCTGATCCAGCTGGAGACCGGCAAGGCGCGGCTGCACGCCCACGAGGAGGTGCAGGCCGTCGCCGTGGCCGCCCGCCACTACGGCCGCAGGGCCGCCGCCTACCTGAAGCCGAAGCACCACACCGGCGTCGTCCCGACCCTCACCAAGGTCACCGAACTGCGCCAGCCGCGCGGTGTCGTCGGCCAGATCGCGCCCTGGAACTACCCCCTCGAACTGTCGGTGGGCGACGCGCTGCCCGCGTTCGTCTCGGGCAACGCGGTGGTCATGAAGCCCGACACCGAGACCGCGCTGACCGCCCTGTGGGCCCGCGACCTGCTGATCGAGGCGGGACTGCCGGCCGAGGTGTTCCAGGTGGTGCTCGGTGACGGGCCGGTCGTCGGCCCCGAGGTCGTCAAGCACGCCGACTACGTCTCGTTCACCGGCTCCACCCGCACCGGGCGCGAGGTGGCGCAGGGCGCGGCGGCCCGCCTGGTCGGCGTCTCCCTCGAACTCGGCGGCAAGAACGCCATGCTGGTCCTGCACGACGCCGACGTGGAGAAGGCGGCCGCGGGCGCCGTCCGCGCCTGTTTCTCCTCCGCCGGCCAGCTGTGCATCTCCATCGAGCGGCTGTACGTGCACGAGTCGATCGCCGACGAGTTCGTGGAGCGGTTCGCCGCCCGTACGAAGTCGATGCGGCTCGGCCGCTCCCTCGCGTACGGGGCGGACATGGGCTCCCTGGTCGGGGAGCGGCAGCTGGAGACGGTCACCCGGCACGTCGAGGAGGCCGTCGCCAAGGGCGCCACGCTCGTCGCGGGAGGAGTCGCCCGCCCCGACATCGGCCCCCTGTTCTACGAGCCGACCATCCTCGAAGGCGTGGAGGCGCCGATGGCGGTGTGCAGCGAGGAGACCTTCGGACCGGTCGTCTCGATCTACCGCTTCAGCGACGAGGACGAGGTCGTCGCGCAGGCCAACGACACCGCGTACGGCCTCAACGCCAGCGTCTGGACCAGGGACGGCCGCCGGGGACACGCGATCGCCGCCCGGCTGCGCACCGGCACGGTCAACATCAACGAGGGGTACGCCCCCGCCTACGGCAGCGTCCAGTCGCCGATGGGCGGCATGAAGGACTCCGGCCTCGGGCGCCGCCACGGTTCCGAGGGCATCCTCAAGTACACCGAGGCGCAGACGGTGGCGCAGCAGCGACTGATCCCGCTGGCTCCGTCGTTCGGCATGGACGACGAGAAGTACGCGGAGTTCATGAGCCTCAGCCTGAAGGTGATGAAGGCACTGCGCCTGCGCTGACCGCCGGCCGCCGCCCGGCCCCGAAGCCACCCGCCCCTGTCCGGCCGATTTCCCCCTTTCGGCACGAGTTCGGTACGAGGAGAGCCAATGCCCCAGGTGCCCCCTGCCCAGAATCAGGACGACGCTCCGGACGATGCCCTGTACGACTACGACGTCATCGTCGTGGGATCGGGCTTCGGCGGGGCGGTGTCGGCGCTCCGTCTGACCGAGAAGGGCTACCGCGTCGGGATCATGGAGGCCGGGCGCCGCTTCAGCCCCGCCACCCTGCCCAAGAACTCCTGGGACCTGCGCAACTACCTGTGGGCCCCGGCGCTGGGCCTCTACGGGCTCCAGCGGGTCCATCTGCTCGGCAACGTGATGGTGCTCGCGGGTGCCGGGGTGGGCGGCGGCTCGCTCAACTACGCCAACACCCTCTACGTGCCGCCCGCGCCGTTCTTCGACGACCCGCAGTGGCGCGACATCACCGACTGGCAGGCCGAGCTCGCCCCGTACTACGACCAGGCCAAACGCATGCTGGGGGTACGGCTCAACCCCACGATGACCCCGTCGGACGTGCACCTGAAGGCGGCGGCGCAGGCGATGGGCGTCGGCGACACCTTCCACCTGGCACCCATCGGCGTCTTCTTCGGCGACGGCGAGGACGCCGACGGCTCGGCCAGGGCGAAGCCCGGCCAGCAGGTGCCCGACCCCTACTTCGGCGGCGCCGGCCCGTCCCGGCGGGCCTGCAACGAGTGCGGCGAGTGCATGACGGGCTGCCGCCACGGCGCCAAGAACACCCTCAACGAGAACTACCTCCACCTCGCCGAGAAGGCCGGCGCGGTCATCCACCCCATGACCACGGTCACCGCCGTCACGGACGACGCCGACGGGGGCTACCGCGTCTCCACCGTGCCCACCCACCGGCGCCGCAAGGCCACCCCGAAGACGCTGCGGGCGCGGTACGTCGTGGTCGCCGCCGGCACGTACGGCACGCAGACCCTGCTGCACACCATGAAGGACCGCGGGCTGCTGCCGCGCGTCTCCGCCCGGCTCGGCGAGCTGACCCGTACCAACTCCGAGGCGCTCGTCGGCTCGCAGACCACGGACCGCCGCTACCGCAAGCGCCACGGCCACGCGCGGGCCGACTTCACCCAGGGCGTCGCGATCACGTCCTCGATCCACCCGGACGCCAACACCCACATCGAGCCCGTCCGGTACGGCAAGGGCTCCAACGCCATGGGCTCGCTCTCCATCCTCCAGGTCCCCTACGCGGAGAAGCGGGTGGCGGCCTGGCTCGGCAACGTGGCCAAGCACCCCTGGCTGACCCTGCGCTCGCTGTCCAACCGCCGCTGGTCGGAGCGGACCATCATCGGCCTGGTCATGCAGTCGCTGGACAACTCCCTGACGACCTACCGCAAGCGCGACGGCCTGGGGAAGGGCCTGCTCACCGCCCGGCAGGGCCACGGCGCCCCCAACCCCAAGCAGATCGCCGAGGGCAGCCGCGCGGCGTCCCTGCTGGCCGAGGAGATCAACGGCTTCGCCGGTTCCAACGTCGGCGAACTGATGGGCACCCCGCTCACCGCCCACTTCCTGGGCGGCTGCGTGATCGGCGCGACGGAGCGGGACGGCGTCATCGACCCGTACCACCGGCTCTTCGGCCACCCGGGCATCTCGGTCGTCGACGGTGCGGCCGTCTCCGCGAACCTCGGGGTGAACCCGTCCCTGACGATCACCGCCCAGGCGGAGCGGGCCATGTCGTTCTGGCCTAACAAGGGCGAGAGCGACCCGCGCCCGGAGCAGGGCGCGGCCTACGAGCGCCTCGCCGCGGTCGCGCCGAAGTCGCCCACGGTCCCGGCGGACGCCTTCGGCGCGCTGAACCTGCCGTTCCTGGGCATGCCGACGGTCCCGCCCAGGCCCTGAGAAAACAGGAGAGAGGCGCTGCACCCCCCTCCGAGTGCAGCGCCTCTCTTGTTCATGTGGAGCGGTGACGCGTGTTACGCGACCGCGCCGTCCTTGCGGCGCTTCATCGCGAAGACGACACCGGCGCCCGCGACGACGGCGATGCCACCGGCGATGCCGATGGTCGGCAGCATCGAGGAGGAACCGGTCTCGGCCAGGTTGCCGGTGACGGGGATCGGCTTGGGCTCACCCTGCGGCTTGACGTCCTTGGCCGGCTTCTCACCGCTGGGCTTCGAGTCCTCGACGTCACCGGCGGTGCTGCCGGCCTTGACGATCGTGAACGGGTAGGACTCGCCGTTCTCGAAGCACTTGTAGGTCTCGTCCTCGGCGCCGTTGTCGTAACCGCCGATGGCGAGCGCGAGGCCGTCACCCGCGGGCGCGCCCTTGTCGATCTTCACCCGGAGGTCGACGGAGACCTTCTTGCCGGCGTCCAGGGCGAACGAGCCGAAGAAGAAGCCGTTGTTGAAGCCGGAGCCGTCGAAGTCGTTGATCCACTCACCCGACTCGGGGTCCTTGTACTCGAAGTGGGCGTACTTCTCGACGAGCTTGTCGCTCGGGTCCTCGGAGTCCACCGACTTCTCGTAGACGGCGACGGTGTAGATCTGGAGGTCGGCGATGTCCTTCTTGCCGTCGTTCTTCACGTCGAACGTGAAGTTCTTCCAGCCGCTGCCCGCGACGATCTTGTTCGGGAAGCCGCCCAGGGAGACCTGGACCGAGCCTTCCTCGCAGATCAGGTCCTCGTCGAGGTCGCCCTCGTCCTCGCCCTCCTCCTCGCCGGGCTCGGTGCCGGGCTTGGTGTCGTCGGCGGGCTTGTCGCCGGGCTTGACGGTGTCGTCGGCCGGCTTGTCGCCCGGCTTGACCGCGTCGTCGGCGGGCTTGGTGTCGTCGCCCGGCGTGACGGTGTCGTCGGCGGGCTTGGTGTCGTCGCCCGGCGTGACGGTGTCGTCGGCGGGCTTGGTGTCGTCCGCCGGCTTCGTGTCGTCCGGGGTCGTGGAGTCCTGCTCCCCGGTGGTGCCGGAGGAGGTCGTGCTGGTGGTGCCGTCCGTCGCGTACGCGGCAGGGGCCGCCAGGAAGGCGGCGGGGGCGATGACGGCGGTCGCGGCGGCGACGGCCATGGCGCGGCGAAGCTTCATTGAAGACCTCAGGGTCTGGCGTACCGCGTCACGCGGCACGGAAGGTAGAGGCCCTCCCGAGGTGGGGGTGTCACGGGTGTGGCCGTTGTTTCGCATGCATGACCTGTGACCAGGGGGATTGGTTGCACGGATACTCACGGAAACTTTATGTGGCGTGCGACACATGCCACTGTCCCGTGCGCGGCGAGACGAGGGGAGGTGGGGGGCGCGGGAGCGAGGACCCCGCGATGATCCCCGTGGGGCCCTCGTGGGCCGGCGCCGGCGCCGGAGAGGCGTGCCGGAGGGGTACGGGCGCCGCCCGGGTGGTGAGGGGCGCGTGAGCCGGTGGGGGCACCGGAAGGCCGGCCCCGGGCATCCGGGGGGGCGTGCACGGTGCGGACCCATCGGGGTACGGCGGTGCGTTCGGGTCGGTCCCGTCCCGCGCGTCGATGGGGGACGGCGGCAGCCGACGTGATCGTTCCGGGCCGGTTGCGGTCGGCCCCGGGCGTCCCCGGAGCCGACCGCCTTTTCGGGTGACCGGGCTGCTGTCCCCTGCCGTCCGGTCACGCACGCTGGAGCGAGGTCCCACGGCGTGCCATCGGCACGCCACACGCTCCAACGGAGCCACGCGTGGTTTCCACGGGCCGCCCCTGGCTGGCACGGACACCGGGAACAACGAAGGCCGGGCCGGTGCGGTCACGCGCCGTACGGGTGAGGATGCGCCCGAACTCGCATACGGCCCCTACGGCCCCTGCGGCCCCGCCCGAAGGCGCCGTGCGCGGAACGGCGGCCCCGGACGCCCGGCCGGGCCCTGCGCGGGCCCCGGCCGCGCGACCGGTCTCAGACGCGGCCCCGGCACAGTTCCAGCAGCGTCATCGCCAGCGACGTGCCGGGCCGGCCGAGCGCGTCACGGTAGTGGCCCAGCACCTCCATCTCGCGCGCCAGGTTCACCCGGCGGCCGCCGGAGGAGATCCGGGCGTCCTGGATGACGGACGAGACGGCCATCCGTTCCTGGATCAGACCGATGATCCGGTCGTCGAGCGCGTCGATGCGCTCGCGCGCGCCGGTGATCACGTCGGCGGCCGCGTCCGTGCGGGCACCGGTCCTGTCGGGGGCGAGGTCGAGAGCGGTCATGGCGGGATCTCCTCAAAGGGGTCGTGGTGCCCCGGAGCGACCCGGCCCGGGAAAACACAGAACGCCCCGGGCCTTGTCGGCCCGGGGCGCCTGGGAAGTCGTCTGGCAGTCGCTCACACAGCGCGACCGTCGAACCCATGGCAGCCGGACGGGCCGGTGCCATAGGTAAAGACGAAGGTCAGGTGCTTGCGCATGCGGCCAGTATGGACCATCCGACAGGGCGGACCACCCCCGGTTCGGATGGTGGGACGAAGGGACGCCCGTCCGCGCCGGCGGACGCCGGTAGAATCGACATACAGACCCCCTCCTCCCGCCGGAAGGCCGCCGTAGTGTCATCAGCGAATCCCGCTGCCGCGCCCGACGCCGTACTCGTCGTCGACTTCGGCGCGCAGTACGCCCAGCTCATCGCCCGCCGAGTCCGTGAGGCCCGGGTCTACAGCGAGATCGTCCCGTCCACCATGCCGGTGGCCGAGATGCTGGCCAAGAACCCGAAGGCGATCATCCTCTCCGGCGGCCCGTCCTCCGTGTACGAGGAGGGCGCCCCCCGGCTCGACCGTGAGATCTTCGAGGCCGGTGTCCCCGTCTTCGGCATGTGCTACGGCTTCCAGCTGATGGCGACGACCCTCGGCGGCACCGTCGACAACACCGGCGCCCGCGAGTACGGCCGTACGCCGCTGCACGTCTCCAAGAACGGCTCCACGCTCTTCGAGGGCACCCCCGCCGAGCAGCCGGTGTGGATGTCCCACGGCGACGCCTGCTCGGCCGCGCCCGAGGGCTTCACCGTCACCGCGTCCACGGACGTCGTGCCCGTCGCGGCCTTCGAGAACGACGAGAAGAAGCTGTACGGCGTGCAGTACCACCCCGAGGTGATGCACTCCACCCACGGTCAGCAGATCCTGGAGCACTTCCTCTACCGCGGCGCCGGCATCGAACCGGACTGGACCACGGGCAACGTCATCGAGGAGCAGGTCGCGTCGATCCGCGAGCAGGTCGGCTCCAAGCGCGCCATCTGCGGTCTGTCCGGCGGCGTCGACTCGGCGGTGGCCGCGGCCCTGGTCCAGAAGGCCATCGGCTCGCAGCTGACCTGCGTGTACGTCGACCACGGCCTGATGCGCAAGGGCGAGACCGAGCAGGTCGAGAAGGACTTCGTCGCCGCGACCGGCGTGCGGCTCAAGGTCGTCGACGCGCAGGAGCGGTTCCTGAACGCCCTCGCCGGGGTCTCCGACCCCGAGGAGAAGCGGAAGATCATCGGCCGGGAGTTCATCCGCGTCTTCGAGCAGGCGCAGGCGGAGATCGTGGCCGAGGCCCCGGGCGACCAGCCCGTGGAGTTCCTCGTCCAGGGCACCCTCTACCCCGACGTGGTCGAGTCGGGCGGCGGTACCGGTACGGCCAACATCAAGTCGCACCACAACGTCGGCGGTCTGCCCGAGGACATCGAGTTCAAGCTGATCGAGCCGCTGCGCCAGCTGTTCAAGGACGAGGTCCGGATGGTCGGCCAGGAGCTCGGCCTGCCGGAGGAGATCGTCCAGCGCCAGCCCTTCCCGGGCCCCGGCCTCGGTATCCGTATCGTCGGCGAGGTCACCCGTGACCGCCTCGACCTGCTGCGCGAGGCCGACGCCATCGCCCGTGAGGAGCTCACGGCGGCCGGCCTGGACCGCGACATCTGGCAGTGCCCGGTCGTGCTCCTCGCCGATGTGCGCAGCGTCGGCGTCCAGGGCGACGGCCGGACCTACGGCCACCCGATCGTCCTGCGGCCCGTCTCCTCCGAGGACGCGATGACGGCGGACTGGACGCGGATGCCGTACGACGTACTGGCGAAGATCTCGACGCGGATCACCAACGAGGTGAAGGACGTCAACCGCGTGGTGCTGGACGTGACCAGCAAGCCCCCGGGCACCATCGAGTGGGAGTGATCCTCCCCATGGCCGCCTGACCGAAGCCGTCGCTCACTCCTCGTGGGCGGCGGCTTCGAGCGTGAAGTCGTCGTAGTCGAAGCCCGGCGCGACGACGCAGCTGACCAGGACGGGCTCGTCGCCCGACGGCCGGGCGGACTGCCAGCAGCCGGCGGGCACCAGTGACTGCGGCCGCTCGCCGGTCTCCACGGACGGGCCCAGCGCGATGTGCTCGGGCGCGGCCGAGGGGGCCCCGCCCGTGCCGCCCAGGGAGAGCAGCAGCGGGCCGCCGCGGTGCCAGAGCCACAGCTCGTCCGAGCGCACCCGGTGCCAGCGGGAGCTCTCGCCCGGGTGGAGCAGGAAGTGGATACCGGTGGCGTACGCGCGCGGGCCCGGGTATCCGGCGGGCGTGGCGGAGCCCGTGGTCCTCCAGGTCTCCCTGAACCAGCCGCCCTCGACATGGGGCCGCAGGTCCAGCAGTTCGACGAGCGGCGAGAGCCGCGAGGTGTCGGTCATGGAGACATTGTGCTTCCGGCCGCGGCCCGGAGTCCGGGTATGGGCCGTCGTCGTCGCGGCGCCGCGTCCCCCGCCCGCCGACAATCACCCGATGCGTCGACAACTGGCCGAAACACGCCAGCGGTTGACGGTCTCTTCGTACGATCCTCACGGCCGGGAAACGGTGCGGGGACGACGGGGAGTGGGACGGATCATGACTCAGCACAGCGGCGGCATCACGCCCGCGCGGGAACTCGAGATCATCGTGGACGCCGACGGCGTCGACGACACGACGACCGTGATCTCCAAGGGCCGCGGCAGGGACCGTGACCATGTCACCGTCCCCGTGTCCACCGCGCAGTTCCGCCAGAGCGTCGAAAGGAACGTCGCCGCGCTGCGCGAGATCTTCGAGCGGGTGGCCGGGACGGACTCCGCCTTCCCGCTCCGCGAGGTCCAGATCTCCTTCGAGGTCTCCGCCAAGGGCGGCTTCCAGCTCATCGGGACCAGTGAGGTGGCCGGGAAGGGCGCCATCACGCTGGTGTTCGGGGCGGCCGACGCCGGCCCCGCGGCCCGCCGCACGGACGGCTGAACCCCCCGATGGGCGCGCACCGGGCACTGCTCCTGTTCGTGCCGGAGTACGAGAAGGAGGACTGGGCCGACCTCGCGTTCCTGCGGGACGAGTACGAGGACCTGGCGGCGACCCTCGTCGACCAGGGGTACGAGATCGACGAGCCGGACAGCGGCTGCGAGCCGTTGCGGGCGACCGAGCTGGTGCGGCGCGTCGAGCGCTTCATCGCCGGCGCCCGGCGCGGCGAGCACCTGCTCGTCTTCCTCAGCGGCCACGGGTTCGAGCACGACGGGAAGCACTGGTTCGCGGGCACCGACTCCGAGGCCGAGCGGTCCGGCCGGACGACCCTGACGTACACCAACGTCGACCTCGACGGGGTCTGGGGCGACCGGGTCCACGACAGCGACGCCGAGGCGGTGCTGTTCGTCGTCGACGCCTGCCGCGACAGGGTGCTCGGGGGCGGAGGACCCGGCGATCCCCTCCACGGCACGCCGCGGGGGACGGACAGGCTGGGCTACCTGATGGCGTGCGAGCCGGCCAGGAAGGCGGCGGTCGGCGGGACCGAGGGGGCGGCCGGCGGCCGCTACAGCCTCTTCACCCGGGCGCTCCAGGAGGTCCTCGCCGACGTCCGCGGCCCCCTGACCGCAGGCGAGCTGCGCGAGCTGCTGGTGGGCGCGATGGAGGACCTGCGCAACCGGCAGCAGTACCCCCCTCCGCCCCAGACCCCCGTGGTCAGCGGCGACGGCGCGGACTTCGGCGTGCTGCCCGGCCGGGACGTGGCCGCGCCCGAGCGCGAACGGCTGCTGCGCGAGCATCCGGTGTGGGACCGGGTGGACGACCGGCACGAGGCCGAGGACTACCGCGCGGAGGCGACGAGGGTCCTCGCCAACCTCGACGAGTGGCTGAACCAGGTGAAGCCCGAGGTCAGGAGCGACCTCTGGCTCGACTGGGAGGCCGACCAGCGGGCGGCCCGCCACCTGTCGGCGCTGATCGCGCCCCTGCCCGGGGACAAGGTGCGGTTCACACCCTCCGAGGCCGCGCTGCTCGCCCTGGCGCCGGCGCTGTTCCACGCCTTCCGGGTACGACTGGCGTGGCGGGCCGACCCCGACCTGCGCGACGAGTGGACGCGCTACCCCAGGCTCCGGCGGCAGACCGACACGACCACCGACCCGCGCCGCCGGCGGCGCGACCGCCAGGTCGTCGGAGCGTGGGTGCTGCACCGGGCCAGGGCGAGGCCGGGCGACGCCCACGACCGCCCGGACGAGCTGCGGACCTTCCTCAGACTCATGCTGAGGGGCACGGACGAGCTGACCGAGCTGGGCAGGCCCCACCTGGTCTCCTGGCTCTTCCGGGCGATGCAGCACGGCGGTGGCGTGCTCGCCGACCCGCCCACGCGCCCGGCCGGGACCCCCGCCCCCGACATCCGCCCGGACGTGGTCGGCTTCCTGCTGTGCGCCGCCCAGATCATGGCGCTGGACCTGGCCGACCTCCCGCCGGTACTGGTGGAGCACATCGGGGGCAGCGACCGGATCGGCTTCGCCCATGTCCGCCGCACCGTCGAGCAGGCCGAATGGGTCGTCCCGGCCGGCGCGGAGGCGGGCGGCATCGTGCGGCTTCTGGCGGTCTGCGGACACCCGGCCCTGATGGCGGCGCTCCAGGAGCAGGCGAAGTCACTGGACGCGCTGCTCTGCAGCGACCTCGACATCCGCGGGAAGCTGCCCGGGCTTCCGAGCCGGGCCTCCGAGAAGGAGGTGCGCCCCGAGGACGGCAAGTTCTTCCCGGTCGTCACCCGCTTCGGCCTGGACGGCTCACGGGTGCGCGAGCTGCTCATCGGCGAACAGCTCTACCAGGACAAGAACCTGGCAGTCCGGGAGCTGTACCAGAACGCCATGGACGCCTGCCGGGTCCGCGACGCCCGGGTCCGGGCCCTGCCGCCCACCGTGCGCAGACCGGAGTGGACCGGGCACATCGAGATCGTGCAGGGCGTCGACGGCAACCGGCCCTATCTGGAGTGCGTCGACAACGGCTCCGGCATGGGACGCCGCGAACTGCTGGGGGCCTTCGCCCAGGGCGGCGTCCGGCTCGCCCACCTGCCCTCCTTCCAGGAGGAGAAGCTCCACTGGGAGCGCGAGGGGATCCAGTTCGAGGAGAACAGCCGCTTCGGCATCGGCGTCCTGAGCTACTTCATGCTCGCCGACGAGATCGAGGTCGTCACCCGGAAGTTCAACCGGGAAGGACACGAGGACGAGGCGCTGCGGGTGACCATCGCCGGGCCGGACCACCTGTTCCAGGTGACCTCGCACAAGCAGCCGGTCGACTTCAACGGCGACTCCTGCGGGACGAGGGTGCGCTGGTGGCTCCGGGACGACCTGCCCGGCTTCTCCGGCGTACGCGCGCTGCGCTCGGTCCTCGGGGTCGCCGAATACCGCACCGTCGCCGTCCACCGGACCGATGACGCCGTCAAGGACCGCGAGGTCTGGGAGCGGTACGACTACCGCCCCCGCCTCGACACCGGCGCGGGCAGGGCGGCGATCACCGCGGGCGGCACGATCGTCCCCGACGAGGACGGTCAGGTCTTCTGGTGCAGCGAGGGCGGGGCCCTGCTGGTGGACGGGATCGCCATCGAGGGACGGTGGTTCGGCAGCGACGAGGACACCGGTGAGCGCCGCGGGAGAGGCAAGATGGAGCTTCGCGGGGCGGTGATCAACCTCAGGGGCAAGGCGCTGCGGGGACGTACCGCCGCTCCCCGGCTCTCCGTGGACCGCGCCCGCGTCCTGGACGACCTGGCCGACACCGTCTTCGGTCTCGTCAGGAAGAAGAACGCCGCCAAGCGGCTCGCCGACAGCGACATACCCACCCCCGAGTGGCTGTTCGACGTCACGAACGCGGCCCCCCGGCTGGCCGACGCCGTCGTCGAGGGGCTGATCGCGCGCGGGGCCAGGCTGCACTACGACGACGGTGCCGTGGACATGGCACGTACCGGGTTCTTCACCGACGACGTGCTGATCAGGCGCGCCTGGTCCCGCGCCAATGTGGCCCCGCTCGGTTTCCAGCGGACCGACGACCCCGCCAAGCGCAACCGGCCGCCGGCCCATATCGCGCTGTGGCGCTATGTCGCCCACTTCCCCGAGGGCGTGGGCGAGGCGCTCGGCGGGCTGCGCCCGCCGGACCTCACGACGACGCCGCTGCGCGCGGCGCTGCCGTCCGACGGATACGTGCTGGGGGACAGCCCCGACCGCCGGGCGGGGCTGTGGGACCGGGAACCGGAGCTGGGCGCGCAGCACCTGTACGCCAACGACCTGAACGTGGACCACGACTGGGTCGTCGAGCGGCTCCGTGCTCTGGGGCGGGAGCCGAGCCCCTCGGTGGAGATCCCCGGCGTTCCGCTCTCCTCCCTGCTCACCATGATCAGTCGGGACGCCGACGGGCTGCCGCCCTGGCTGCGTCCCGGGGACCCGGTCAAGGCGCTCCACGTGCTGCTGGCGATCGACGGCACGTCCCTGTCCGCGGCGGACGCCGTGCGCCACCTCGACCGCCTGGGATTCGACGTACGGCTGTGCGAGGCGTTGGCCGAACCCGCGTCGCGGGACGCCGAGATCCTTCGGCTGATCCACAGCCAGCAGCTCAACGCCTCTCCGCCGTGGACCGCTCTCCCGCCCGCACCGGCATCGCACATCGTCTCCGCCGCGAAGGAGAGCGGCTTGAGCGTGGCGGAGATCCGCTCGCTCTTCGAAGCCCAGAACGACATGCCGCCCCAGCCCGACGAACTGCGCACCCACTCCGGGAACTGGGTCGTCGCCCCGCCGGACCCGGACGGCGGGCCGCCCCGGGTGGGACCGGCCACCGTCTACCGGCTGGCGAAGCTGAACGCCTGCCGGACGGGTGAGGCGGCTCTCCTCCTGGAGGCCCACGGCCACGAGGTGGTCGGCACCGTCGAGGACGGACCCGTGCCCCCTCACGCGGCTCTGCTCACCACCCCGCTCTTCGAGGGGAGACTGCTCGACCTGGCCGCTCCCGTCACGCTCCTCGACCTGGACGCGCTGGCCGCCGGGGAGGACCTGTCCCTGTCCGAGACGCGGGACCGGCTGCGGTCCCTGTGCGTCGACGTACCCGAACAGGACCTGCCCGCCCAACTGGACCGGCACGACCGGGAGCTGCTGACGCGACTGCCCGACCGGAGCGGCACGGACCGGACGGGGCTCGACCCCAGGCACCCGGTGCCGATGGCGCACATCGCGATCCGCGCCGCCCAGCTCGGCATCCCGGTCGAGACCGCCCGCGACCGGCTGGTAGAGCTCGGGATGGCGGTCGAGCCGGCCGACGGACCCCGGCCCGAATGGTTCGGCGAGCGGGAGGAACGGCGGCTCTCGCTGCCGTGGATCCCCTACGACCCGGGCCGGCCGGAGCCTGCCGTCCCGGTCGCCCATCTGGTACGGATCGCCACCGACCACGGCTGGAGCATGACGGAGACGGCCGAACGGCTGCGGGCCCGCGGCCTGCGTGTGCCCGATCTGCCGAGCGGGATGCCGGAGCGGCCCGGTGACCACGACCTCGCGCTGCTGAGCCAGCGGGAGGTCCAGGAGGGGGAGCGCCGCCGATGGCTCCGGCTGGACGCGCCGGCCCCCACCCGGCACGTGGTCCAGGCGGCCGGCAGGACCGGGATGACCATCGGCGAGGTCCGGTCGAGGCTGGCGGAACTCGGCGTCGTGATCTCCGGTCCCGGCACCATGGTCAACGGGGACGACCGGTATCTGGCGCTGGACGACGACTCGCTCAGTGCCGTACTGCGCACCGGTCGCCCCGTTCCGGCCGCCCACCTCTGGGCCTCCGCGGACCTCGCCAACGCCACGCTGTCCGAGGTCGCCGACCGCACCAGGGCCGCCGGGCTCGACCTCCAGGACGTGCCGTACCCCGACGAGCGCCCGGAGAAGCGGGATCTGCTGCTCCTTCAGGAGGGCGCGGTGCCGAACGGCAGCTGGCTGCCCCTCGACGAACCGGTCGGCCTGGAGCACCTCCTCGTCGCCGCGCACCGGCTGCGCACGGACGTCCTGGCCGTCGCCGAACGGCTGAGGTGGCTCGGCATGGACGCGCCGTCCCCCGAGGAGCTCGACGCGATCGTGAAGGAGGCCTGGGCGAAGGTCCCCCGCGCCTGCTGACCGCCCGCGGATCACGCCCGCCGGCCCCCCGTGGGGCAGTCCTGCCGGCCGCCCGTCGAGACGCGCCCGTTCGGCGCCCGGTGAGCACGGCCGGCCCCGCCCGTCGAGTGCGCCCGTCGCCCTCGGCCACGCACGACTGGCCCCGCCCCCGTATCCGCGACCGCGGTGGGCGGGGACAATCGTTTCAGCGACGGCACACGCGGAGGCGGTCATGACGTACGGGTACGGGACGACAACGGCCTACAACGGGACCGTCGGCCGACAGGACGGGCCGGGCGGCTGGAAGGGTGCCGCCTCCCGGTACGCCCTCCTGCCGTTGCGGATCTTCCTCGGCGTCACCTTCGTCTACGCCGGGCTCGACAAGCTCACCGACGACCGCTTCCTGGCCGCCTCCGGCAGCGGGTCGATCGGCGACCTGATGCGGTCGGTCCGGGACGGTTCGGCCGTGCCCTGGCTCGTCGACCTGGCGCTGAGGAGCCCGGAGGGGTTCGGCTACGCCATGGCCTTCGGAGAGCTGGCCGTCGGCATCGGCACCCTCATCGGGCTGCTCGCGCGCATCGCGGCCGTCGGCGGCGCGCTCATCTCGCTCAGTCTGTGGCTGACCGTCAGCTGGCAGTCCAGCCCGTACTACTACGGCAATGATCTGGCCTACCTGATGGCCTGGCTCCCGCTGGTGCTCGCCGGCGCCCCGGTGTTCTCCGTCGACGCGCTCCTCGCCGAGCGGCGGCGCCGCACCCTGTAGGCGATCCAGGTCGTGACGCCCGCGAGGAACAGGCCGGCCGGCAGCACCAGCGGCACCGTGTACCAGGGCGTGTGCCAGGCGCCGGCCGCGTCACCGGCGTACAGGGCGGCGACGGACAGGCCCGTGACCCCCACGACCAGCCTGCCGGGGCGGAACTCATGAAGCAGCACGGATGACCTCCACCTGACCGACGGCGACCTTCAGCGTGAGGTCGAGGGCGCCCGCCGGGGCCGTGCCCTTCGGCGGGACGATCGTACGGGTCACCGCACGGTCCGGGGCGATGTCCACGTCATGGGCGGGGTCGGCCGGCAGCCTCAGATCACCGAGCCCCACCTCGGCGCGCACCCGCACCGTCACGTCCTTCGGGACGACGACTTCGAGCCGTCCCGCCCCCACCTCGGCCGAGGTGCGTACGGTCAGGTCCGCGGGAACGGCCACACCCGTCAGGTCCAGCGTGCCGACCCCGGTGTCCAGTTCGTACCGGGGCTGCACCGACGCCACGGACGCCGGCCTCCAGTCCGTGCGCCTCCACTCCGTTCCGATCCGCTCGGGCACCAGCGTCGAGCCCGCCAGCAGCACCGCGGTGACCACCGTCATGAACACCGTGCCGAAGCCGGTCCGGCCCAGGAACGAACTGATCCCGAGGCCCAGCCCCAAGACCGCCAGCGCGCACACCAGACCGGTCTGGAGGCAGAGGGCGAGCGGCTGGTGCCCCCACGCCGCGCCCGTGCCGGCCGCACCCGCCAGCAGTGCCAGCAGGAACACCGGGCCGCCGATGGAACGCGGGCCACGGACGCCGGCCGGGCGGCGGGCGGCGGAAGCCCCGGTCGAGCGGCGGGGCGGCGGCGCGTCCCGCACCACCGCGTCCACGGGGCCCCACAGATAGCCGAGGGCGACCGGTCCCGTCGTACCGTCCTTGACGATCGGGTCCCGCCACCACGACGGCGAGTCCGGGGGCGGCGGCGCCTTCGTCTCGGGCGGCGCCTCCGCCACCGTCTGTGCCACCGCCTGGGCCGTCGCCGGGTTCAGGGTCGTCTCCTGGTCGACCACGAGGCGGCGCCGCTGCGACCACACGGCGGCGCCGCTCACCGCGATGATCAGCAGCAGGGCGAACGAGATCGTGTCGCCGTTGCCCAGCATCGACAGGAAGAGGCCGCAGCCGACGAGCGCCATCAGCACGGCGATGAGCGACGCCCCCTCGACCCGGCCGGACAACAGCCGCCGCGCCTCGTTCTCCTCCTCGCCCTCGGCCGCGATCAGCAGCCAGGCGAAGCCGTAGAAGATCAGCCCGACGCCGCCGGTCACGGCGAGCACCCCCAGCGCGATCCGGAAGATCACCGGGTCCAGGTCGAAGTGCCGGCCGAGGCCACCGCACACCCCCGCCACCACTTTCTGGCGCGGGGTGCGCCGCAGCGGAGGGAGGGACGGGGCGCCGGGGGACTCCGGGGGAGCGGGCGTCGTGCTCGTCATACGTCCATGGTGACGGCCCGTGAGCCGTGGCGGCACCCGCCCCGACCCTGGCCGGTCCCTGATATTCCAGGGGAAAGGGGGAGGGGGAAGGGGCAGGGGCAGGGGCCGGGGAGGGGGGAGAGGCAGGGGGCGGGAGCGGCGCCGGACCGGGTTCTCAGGGTCCGGGTAAGGGCCGACCCTGATGTCCGGCCGCACCCCGCCGTGTGACGATCGGTCCATGCCAGTCGCCGCCCGCCCGCCCGAGACCGACGAACCCCCCGTGCGCAAGCTGTACCGCAGCGCCGACGGGCGGATGCTCGGCGGAGTCGCGCGCGGCCTCGCCGGGCACCTCGGTCTGCCCGTCGTCTGGGTGAGGTTCGTCTTCCTCGCGCTCTTCATGGCCGACGGGCTCGGCGTCCTGCTCTACGCCGTCTTCTGGATCGTCGTCCCGCTGGGCGTGGGCGGCCGGGCCACCGAGCCGCGGTCCGTCTTCGAGACGACCGCCGACGGCCGGCGCCGGCTCCGCAAACCCGACCGGGGCCAGATATTCGCCCTGATCGCCCTGACCGTCAGCGCCGGCGTCTTCGTCACCAACGTCGACCTGGGCGGCCAGGCGAACCGCTACATCTGGCCCATCCTCCTGACCGGCGTCGGTGTCGTCCTGGTCTGGCGGCAGGTGGACAACGCCCGGCGTGCCCGCTGGACCGAGTCGGGGCGGCGCAAGCGTCTCTTCCAGCTGGCCCGGGGCCTCGCCGGAGTCGCCCTGGTCGGTATGGGCCTGGCCGTCTTCCTGGTGGTCCGCGGCTCCGCCGCCCAGCTCGGCACCGCGCTGACCGCCTCGATCGCCGTCCTCGCCGGCATCGCGCTGCTCGCCGGCCCCTGGCTGGTACGGATGTCGCAGGACCTCTCCGAGGAGCGCACCATGCGCATCCGGGCCCAGGAGCGGGCCGAGGTCGCGGCGCACGTCCATGACTCCGTCCTGCACACCCTCACCCTGATCCAGCGGAACGCCGACGACGCGGGCGAGGTCCGCAGGCTCGCCCGTGCCCAGGAGCGGGAGCTGCGGAACTGGCTGTACAGGCCGGAGGGAACCGGCAAGGACGAGGCCGAGGAGCCGGAGACGCTCGCCGAAGCCGTCAAGAGGGCAGCCGCCGAGGTGGAGGACAAGCACGGCGTCCCCCTGGAGGTCGTGGTCGTCGGCGACTGCCCCCTCGACGAGAAGCTGGCCGCACAGATGCAGGCCGCGCGCGAGGCGATGGTCAACGCCGCCAAGTACGGTGGCGAGGGAGGGGCGGTGCAGGTGTACGCGGAGGTCGAGGGCCGTACGGTCTTCGTGTCCGTACGGGACCGCGGCCCGGGGTTCGACCTGGACGCGGTGCCCGGCGACCGGATGGGCGTACGAGAATCGATCATCGGCCGGATGCAGCGCAACGGCGGCACCGCGCGGCTGCGGTCGGTGCCGGGTGACGGCACCGAAGTGGAGCTGGAGATGGAGAGGGCGGACGGATGACCGACGGGACGACGCACACGGGGCGTACGACGGGGGCGGGGACGGGTACGGGGCCGGGCGGAACGGGGGACGCCGCGGATCCGGGTCGCCGGGTACGGGTGGTGCTCGTCGACGACCACCGGATGTTCCGTACGGGCGTGCAGGCCGAGATCGGCCGCACCGAGACGACCGGCGTCGAGGTGGTCGGCGAGGCCGCCGACGTCGACCAGGCGGTCACCGTGATCACCGCGACCAGGCCGGAGGTGGTGCTCCTCGACGTGCACCTGCCGGGCGGCGGCGGTGTGGAGGTCCTGCGGCGGTGCGCGCACCTGATGACCGCCGTCGAGAACCCGGTCCGCTTCCTGGCGCTGTCGGTGTCGGACGCGGCGGAGGACGTCATCGGGGTCATCCGTGGCGGCGCCCGCGGCTACGTCACCAAGACGATCACGGGTGCGGACCTCGTCGACTCGGTCTTCCGGGTCCAGGACGGCGACGCCGTCTTCTCGCCCCGGCTCGCGGGCTTCGTCCTGGACGCGTTCGCCTCGACGGAGGCGCCGCCGGTCGACGAGGACCTGGACCGGCTCACCCAGCGGGAGCGTGAGGTGCTGCGGCTGATCGCCCGCGGATACGCGTACAAGGAGATCGCCAAGCAGCTGTTCATCTCGGTGAAGACGGTCGAGTCGCACGTCTCGGCGGTACTGCGCAAGCTCCAGCTCTCCAACCGGCACGAACTGACGCGCTGGGCGACGGCCCGCCGGCTGGTGTGAACCGGTCCGGCGGGCGGAGGTCGTTGCCGTCCGTACGGTTATTTGTGAGATAACCGGTACATAACTATGGCAACCCGCGCGGTCGCGACGCCCTCCTACCTTCCGTGATGAGCCTGACGGGTACTCCCTTCTTCGTGACCGCGATCGTGGTCTCCGTGATCGCGGCACTGCTCCCCCTGGCGCTGTGGAGCCGGCTGCGCGGTCCCGTGGTCGTGCGGGGCGCGGTGCGGTTGGGCATGGTGGCGTTCGCGCAGATCACCGCGATCCTGGTGGTCTTCGTCGCGGTGAACAACACCAACGGCCTGTACGACAGCTGGGGCGACCTGCTGGGCACCAGCGACCACGTCGACTCCGCGATCGACCTCGGACCCGACGGCACCGGCGGCAGGCGCGTCAGCGACCTGCCGAAGGCCGAGCAGTCCTTCACACCGGTCGACGACGCGGGCATGGGCAGCGGGATCCGCCGGGCCATGCTGAAGGGGCGCATCTCGGGGGTGGAGGCCGAGGTGTACGTATGGCTGCCGCCGCAGTACGACGACCCTGCGTTCAAGGACCGGAAGTTCCCCGTCGTCGAGCTGCTCTCCGGGTTCCCGGGCTCACCGAAGTCATGGTTCGGCAGCCTGGACGTCAGCAAGCAGCTGGAACCGCTGATGAGGTCGGGCCGGGTCGCGCCGTTCATCCTGGTCTCACCGCGGACCACCCTCCTCGGTGACACCGACACCGGCTGCGCCAACGTTCCGGGCAGGGTCAACGCCGAGTCCTGGCTGAGCATCGACGTACGCCAGATGGTGATCGACAACTTCCGTGCCGCCGACAGGGCGGACGGCTGGGCCGTCGCCGGCTACTCGGCGGGAGCCCACTGTGCCGCGAAGCTGACGGTCGCGCACCCCGACCGGTACCGGTACGCGATCAGCATGTCCGGGTACAACGACCCGGCCGCCGAGCCCTCCTCGCTCACCGCGAAGGATCCCGCCCTGCGGCACGCCGCCAACCCGCTCAACATGCTGAGGGAGGCGGCTGTCCCGCCCCGGATCACCATGCTGTTCACCGGCGACGGGCGGGACGGCTTCCAGCAGGGTGTCGCGCTGCGGGAGGCGGCGAAGGCCCCGACGCGCATCGACGTCCGCCAGGTCAAGGGCGGTCACCGGACCAGCACCTGGGTCCGGGAGGTGCCGTCGGTCTTCGAGTGGCTGACCCGCCGGTTCGAGGAGCAGGGCACGGGCGCGGGTAGGGGCACGGGTTCGGACGCCGGTGCCGGGTCGGGTACGGGTTCGGACGCCGGTGCCGGGTCGGAGACGGGTTCGGACGCCGGTGCCGGTGCGGGCCGGGGAACGGGCCAGGGCTTCGGACAGGGCTCCGGCCAGGGCCCGGACCGGGGTGCCGGCGAGCAGGGCGGAACATCCGCCCTGACCGCGGCCCGCCGCTAGGCCGGTTCCTGCCGGGCTCATCGAAACGAAGGATTCAACCGACGCGGGTCGCGCCCGCCCAGGGCATCTCGTCGATGGGGGCGACGCGTACCGGGGCCCCGGGGCGGGGCGCGTGGATCATCTTCCCGTCGCCGACGTACATGCCCACATGACTGATCCCCGAATAGAAGAAGAGCAGGTCGCCCGGGGCGAGCCGGGAGCGGGAGACCCGTTGGCCGGCGTCGATCTGGCTGTAGGTGGTGCGGGGCAGCGAGACCCCTGCGGAGCGCCAGGCGGCCTGGGTGAGGCCGGAGCAGTCGTAGGAGTCCGGGCCGGTCGCGCCCCACACATAGGGCTTGCCCAGGGCGCCGTAGGCGTACGCGACCGCCTGCGCCGCCCGGGCGTTGGGCGCCCGTACCGTGCCGCGCGGGGCGCCGCGGTCGGCGCGTCCGGCGTCGCGCCCGCCCTCCCCGGCCTCGTACCGGGCCCGCTGGTCCGACGTCAGCCGCGCGAGCAGGTCCTCGGCGGCGGCGATCTTGTTCTTGACGGTGGTCCTGTGGCGGCCCAGCTCGGTCCGGCGGGCCTCGAGGTCACGCAGGTGCCCGGTGGACTCGGACCGCAGCCGGCCGATCTCGGCGAGCTGCCCCTGGAGGCCGGCGATCGTGTCCGCCTGGCGGTCACCCGCCCGCTGGGCGAGCGCGGCGCCTTCGAGGTAGTCGTCGGGGTCCGAGGAGAGCACGAGCTGGAGGGCCGGGTCGAGACCACCGCTCCGGTACTGGGCGGTGGCCACCGAGCCGAGGGCGTCGCGGGTGGTGTTGAGCCGCGCCGTCCTGCGGGCGGCCTCGTCGCGGAGCGCGTCCAGTGCCGTCTGGGCCCGCGCGGCCTTCTCCTTGGCGCCGTTGTACCTCTCGGTGGCCTCCTCGGCCTGCTGGTACAGCCGGTCGACCTCGGTCTTGACCTGGGCGGGCGTGAGCCGGGGCTCGGCCTGCCCGATGCCCTCGAAGGCGGTGGCCGTCGCCGCCCCGGCGAGCGCGAGGACGGCGGCGGTGCGGCCGGCCGGTCCGCTCAACGGGCGCTGCCTGGGCTTCCGGTGCGCTGCCACGGGGGCGGTCACTTCCCTTCGTGCGGTCCTGACGGGTCCGGCGGCGGACCCGTCGGGGGAGCGGGCCGCCGCCGGATCTCCCGGGCGGGGCGGCCGACTGCCGTCCGGGTGGGGCCCGGACGGAGGTGGGGAGAGCCGGCCGCCTGGGGCAGGACGCTAGGCCTGAGGGTCACGGGGCTGGGAGGCCATGACCGCAACTGGCCGCAGGTGAGGTTTCCCGTACGGATTCCGAGGGGCCCCATGCGTCCGGAATTACATATTCCGGATCAGCTGTGACCGATGCGTCGAAAGAGGCGCACCTGGCCGCAGGGCGGTGCTATGGCCCCGGCTAGGCTCCGCCCCATGGACGTACTCATCAATGTCTTCGTCGCCCTGCACATCATCGGTATCGCCTCCCTGCTGGGCGGCTTCCTGACCCAGATGAAGGCGATGAGCGCGGGCACGGCACGCTTCGTCCCCGCCATGCTGCACGGCGCCCTGACGATGCTGATCACGGGCGTCGCGCTGGTGGGCCTCAACCAGGCCGACGACCAGACCGTCGACAACGTCAAGATCGGCGTGAAGCTGGCGCTGCTGGTGGTGATCCTCGGCCTGGTCTACGTGAAGCGGGACGAGGAGAAGGTGGAGAAGGGGATCTTCGCGGCCGTGGGCGGTCTGACCGTGGCCAACATCTTCATCGCGACGCTCTGGACCTGATGCCCCGGCGGCGGGGCCGGCCGCGGCCCCACTGCCGCGGCGTACGCCCTCGGTCCCGTACCGCCCCCGACCCCCGCCGTCACCGCCCGGTTCAGGCCGGGCGCACGCTGCCGTGGATCGGCATGCAGTAGACCGACTCCTCGCGGACGTTCGCGCCGGGCTTCGGCGCGTGGATCATCCGGCCCTCGCCCTCGTAGATGCCGACATGGCTGATGTCGTCGTAGAAGAACACCAGGTCGCCGGGGCGCAGAGCCTCCATGTCGACGGGGGTGCCGAACTCGATCTGGCCCCAGGTGGTCCGCGGCAGTTCGACTCCGGCCGCCCTCCACGCCGCCTGGGTGAGGCCGGAGCAGTCGTAGGAGCTCGGGCCGGTCGCGCCCCACACGTACGGCTTGCCGACCTGGGCGCGGGCGAAGGCCAGCACCTTGTCCGCCTTGGCCGAGCGGCTCCCGGTCCCGGCGCCGGCCGAGGTGCCGTACCCGGTGGCGGCGGCGGTGGCGCTTGCGGTCCAGGAGCCGCGACCGGTACTCGTCTCCGGCTGCTGTTCCCGGTCCTGGCTCTGCTCCCGGCGGAGCCGGTCCTGGCGCGCACGGGCCGCTTCCGCCTCTTCGCGGACCCTCGCCTCCGCCCGCAGCCGGGCCTGCGCCTCGCGCCTGTGGTCCAGCTCCGCCCGTCGCGTCAGCTCCTCGACGGTCACGCTCGACAGCAGGTCGCGTGCCTCGCGCAGCTTGCGCTGGACGTCCTGCTTGCTGGCCCGCAGGACCGCCTGAGAGGCGGTGAGGGCATCCACGCCGCCGGCCGCCTCGGCGGTCCGTTCCTTGGCCTCCACGGCTTCCGCCGCCTCCACGGCTTCCACCGCCTCCGCGGCCTCCGCCGACGAGTGCCGCGTCCCGTGGCCGGCAAGCGCCTGCTGCCCGTGCTCGGCGGGCGGGTCGGACAACGCGGTCCGGTGGGGCTCGTGGTCCGGTCGGGGCAGGAGCGGCCGCGGGACCTGCGGGGTCTGCCGGACCTCCTGCGTCTGCTGGGTCCGCTGGACCTCCGGCATCCCCTGGAACTGCTGGACCTGCTGGACGTCCTGGACCTGCTGGGTGTGCTGGATCTGGTGGACGTCCTGGACCTCCGGCATCTGCTGGGTCCGCTGGACCTCCGGCATCTGCTGGGTCTGCTCGGCGTACGCCTGCGGGTCGGCGGCGACGATCAGCCCCGTGGCCTGGGCGACGGCGCCCGGGCGGGGCTCCCCGGCGGTGTAGGTGCCCAGCGTGCGGCGGGTCTCGTTCAGCGGCTGCGCCCGCTTACCGGCCCCGTCGAACAGCTTGTCGACCGTCAGCCTCCGCCGGGGCGCGGCCTCCTTGGGGCTGTCGTACTGCCGCTCGTACTGCCGCGTCCCCGTACCGGCCTGCCGGTACAGGGCGTCGACCTTCCGCTGGACCTCCTCGGCCGTCGGCTTCGCGTCCGGGCTGGACGGTACGGCGTCGGGAGCCGTCCGGGAGGGCGCCGCGTCCGCGTTCTGCGCGGACAGGAGGGAGACCGAGGCGATGGCGGCCGTCGTGACCCCGACGGCGGGGGAGTGCGCGCGGGTGGTGCGGGTGCGCGGCTTGCGATGCGACGCCAAGGCCGGCATCTCCTTCCGTGAACCGCCTACCGGGTTAGCTGTCGGGTTCGGGCGACGGAAGGTGCCCTACGGCCGTACGCGGACAGGCCGATTCACCCCGGTCCTGCATGTGGGTCCCCGGTTCCGTACTTCCTGAGCGAAAGGCCGGATTCGGCGTGGACGGCCCGGTTGGCGTGGTTCGCCGATGGGGTTACAGACCGCCTTCGCGAGCACGCTAGCCAAACTGTGGTGGTGCTGTGAAGGATGATGTTCGATATGCCCTATACGTTTTCGTTATCTTTACTTCGGGTAATGAATCCGGTGCTCATCGTGACGAAGGCGGTTCGGCCGCGACTGTCAGTGGAGCGGCCTAGACTCGATAGGCGATGAGCAGCCTCTTTGACGACAGCTTCCTGGCGGACCTCCGGAACCACCGCTCCGAGGAGCCCCCGCCGCCGCCCGAGCACGACGAGCCGGCCGCGGAGGAGGTTCCGCACGACCTCTTCGGGGGCAGGTTCGACGTGCCCCCGGCCCGGGACGCGCACTACCGTGACGGCGCCCCCCGTCCGGTGGTGGACGCGGCCGCCCTGGTCGAGGGGCTGAACGAACAGCAGCGCGCCGCCGTCGTGCACACCGGTTCGCCGCTGCTCATCGTGGCCGGCGCCGGTTCCGGCAAGACCCGCGTGCTGACCCACCGCATCGCGCACCTGCTGGCCACGCGCAACGTGCACCCCGGGCAGATACTGGCGATCACCTTCACCAACAAGGCCGCCGGGGAGATGAAGGAGCGCGTCGAGCAGCTCGTCGGCCCGCGCGCGGGCGCCATGTGGGTGATGACCTTCCACAGCGCCTGTGTGCGCATCCTGCGCCGCGAGTCGAAGAGGCTCGGCTTCACCTCCTCCTTCTCGATCTACGACGCGGCCGATTCCAAGCGCCTGATGGCGCTGTGCTGCCGTGACCTGGACCTCGACCCGAAGCGGTACCCGCCCAAGTCGTTCAGCGCCAAGGTCTCGAACCTGAAGAACGAGCTGATCGACGAGGAGACCTTCGCCGACCAGGCCGCCGACGGCTTCGAGAAGACGCTCGCCGAGGCGTACCGGATGTACCAGGCGCGGCTGCGCGAGGCCAACGCCCTGGACTTCGACGACATCATCATGACGACCGTCCACCTGCTCCAGGCGTTCCCGGACGTCGCCGAGCACTACCGCCGCCGCTTCCGCCACGTCATGGTCGACGAGTACCAGGACACCAACCACGCCCAGTACACGCTCGTACGCGAACTGGTCGGCACCGGGTACGAGGACATGGCCCCGGCGGAGCTGTGCGTCGTCGGTGACGCCGACCAGTCGATCTACGCCTTCCGGGGTGCGACCATCCGCAACATCCTCCGGTTCGAGGAGGACTACCCGGACGCGACCACGATCCTGCTGGAGCAGAACTACCGCTCCACCCAGACGATCCTCTCCGCCGCCAACGCGGTGATCGAGCGCAACGAGAGCCGCCGTCCCAAGAACCTGTGGACCAACGCCGGCGAGGGCGCCCGGATCACCGGGTACGTCGCCGACACCGAGCACGACGAGGCGCAGTTCGTCGCCGACGAGATCGACCGGCTGACGGACGCGGGCGACGCGAAGGCCGGCGACGTCGCCATCTTCTATCGCACCAACGCCCAGTCCCGTGTCTTCGAAGAGATCTTCATCCGGGTCGGCCTGCCGTACAAGGTCGTCGGCGGCGTGCGCTTCTACGAGCGCAAGGAGGTGCGCGATGTGCTGGCGTACCTGCGCGTCCTGGCGAACCCCGAGGACAACGTGCCGCTGCGCCGCATCCTCAACGTCCCCAAGCGGGGCATCGGCGACCGCGCCGAGGCGATGATCGACGCGCTGGCGCAGCGCGAGCGGATCACCTTCCCCCAGGCGCTGCGCCGCGTCGACGAGGCGTACGGCATGGCGGCCCGGTCCGCCAACGCGGTGAAGCGGTTCAACACGCTGATGGAGGAGCTGCGCACGATCGTCGACTCCGGCGCGGGGCCCGCCGTCGTCCTGGAAGCGGTCCTCGAACGGACCGGCTACCTCGCCGAGCTCCAGGCGTCGACCGATCCGCAGGACGAGACCCGTATCGAGAACCTCCAGGAACTCGCCGCGGTGGCCCTGGAGTTCGAGCAGAACCGCGAAGAGGGCGAAGGAACGGGCAATCTGGCCGAGTTCCTGGAGCAGGTCGCGCTGGTGGCCGACTCCGACCAGATCCCCGACGAGGACGAAGAGGGCTCCGGTGTCATCACGCTGATGACGCTGCACACCGCCAAGGGCCTCGAATTCCCCGTGGTGTTCCTGACCGGCATGGAGGACGGCGTCTTCCCGCACATGCGCGCCCTCGGGGAGACCAAGGAGCTGGAGGAGGAGCGCCGCCTCGCGTACGTCGGCATCACCCGCGCCCGTGAGCGGCTCTACCTGACCCGCTCGACGATGCGCAGCGCGTGGGGACAGCCCTCGTACAACCCGCCGTCGCGGTTCCTGGAGGAGATCCCGGGCACGCACCTGGAGTGGAAGCGCACCGGTCCGATGGCCGCTCCGGCCGGGCCGACCTCGGGGATCGCGTCCTCACTGTCGTCGTCGCTCTCGTCACGGTCACGGGCCGGGGGCCCGTCCGGTTTCGCCACGCGGCGCACCACCGACAAGCCGGTGATCGCGCTGTCGGTCGGGGACCGGGTCACCCACGACCAGTTCGGGCTGGGGACCGTCGTGGCCGTGACCGGACAGGGCGGTGACGCGCAGGCGACGATCGACTTCGGCGACGAGAAGCCGAAGCGGCTGCTCCTGCGGTACGCGCCGGTGGAGAAGCTGTAGCGAACGGCCGAGTGGGCCGGTGGTCCGGTGGTCCGGGGGTCCGGTGGTCCGGTGTCCTGACGGGGCGCCGGCCGCCGGGTTCGTCCGGCCGGTGAACCGGTTGCCCGGCGGTCGGGTTCGCCCAGCCGGTGGACCGGTTGCCCGGTTGCCAGATTCGTCCGGCCGTCGTCGCGACATCGTCGCATCGTCCGGGGCCGTCGGGGAACGTCCGGAGGCCCGTCGGACACCAGCGTCGTGGGACACCAGCGTCGTCGGGTAGCCGGGTAGCCGGGTCGTCAGCTCGTCGGGTCGAGGCCGTGGCCGAGCAGCCACGGCAGCGGGTCGATCGCCGCTCCTCCGCCGGGCCTGACCTCGAAGTGCAGGTGCGGACCGGTGGAGTTGCCGGAGTTCCCGGAGTACGCGATGACGTCGCCGGCCTTGACCGTGCCCGAGCGGATCTTCGTCGAGCTGAGGTGGCAGTACCAGGTCTCGGTGCCGTCCTCCGCCGTCACGATCGCCATGTTGCCGTAGGCGCTGTTCCACTGGGTGCGGACGGTGCCGTCGGTGGCGGCCATCACGGGGGTGCCGTACTGCACGGGGAAGTCGATGCCGGTGTGCAGGGACATCCAGTTGACGCCGGCCTGCCCGTAGCGCGCGCTCAGCTGGTGCAGCTTCACCGGGAGCATGAACTTCGGACGCAGCGCCTCCTTGCGGGCGGCCTCCGCCTCGCGCTTCTTGCGGTCGGCCTCCTGCCGCGCCTTCAGGTCGATGCGCTCCTGGGTGCGGCTGGCACGGTCGCCGAAGTCACGGGCGTCGGCGCTCAGCGCGGCGAGCTGCGTGTCCAGTGCGTTGTTGGCGGCGACGGGCTGCACGGAGGACGGATCGGCGGCCGTCACCGTCTTCCCGTCGTCCTTGCGCTCGGCCGCGCCGTCGGTGAGGCCGCTGACCGAGGCGGCCGCGATACCGGCGACGCCCATGACACAGGCGGAGGGCACGGCGACGGTGAGCAGCGCGGAACGCTTGGCGGGCGTACGCCGACGGCCGCGGTTCCCGTTGGAACGGCGGACGGGGCGCGGGGTGACCGGCACGGCTCCGGGGAGGGGCGCGGATTCCTGATCGGACCCGGACTCGAACCCGGCGTCGGTGCCGAGCTCCGGACCGGGCTCGGACGCGGTGTCGAACCCGGCCTCCGAGGAGGCGGCGTAGTCGGGGACGGCCTCGAAGTGGGCCGTGTCGTCAAGGCCGGACGCCGTCTCGAACCGGTCCGTGCCCGCGAACCCGGAAGGGAACTCCGAGGTGTACTCGGGTGTGAACTCCTGGGCCTGCTCCGGCTGGTGCTCGTGCTCGGCCGCCGTGGCGGGGTAGTCGTACTGCTCGGGGACCAGGGTCTCGGAGCCCGCGTAGTTCCAGGCGGTGGCGTCGTACGCGCCGGTCGCGAAGCCGGGAACCGTCCACTGGCCGGTGGTGTCGTACGTACCGGTGGCCTGGTGCGCCGGATCGGCGGCGATGACGTCCTGGTGGGCGTGGTTCGCCTGATGCGCCTCGTTCCAGGCGTTGGCGTCCCACTGGCCGGTGTACTCGGAGTACTCGACGTAACCGGTGGCCGTGTCCTGGTGCGAAGCGGAATCCCACTGCGGTGCGGTGGCGGCTCCCCACTGCGTGGCGTCGTACTGGCCGCTCGGGTCCGCTTCGTAACTTCCGGGAAGGGCACCGAAAAGCGGGTCGGCCGCGAAGCCACCGGTGTCGAAGCTGCCCGTGGTGTAGGCGTCGTCTCCGACGTACCCGGCGTGGGGGTGCTGGTCGTTCACCAACGTCTCTCTCGCCTCGGCAGCAGGACCAGTTCCGGACTCGACCCCCGCGAGGGAAGGGCCCAGAGGCAAAGCAGTGGGCGCGACTGTACCCGGCGGTACGCGCGGGCGACAATCTTCCGTGGGTTTTGGGCCCTGGGGAAACGGGCATTCGGCCGTCTTTCGGCGGAGTGCGGGCAGAGCTTTGGCCCTACGTTCGAGAAGTGTTCGAGAATTCCTGGCCGGAGCGGGGTGCCGTCCGGGAGGGCGCGGCGGGCCCGGTCAGGCCACGGAGGCGGAACCGGAGGCGGAATCGGCGACTCCGGCATCCGCGCCGTCGGCCTCGAGCGCCTGCCGGATGCCGGCGGCGACCGCCGGGTGGACGGGCAGGGCAAGGTGCCCGACGCCGCTGACGCGCACATCGCGCGCGATCAGGTCCGGATGGTCCAGGCGTGCCGTCTCCACCGGGACCATCAGTCGATCGAGGTCGCTCCAGAAGCAGATGAAGTGGGTACGGCAGTGCGGAGCCGGCTCGCCCAACTCCCGGATCACGGCAGAACCGGAACGCATCTGGCGTACCAGGGGGTGGGCTCCGGCGAAGGGTGCGACGGCCGTACCCGAGTGGGGTGTGCCGAGTGTGACCAGGGTGCGCACCCGGACATCACCCCCCAGTCGCTGAACGTAGTAGCGGGCGATCAGGCCGCCGAGGCTGTGCCCGACGATGTCGATCTCGCGGTGGCCGGTTCGGGCACAGATCTCCTCCACATGACGGCCGAGAAGTTCGGCGGCGGTACGGACGTCGCAGGTCAGCGGTGAGTAGTTGAGTGACTCCACGTGGTGCCAGCCGTGCCGTGAGAGCGAGCGGCGCAGCAGGACGAACACCGAGCGGTTGTCGACGAAGCCGTGGAGCAGGACGACGGGCGGGTGGTGGTCCAGGCCGCTGGTGGGGAGCGGCACGGGGTGGGGGGATGGCGTGCTGCGGGGGGACGGTGCGGTGGCGCGGTCCGGCGGGGTGGTGGGGTGCGGGCCTGGCGCCCGGCGCTCCTGGGTGATGCCCGTGGGGTACAGGAGCAGGTGGCCGGCGAGGATCGCCAGCTCCAGGGCGGTGGCCTTGATCAGTGCGGCGGACAGGCACAAAGGAAGGAGAGGCCATACCTTCCAGGGCTGGTTCTCCATGGCTGACCTCGCCTCCCGAGGGCATACGAGGGACGGCTCTGTCCCTCGTATGTCTTGCGAAGAGCCGTGACGAAGTGCGGCGGTGGGGGCTGCGTCACCGTGCCGCGCGGCTGGCGGTGCGGTGACGCAGCGACCTCGTCTGCGGCTCGTCCACGGTTCGCCCGCTTCGCCCCATGGGCCGTCCGGTGCGGGTGCGACGCTCGGCGAACATGTCCCACGTGTGATTTCCCCCTCGGTGTCCACCGCGAAACGGCCGGTTGCGGGATGCTGTAGATAACGTTCGTTCACCACCCCGGGCACGCGTGTGCGGGGGACGCATGTGGAGGCAGTGATGGGTGTGACCGGTCCGATCCGCGTGGTGGTGGCCAAGCCGGGTCTCGACGGCCACGATCGCGGCGCAAAGGTGATCGCGCGGGCGCTGCGCGACGCCGGCATGGAGGTCATCTACACGGGCCTGCACCAGACGCCCGAGCAGATCGTCGACACGGCGATCCAGGAGGACGCGGACGCGATCGGCCTCTCGATCCTGTCCGGCGCGCACAACACGCTGTTCGCCAAGGTCATCGAGCTGCTCAAGGACCGTGAGGCGGAGGACATCAAGGTCTTCGGCGGCGGCATCATTCCGGAGGCGGACATCGCGCCGCTGAAGGAGAAGGGCGTGGCGGAGATCTTCACCCCGGGTGCGACGACGGCCTCGATCGTCGAGTGGGTCAACGCGAACGTACGCGAGGCCGCCGAGGCCTAGGACCTTCGGGACGCGCGTTCCCGCCCGTGCCGCGGGGCCCCATGGACGGCCGGCGCCGCTTCGAGGCCCCCCGGGCCGTGCTCGGGCCATGGCCGGGGGAGGTCCGGTGGCCCAGGGAGGCCCGGTGGCCCAGGGAGGCCCCGGCGAACGTCCCCGGGGCCGCGGCCGGGACCGGCCGGGAGCGTGGAGGCGTCACCGCACGGCGCCCCCCTCTGTCGTCCGTATGGAGCAGGGCGGGCCCGCCTCTTCGCGGGGCCCCGGGCCCTTGCTCCCCGGCGGCGGGACGGGCTCGGGCGCCGTGGGGGAGAGCTCCCGATGGATCGTGCCCCGCAGGCGCAGCGTCGCCACCAGGCGCTGGAACGCCTCCGACCAGTAGCCGCCCGCTCCCGGTGACGCCCCCTCGGGCTCGTCCGGGGCTGCCGTGAGTATCTCCAGGCGCGACGCCTCGGCGGGATCGAGGCACCGTTCCGCCAGCCCCATCACGCCGCTGAAGCTCCACGGGTAGCTTCCCGCGTCCCGGGCGATGTCCAGCGCGTCGACCACCGAGCGGCCGAGCGGCCCGGACCAGGGGACCGCGCAGACACCCAGCAGCTGGAACGCCTCCGAGAGGCCGTGCGCGGCGATGAAGCCGGCCACCCACTCCGCCCGTTCGTCCACGGGCAGGATCGACAGCAGCTTGGAGCGCTCGGCGATCGATGAGGTGCCGGCGCCCGTCGCCGGGGGTGTCGCGGGCGCCCCGAGGAGCGCGCGTGCCCACGCGGCGTCCTTCTGCCGGACCGCTGCCCGGCACCACGCGGCGTGCAGTTCGCTCTGCCAGTCGTCCGAGACGGGCAGGGCGACGATGGCGTCGGGCGCGCGCCCGCCGAGCTTGGCGGGCCAGACGGACAAGGGCGCCGACTCCACCAACTGGCCCAGCCACCAGGAGCGTTCGCCGCGCCCCGAGGGCGGGTTCGCGACGACCCCGTCGCTCTGCATGCCCGCGTCGCACTCGTGCGGCGCCTCCACCGATATCGCCGCCCCGTCGCCCGCACGGTCCAGGCCGACACAGGAGGCGGCGCGCACGGCCATGCGGCCGGCCAGCGCCGAACGAGGCAGCGCGGACAGCAACTCGGCCGCGGTGGTACGGACGTTCCGGCTGCGGTCGGACAGCGCCTGCTCCAGGAAGGGCTCATCCGCGTCGGAGAGTCCCTCGCGCAACGAGTCGAGGAACATCAGCCGGTCCTCGGCCCGCTCGGTGGGCCAGGTCGATCGGAGCAGCTCCCGAGCGGCGGCCGGGTCGTGCGCGCGTACGGCGCCCAGCAGCGCGACCCGCTCGGCGAACAGCCCTTCCTCCCACAGGGCGCGCACGCCGGCGGTGTCGCCGGGGCCGGGCAGTGGGACGCCGCCCGCCGCGCCGCGCAGGGCGAACCTCCACTCGGCGTTGAGCCGGGCGAGCCACAGCCCGCGCGCACCGGCGAAGGCGAGCGCCTGCGGCCGCAGATCGGTACGGGCCCTGGCGGCGTCCAGCAGCGCGGGCAGGGCGGACGCCGGTGCCCGGTAGCCGTGGTCGTTCGCGGTCGCCAGCCACTGGGGCAGGAGCTCGGTCAGATCGGGAGCCGTACCGCGCCGCCCGCCGCCCGGTGACGGCCCGGAACGGCCGGCGAGCAGCTGGGCGAGCCGGAGCCGGGCCGCCGGCGGCAGCGGGGGCCGGTCGTCGCGGGGGGCCGGCTCGGGCCGCTCGGCGGCGGCCGCCGGGAGCAGGCCCGCCCGGCGGCGCACCGTGTGCAGGGCGGCGGCGTCCAGCAGGGCGAGCGGTGCTGCCCGCCCGGTGGCCGGCGCCTGGGCGGCGGGCGGGCGGCGGTCGGTGCCCAGCAGCGCCGAGGTGACGAGGTCTTCCCAAGGTGTCGTGGTCATCGGGTCCTCCGTGCGTTCAGGTGAGCGGAACCGTCTCGGACGTGTCCGCGGACCAGGCGGTGAGCGGTGCGAAGCCCCGGTGGCCGCACTCGCCGAAGACCGTGACGGGGCCGCCTCCGGACAGGGCGACCAGTCGCCACAGGCCCGGCCGCGCCAGTGCGGCCTGGGTGATCGGCAGCGCCAGCCCTCCGTCCCGGTCCGCCAGCTGCCAGCCGCCGTCCCGGGTGGGGACCGGTATGACGTCGGCGAGGACCGCAGGCCATGAATCCAGCCACGGGTCGTCGCGCAGCGCCGTCCCGTACGCCGTGAGCGCGTCGGTGGCCGAGCCGCCCGGCGGAGCGGAGCCGATGGGGGCGGGCGGTGAGAACTGCTCGCCCAGCTCGGCCCGCAGCTGCCCGGCGCCGGGGTGGGGCGTGATCTCGGCGTCCACGCTCACCCCCACGGGCAGCGAGAGCTGGGGAGCCCGTCCGGCCGCGCCGAAGGACAGCAGCAGGGCCGTACGGCGGCTGTCGCGCCCGTACAGCCATATGCGACGGGTGGTGAGCCGGCCGTCCGATGTGTCGTACCGGGCCAGGACCGACCAGTGGTCGCGCACCGCCGGTCCTTCGGCGGGGGCGCCGAGGCCGACCCGGGTGCGGACCGTCGCGGCGAGGGGCTCCGGCAGGCGCTCCCTGCCCAGCCAGGCCCGGCCGAGCAGATGCGTGAGCGAGCACTCCTCCAGCAGCCGCACCGGCCATCCGGGCCCCGAACCCGGTATCGCCCCCAACTCCCTGACGCGCGCGGCCAGGCCGGGCGCCTGCGCGTCGACCATGCGCGCCGCGGTCTCCTCCCACTGGCCGTACCCCGCCTGGTCGGCGGAGGCGAGCCCGCCGCGCAGCAGGTCGGCCAGGCGTTGCTCCAGCTCCTGCGCGCCCGCCGTGATCCTGGCGGAGCGGCGCTCCGCCCTGCGCCGTGCCGCCTCCGCTCCGGCGGTCCCTCCCCCTGGGCCGCCGCCCGTGTGCTCCCCGCCCCCTTGACCCTCCCCGTCCGTCGCGCGTCCGCGGCGGCCCTCCAGCCACTGCCGCGCCCACTCCGGGAGGTCGTCACCGCGTACGGCGTCGTCGTCCGCCGCCCAGAGGAGCAGCAGTCCCAGCGCGTGCTTGCACGGGGACTTCCGGCTCGGGCAACTGCACGTGCAGGCGGGGCCCGTGGTGTCGACGGCCGTCCGGTACGGCCTGCTGCCGCTGGCCCGGCACAGGCCCCACACGGCGCCCGTGCCGTTGCTGCCCGCAGCCGACCAGGACCCGGACGTGCCGAGTCTGCCGCCCGCTCTGCGTGAGGCGTCGTCAGGAGCCAGGGCCAGCACCTGTTCCGCCGTCCAGCGCACCCCCTGCTGATTCATGTGTACGACCGTAGAACCCGCCACTGACAATCCCCTCCGACCTGCGCGTTCGTCCGGAGAACGAGCGCTGCGACGGAGTTGACTTTGCCTTTCCTTTACTGTGCACTGCTGAGTGCCGACGTCAACTCGCCTTGGGGGCCCGCATGAACCGCATCAGCCGATCCGCCTTCTCCGTCCTGATCGCGGGCGGCCTCGCGCTCGGGCTCGGCGCCTGCTCCGAGGTGGCAGAGGAGGCGACCAAGCGGGTCGACAAGGCAGTGAACGAGGAGTACCAGGTCACCTACGAGGTCACCGGCAAGGGCGTGGACGCGATCAGCTTCAACGCCGGTGGCGGAGACGTCACGAACCCGAAGCTCGAAACGGTGGAGAACCCCACGCTGCCGTGGAAGAAGACCGTGACGCTCCGTGGCCTCGAGGCGCCCGTCGTCACCCCCGTCGCGGTCGACATCCAGGGTGCCGAGGCCGGCTGCAGGATCACGTACGACGGCAAGGTGATCAAGGAGGCTTCCGGTGCCGGCATGGCCGCCGCGACCGGCTGCGTCGCGGAGTCCCCGCTCGTCGGCTGACTCCCCTGCCCCCCACGCTCGTTTCCGCTCCCGCCGGCGGAGACGGCCGATTGTCAGTGGCATGGTGCACGGTGGATCCCACACCCGGTCGAACACGATCTGGAGGGGGATCCATGACCGTGCCCGAAACCACGAGGACCGCCGGAACCACCGGCGAGCAGGCCCTGCGGCCGCACGCCGAGGACGCCTTCGCCGAGGAGCTGAAGGCGCTCGCCGCGGCCGACGACCGGCCGCGCCCCGTCCGCTGGCAGCTCTCGCCCTGGGCCGTCGCCACCTATCTGCTGGGCGGCACGCTGCCCGACGGCACGGTGATCACACCGAAGTACGTGGGGCCGCGCCGTATCGTCGAGGTCGCCGTCAGCACCCTCGCCACCGACCGTGCACTGCTCCTCCTCGGCGTGCCCGGCACCGCCAAGACCTGGGTGTCCGAGCACCTCGCCGCGGCCGTCAGCGGTGACTCGACCCTGCTCGTGCAGGGGACGGCCGGCACGCCCGAGGAAGCCATCCGGTACGGATGGAACTACGCCCGGCTGCTCGCCCACGGCCCCAGCCGGGACGCCCTGGTGCCCAGCCCCGTCATGCGCGCCATGTCCGACGGCATGACCGCACGCGTCGAGGAGCTGACCCGCATCCCCGCCGACGTGCAGGACACGCTCATCACGATCCTGTCCGAGAAGACCCTGCCCGTCCCGGAGTTGGGCGACGAGGTCCAGGCGGTGCGGGGGTTCAACCTCATCGCCACCGCCAACGACCGCGACCGCGGCGTCAACGAGCTCTCCAGCGCGCTGCGCCGACGCTTCAACACCGTCGTGCTGCCGCTGCCCGCCACACCGGACGCCGAGGTGGACATCGTCTCGCGACGTGTCGACCAGATGGGGCGCTCGCTCGGCCTGCCCGCCATGCCGGAGGGCATCGAGGAGATCCGCCGGGTCGTCACCGTCTTCCGCGAACTGCGCGACGGTGTCACCACCGACGGCCGCACCAGGCTCAAGTCCCCTTCCGGGACGCTCTCCACGGCAGAGGCGATCTCCGTCGTCACTCACGGCCTGGCGCTCGCCGCGCACTTCGGCGACGGCGTCCTGCGGCCCGCGGACGTGGCCGCGGGCCTCCTCGGCGCGGTGGTCCGGGACCCCGCCGCCGACCGTGTCATCTGGCAGGAGTACCTGGAAACGGTGGTCCGCGAACGGGACGACTGGAAGGACTTCTACCGTGCCTGCCGGGAGGTGTCGGCGTGAGCGTGACCGACACGTCCGGGGAACCCCTGCTGATGGGGGTGCGTCACCACGGGCCCGGATCGGCCCGAGCGGTGCGGGCCGCTCTCGACGCCGTGCGGCCGGGCGCCGTGCTGATCGAGGGCCCGCCCGAGGGAGACGCGCTGCTTCCGCTCGCCGCCGACGACCGGATGCGTCCCCCGGTCGCGCTGCTCGCGTACGCCGTGGACGACCCGGGGCGGGCGGCCTTCTGGCCGATGGCCGGGTTCTCGCCGGAGTGGGTCGCCGTCCGCTGGGCGCTGGACCACGGCGTCCCCGTCCGCTTCATCGACCTGCCCGCCGCCCACTCGCTGGCCATGGCCGACCCCACCTGGGGTGACGAGGAGGAGGCGGTCCCCGGAGGGCCGGACCCCGAGGAGTACGGACTGCGGGTCGACCCCATCGCGGTGCTCGCCGGGACCGCCGGGTACGACGACCCGGAGCGCTGGTGGGAGGACGTGGTCGAACACCGCGCCCCGCCCGACGGCGGGCAGGCCGACCACGACCCGGTGGCCCCCTTCACCGCGCTCGGCGAGGCGATGAGCGCCCTGCGCGAGACGTATGGACACGGCGGCCACGACCGGGACCTGATCCGCGAGGCGTACATGCGGCTCCAACTGCGCGCCGCGCGGAGGCGGTACGGCGACGGCGTGGCCGTCGTGTGCGGGGCCTGGCATGTGCCGGCGCTCGCGCGCAAGGCCACCGTCACCGCGGACCGGGCCCTCCTCAGGGGACTGCCGAAGGTCAGGACCGAGACGACCTGGGTGCCCTGGACACACCGCAGGCTGGCCAGGGCGGCGCCCTCGGGCAGGGGGTACGGAGCGGGCATCGACTCGCCCGGCTGGTACGGCCATCTGTTCAGCGCCCCCGACCGGCCCGTAGAACGCTGGATGACCAAGGTCGCCGGACTGCTCAGGGACGAGGACCGCCCGGTGTCGTCCGCCCATGTCATCGAGGCCGTCCGGCTCGCCGGCACGCTCGCCGCGATGCGCGGCCGGCCGCTCGCCGGACTGACCGAGACCACCGACGCCGTGCGGGCCGTGATGTGCGACGGCTCGGACGTGCCCATGAGCCTCATCCACGACCGGCTGATCATCGGCGATGTGCTCGGCGAGGTGCCGCAGGACGCGCCCGCCGTCCCCCTGCAGCGCGATCTGACCCGGATCCAGCGCACCCTGCGGCTCAAGCCCGAGACGCCGGAGCGGGAGCTCGACCTCGACCTGCGCAAGGAGACCGACGCCGCCCGCAGCAGACTGCTGCACCGCTTGCGACTGCTCTCCGTCGGCTGGGGCGAACCGGCCGCCGGACGCGGCAGTACCGGCACCTTCCGGGAGAGCTGGCGCCTGCGGTGGGAGCCGGAGCTGTACGTCCGGGTCGCCGAGGCGGGCGTGTGGGGCACCACCGTGCTCTCCGCCGCCACCGCCAAGGCCGAGTCGCAGGCCGTGTCGGCGACCGCTCTCGCCGAGGTCACCGCGCTCGCCGAGCGGTGCCTGCTCGCCGAACTGCCCGAGGCGCTCCCCGCGGTGATGCGGGCACTCGCCGACCGGGCCGCCCTCGACGCCGACGTCGGGCACCTCGCCCAGGCACTGCCCGCACTGGCCCGCTCCCTGCGGTACGGCGATGTGCGCTCCACGGACACGGCCGCGCTCTCGGAGGTGGCGGCCGGGCTGGCCCTGCGCATCTGCGTCGGCCTGCCGCCCGCCTGCACGGGGCTGGACACGGACGGCGCCGCCGAGATGCGAGGCCATCTCGACGCCGTCCACACCGCGATCAGGCTCCTGCCGGACGCCGAGGAGGTCACCGGCCGCTGGAGCGCCGTCCTGTTCAAGCTCGCCTCCCGGGACGGTGTGTCCGCGGTGATACGCGGCCGGGCGTCCCGGCTGCTGCTGGACGACGGGCGGCTCGCCGAGGACGAGGCCGCGCGGCTCATGGGGCTCGCCCTGTCACCCGGCGGTCCGCCGGCCGGGGCGGCCGCCTGGATCGAGGGCTTTCTCGGCGGCGGACCGGGCGGATCCGGCGGAGGCATGCTGCTGGTCCACGACGAACGGCTGCTCGGCCTTGTCGACGCCTGGCTGACCGGCGTTCCGGCCGACGCGTTCACCGATGTGCTGCCGCTGCTGCGCCGCACGTTCTCGGCGTACGAACCGGGGGCCCGGCGAACCCTGGGCGACCTCGTCAGGCGCGGCCCGGCGGGCGGCATCGCGACGGCCGTCCCGGCCGGGGTGCCCGGCTTCGGGCCCGGCCTCGACGTGTCACGCGCGGACGGCGTGCTTCCGCTGCTGCGGCTCCTGCTGGACACGGAGCCCGCACCGTCAACGCCCGGCGCACCGGGCGTCCCGGGCGCTCCCGGACCGGACGGCGGCGGCAGCGCGGGCGCCGACGACAACGACCTGATGGAGGTGGGGCGATGACCGAGGACGAGCGGTTGCGACGGTGGCGCATGGTGCTCGGCGGCGGCGCGGCCGACGGCACGGGACACTCGCTCGCGGGGACCGACGCCGCGATGGACGGCGCCCTGGGCGCCCTGTACGGCGACGGCACGGCCAAGGGGGAGCGGCAGGGCACCCGGGCCCGGTCCGCGGGGCTCGGGGCATCGGCCCCGTCCGTCGCGCGCTGGCTCGGCGACATCCGTACGTACTTCCCCAGCTCCGTCGTCCAGGTCATGCAGCGGGACGCGATCGACCGGCTGGGCCTGTCGGCCCTGCTCCTGGAGCCGGAGATGCTGGAGGCCGTCGAGGCGGACGTCCACCTCGTCGGGACACTCCTCTCGCTCGACAAGGCGATGCCCGAGACCACCAAGGAGACCGCGCGGGCCGTCGTGCGCAAGGTCGTCCAGGACCTGGAGAAGCGGCTCGCCGACCGCACCCGCACCGCACTCGCCGGAGCCCTCGACCGCAGCGCACGGGTCACCCGGCCGCGCCACCGGGACATCGACTGGGACCGTACGATCCGGGCGAACCTCAAGAACTACCTCCCCGAGTACGGCACGGTCGTGCCCGAGCGGCTGATCGGGTACGGGCGGGCGTCGCGGTCCGTGAAGAAGGACGTGGTGCTCTGCGTCGACCAGTCCGGGTCGATGGCGGCCTCCGTCGTGTACGCCTCGGTGTTCGGCGCGGTCCTGGCGTCCATGCGGTCCATCGCGACCCGTCTGGTCGTCTTCGACACGGCGGTCGTCGATCTCACCGAACAACTGGACGACCCCGTCGACGTCCTCTTCGGCACCCAGCTGGGCGGCGGCACCGACATCAACCGGGCGCTCGCCTACTGCCAGGACCGGATCAGCCGTCCGGCCGACACCGTCGTCGTACTGATCAGCGACCTCTACGAAGGCGGCATACGCGACGAGATGCTGAAACGGGTCGCGGCGATGAAGGCGTCGGGAGTGCAGTTCGTCGCACTGCTCGCGCTCTCCGACGAAGGAGCGCCCGCCTACGACCGCGAGCACGCGGCGGCCCTGGCGGCGCTCGGCGCACCGGCGTTCGCGTGTACCCCGGACCTCTTCCCCGAGGTCATGGCGGCGGCGATCGAGAAACGGCCACTGCCCATACCGGACATGGCGACCCATCAGTAGCAGCGGACTTGCGTCACCCCCGGAGGCTCGTGCGAGCATCGGCCGGTCGTACGCGGAAGGCAAGGTTCCGCGGCAGGGGAGGAAACCGGACACCATGACCGCCGCAGCAGCCGTTGTGCCTGTTGCCGTTCCGCGCCCGAGGCGCGGCGCGGCGGGCCGGCGCGCGCTGGCTGTGGTGTTGTTCCTCGGGGGTCTTGTGGCGCTGGGCCTCCTCTGTGGCGGTCGGGCACACGCGGTCCAGCAACCTCCCTCGGCCGGTGCGGCCGTGGAGCGTGCCGGGACGACGGTGAGCACGGCCGGCGCCGAGCGGATCCGGAGCGCGGTCGGCACGGCCGGCCCCGGCGTCGAGGGCGCCCGTACGGGAACCACGGGTTCGGCGGCCGCCCGCCCGGCGGTCGCGGGTTCGCGGGCCGCCGAGTTCACGGAGGCCGCAGCGGCCACGAGGACCATGGAGTCCCCGGCCGCGCCCCGCACCATGCCGCGGGTGATGTCCCGGGGCACCGCTGGGACCGTCTCCCGGGCGGCTCATGGGGCGCGGGAGACCGTGCGACCGGCCGCCGACCCGGTCAGCGCCACGGTCACCGACCCGGTCGCCGTCACCACGCATGCCGCCGCGACGGCCGACGCGGCGGCCGTGGGAAGGGTCGCGGGCAGCGCCGCCGCCGTCACCCGAAGCATCGCCGACAGCCTTGTCGACCCGGCGGCGGAAGCCGTCGAGCGCGTCACCGGGGACCTCCCGGGGCGGCTGTCGCCGCTACCGGTGCCGGTCCTTCCCACGACGCCGGGCCTGCCGGCGCCTGCCCCGCCGATGCCCGGTCCGCCGATGGCGGAGCAGCCACGGCCAGGCGCCCCGGTCGCGCCCGCCGACGGCCCCCACGTCCGCGACAGCCCCCGGGCGGACTCCGCCCCGGCCCGTACGACCGCCACCGTGGAGCGACGGCTCACGCTCTTCATGTACACACCGATGGCGCAGGAGCGGCGCGCGGGCACCGGAATCACCCGGGCGCAGTACCGCCCGGCGCTCCCGTACGCGCCCGGCGCGCCGTGCGGCGGCGGGCCGCAGGCCGCCGGTGACGGCCACTCGCCGCGTACGGGCGAACAGCACGCGGTGGTCCCCGGTGCGGCCGCCTTCCCCGGGCCGGTGCGCGGCTCCGGACTTCCGTCGACGGCCGCGGCGACGCTCGAACGACCCCACCGAATCCTCGAATTCCCCGGCTAGGGCAGGCCTTCCCCCGCTCATGACCTGCCGCGCGGGGGCGGGACAGGTCTGCCCGCCGTACCAAGAACCGTGAATTCGAAGGAAACGACGCCAGCATGAACAAGAACATTCGCCGCTCCATAGCCGTCGCCGCCACCGCCACCGGTATGTGGGCGCTCGGCACCGCCGCCGCCGGCGCGGACGAGCTGCCGGTCTCCGTCCCGCTCTCGACGCCGGACAAGGCGGTCGACGCGGTCGAGGACATCGCCGCGCACGTGGACGGGGACGTCGACGTGGTCGACGACGTCACCGCGGGGGCGCGGGCCGTCAAGGCCGAGGCCGCCCCGGCCGCCACGCACGTCACGGGATCCGTCGACGGGCACGCCCCGGCCGTCCAGGCCCCGGCCGTCGAGGCCCCCGCCGTCCAGGCCCCGGCCGTCCGTACCCCGGACGTCCACGTCGCCGACGAGGAGATCGACTACCTCTTCGGCCCGCTCTCCGCCTTCGCCCACGAGGCGCAGGCCGCCCCGGTCGCGACCGCGACCCCCGTCGTGGACGGTGCCGCCCAGGACGTCCTGCCGCCCCTCGCGGCCGCCGCCGTCGCCTCCGTCCTCCCGGTCGCCGGCCAGGCGGTCGGTGACGTCGGCGACCTGGCCCGGGGCGCGGTGTCGGGGGTGCAGCCGTTCGCCGGCGGTGTGGTGTCCGAGGTCCAGCCGTTCGCCGGCGGTGTGGTCGGCTCGGTCCAGCCGCTGGTCTCGACCGTCGTCGACCAGGTCCAGCCGGTCGTCCAGGGCGTCGGCGGCAGCGCCACGGGCCTGGCCCGGGGGGTGACCGGCGAGGTGCGGCCCTTCGCCGGGGGAGTCGTGTCGAACGCGACCCGCGACGCCCAGCCGCTGACCGGCAATGCCGTCTCGGGCGTCGGGTCCACCGTCACGACCGTCACCCCGGACTACCTGCCCTACGGCGTCTGAGGCAGCCGGGGTCTCCGTACCGGTCGGTGGGCGGGCGCGGCCGGTGCCCTGCCCATGGCGTGATCCGGTACGGAATCCGATGAGGGGTCCGGTACGGAATCCGTAGGGACGAGCGGTCCCCCGTCCTGGGGGACCGCTCGTTTTCGGCCGGTGTCTGTGACAGGTATCACCGCTCAGGTGTGATCTGCGATTTAGGACCCTCGGTCCCACGGGGATAACCTGCGAGACGGACATGCCGCGTCCACGGACACCGTGTACGCCTCCCTTGTGACAGCGCAGTCACGTTGCCCTTCGCGGCACGCCCACGCAGACAACGAACCGCGATCACCAGAAAAGGGACGGACGCGCGTGGACCTGTTCGAGTACCAGGCGAGGGATCTCTTCGCCAAGCACGGTGTACCGGTGCTGGCCGGTGAAGTCATCGACACGCCTGAGGCGGCGCGCGAGGCCACCGAGCGGCTGGGCGGCAAGTCGGTCGTCAAGGCGCAGGTGAAGGTCGGCGGCCGTGGCAAGGCCGGCGGCGTGAAGCTGGCCGCCACCCCGGACGAGGCCGTCGCCCGTGCGACGGACATCCTGGGGATGGACATCAAGGGCCACACGGTCCACAAGGTGATGATCGCGGAGACCGCTCCCGAGATCGCCGAGGAGTACTACGTCTCGTACCTCCTCGACCGCACCAACCGCACCTTCCTGGCCATGGCCTCGGTCGCGGGTGGCATGGACATCGAGGAGGTCGCCGCGACGACCCCCGAGAAGCTCGCCAAGGTGCCGGTCAACGCCAATGACGGCGTCACCATCGAGAAGGCCCGCGAGATCGTCGCCCAGGCGAAGTTCCCCGCCGAGGTCGCCGAGCAGGTCGCCGAGATCCTGGTGACCCTGTGGAAGACCTTCGTCGCCGAGGACGCCCTCCTCGTCGAGGTCAACCCGCTGGCCAAGGTCGCCGACGGCCGCGTCATCGCGCTCGACGGCAAGGTCTCGCTCGACGAGAACGCCGACTTCCGCCAGCCGGAGCACGAGGCGCTCGAGGACAAGGCCGCAGCCAACCCGCTCGAGGCTGCCGCCAAGGCCAAGAACCTCAACTACGTCAAGCTCGACGGCGAGGTCGGCATCATCGGCAACGGCGCGGGTCTCGTCATGAGCACCCTCGACGTCGTCGCGTACGCCGGTGAGGCGCACGGCGGCGTGAAGCCGGCCAACTTCCTCGACATCGGCGGCGGCGCTTCCGCCGAGGTCATGGCGAACGGCCTTGAGATCATTCTCGGCGACCCGGACGTCAAGTCCGTGTTCGTCAACGTCTTCGGTGGCATCACCGCGTGTGACGAGGTCGCCAACGGCATCGTTCAGGCGCTCGAGCTGCTGACCTCGCGCGGCGAGGACGTCACCAAGCCGCTCGTCGTCCGCCTCGACGGCAACAACGCGGAGCTGGGTCGCAAGATCCTGTCCGACGCCAACCACCCGCTGGTGCAGCGCGTGGACACCATGGACGGCGCGGCCGACAAGGCCGCCGAGCTCGCGGCTGCGAAGTAAGGGACGAGGGATTCCACAACCATGGCTATCTTCCTCACCAAGGACAGCAAGGTCATCGTCCAGGGCATGACCGGTGCCACGGGCATGAAGCACACCAAGCTCATGCTGGGTGACGGCACCAACATCGTCGGTGGCGTGAACCCGCGCAAGGCCGGTACGTCCGTCGACTTCGACGGCACGTCCGTACCGGTCTTCGGCTCCGTCGCCGAGGCCATGAAGGAGACCGGGGCCGACGTCTCGGTGCTCTTCGTGCCGCCGGCCTTCGCCAAGGCCGCCGTGGTCGAGGCGATCGACGCCGAGATCCCGCTCGCCGTGGTCATCACCGAGGGCATCGCTGTCCACGACTCGGCCGCCTTCTGGGCGTACGCCGGCGCCAAGGGCAACAAGACCCGGATCATCGGCCCGAACTGCCCCGGCCTCATCACGCCGGGCCAGTCCAACGCGGGCATCATCCCGGGCGACATCACCAAGCCCGGCAAGATCGGTCTGGTGTCCAAGTCCGGCACGCTGACCTACCAGATGATGTACGAGCTGCGTGACATCGGCTTCTCGTCCGCCGTCGGCATCGGTGGCGACCCGGTCATCGGTACCACGCACATCGACGCGCTCGCGGCCTTCGAGGCCGACCCCGAGACCGAGCTGATCGTCATGATCGGTGAGATCGGTGGCGACGCCGAGGAGCGGGCGGCCGACTTCATCAAGGCCAACGTCACCAAGCCGGTCGTCGGCTACGTCGCGGGCTTCACCGCCCCCGAGGGCAAGACGATGGGCCACGCCGGTGCGATCGTGTCGGGTTCGTCCGGCACCGCGCAGGCGAAGAAGGAGGCCCTTGAGGCCGCCGGCGTCAAGGTCGGCAAGACGCCGACCGAGACGGCCAAGCTGGCGCGCGAGATCCTCGCGGGCTGAACCGTCCGAACCGGTCCGCCTCGCCGTCCGAGCCGGTCCGAACCGTCCGAGCCGGTCCGAACCGTCCGAACCGGTCCGTGCCGTCCGGTCCGTGCCGTCCGACCCGCTCCGGGTCCCCGTGACCCGGGAGGGCGGGCAGAGGACGGTTTGACACGCCGATGGGCCCGCTCCCGGACATCCGGGAGCGGGCCCATCGCGTTTCCCGCAGGCCGGCGGGGGTGGCCGGTCACAGGCCACGGGCGGGCGGGCGGTCAGCGGGCGTCCGGCAGCAGCCGGGCCGGGCCGGTGACCGGCGCCGAGCGGAGCTTGTCGTGCAGTGCCTCGTTCTGCGGGGTCGGCCGTTCCGGTCCGCTGAGGACCGGGGACCCGCCGATGGGCTCGCCGGGCGCCAGGGGTGCCTGGTAACCGGTCGGCGCCGTGAGCACGGTGAACGCGGTCGCTCCGACGATCAGCGTGGTGAACGAGATGGCGGCGCGGGTCCAGAACCGGGCGCGGCGCTCGCTGCCGACGCGGACCGCCCGGGCCGGGGCCGGCACCATCGCGGGCCCGCTGCCGAGCAGCTCGGTCAGCCGTTCGTGCAGGACCGCCGGGTCGCCCAGCTCCGGCAGCCGTCCGGCCACCACCGACCGGGCGTGCGTCAGGCGGCCGGCGGCGGCGGGGGTGCTCGCCTCGGTCTCGGCGGCCGTGTCCGGCAGGTCCATGCCCAGGCCGTCGTAGAGCAGCAGGGTGCGCCGGTAGGCCGGCGGCAGGTCCAGGACCGCGCTCCGCAGCGTCGGCTCGGAACACCCCCCGACCGAGGCGTCGGGACGGCGGTGCGCACGGCGCAGCCGGTGCCAGGGCGACAGCGCGTACTCGTGCGCGACCGCACGCACCCAGCCGGCCGGATCCCGGTCCGTCGCGACCTCGGGCCAGCGCTCCCAGGCCACGTGGAAGGCGTACTCCACGGCTTCGCGGGCCAGCCGGCGCCGACCGGTGAGCAGATACGCCTGCTGGACGAGGACGGGGGCGGCGTACGCGTACAGGGCATCGAACGCGTCGAGGGGCGTGGGCGACGCCGGACCGGGGATCACGGGGCGCGCGTCCGCGGGCACGGGGTCCGACGGCGCGGTCCTTCCGGCCGCCCCTTCCACGGGTGGCGCTTCCACGCCCGCCCCTTCCACGGGTGGCGTTTCTTCACGCGCCGCCGTTTCGGGCGCCGGCTGCCCGGCGGTCGGCTCGTTCCGTGCTCCGGCCCGCGCTCCGGGTGCCGGTGCCGGTGGCGGTGTCCGAGGGGGCGCCGGGGCGGCGGCCTGGTGGGCGGCTCGCGGCGCCGGGTCGATCCGGGGCCGCCGACGCGGGGCGGGCGTCTGCGGCCTGGAGCGACCCGGCCTGGAGTACCCCGGCCTGGTCTGTTCGGCGAACCCGGCGGCCGCGGCGGCCGCAGTGACCTCGGCGGCCGCAGCGACCTCGGTGTTCTCAGTGGGCCCTGCAGACCCGACAGGCCCGCTGCGCCCGGAGACCACGGCGACCTCGCTGATCCCTGTCCCCACGCCTTCGGTGGTCCCGGTGGTCCCGGTGGTCCCGGTGGTCCCGGTGGTCCCGGTGGTCCCGGTGGTCCGGGTGTCGCCGGTGTGCGCGATTCCTGTGTCGTGCCCGGTACAACCGGAATACCCGGTATGTGCGGTGCTTCCGGAGTCCGCAGGGTGCTCGGAAGCCTCAGCCGCCTCCAGGGTGCCGAGGAATCGCGCGTACGCCTCCCGCTTGCGCCCCCGCGGGCTGGTCCGTCCGGTCTCCCAGGAGCGGACCGTCGCGCGGGTCACGCCGAGCGCGTCGGCGACCTGCTCCTCGCTCATGGACCTCGCCACGCGCAGCCGGCGCCGTTCCTTGGGTGACGGCAGGGGCGGCGTGGAGCGGGTCGTGGTGCTCTGGGTCATGGGCGGCCCCCCGCGGCGACTCTGCACTCTGCTGAAAAGTACATAAACGTATCTTGGGCGACACAACGGGCATTCGCTTGTTACCAGGAGAAAGCGCGTGTCGTTGGCAGCATGGCGGGGTGACCCAGACGACCGATCACCTTCCGTCGGAGGCGGCGGCGCCCCTCTCCCGCAGCGGGCGGGGCGCCGACCTGGCCGAGTTCTGCGCCCGTGGCGCGGTCGCCGCCGGGCTGGGGCTCGCCGCCTTCACCGTCCTGGTGATGGTGGTGTGGATCGGCTCCCCGTACCCCGACAACGGCCCCGCCGGGGCGCTGCACGTCGCCGCCGGCCTGTGGCTGCTGTCGCACGGCGTGGAACTGGTCCGCGCCGACACGGTCACCGGTGCGCCGGTTCCGGTGGGCGTCGTGCCGCTGCTGTTCGTCGTCGTGCCGGTGTGGCTGGCCCACCGGACGGCCTGCGACGTCATGGAGCCGGAGAACGACGAGCCGGAGAGCTGGGACCCCTGGGAGGCGCTGCCGGGGCTCAGGGTCGAGCGCGTGAGACCCTCCGCCCGGGACACGGTGTGCGCGGTGACCGGTGGATACCTGCTGGTCGCGGCCGGTGCCACGGTGTACGCCGCGGGCGGCCCGCTGGCCGCGGACCCGCTGAGCGCCCTGGTGCATCTGCCGGCGGTCGTCGCGTTCGCGGTGGCCGCGGGGGTCTGGACGGCGAGCGGCAGACCGCTCGGCCCGCTGCCGCACCGGATCCCGGCCCGTCTCCTGGGGCTCGCGGAACGGGCGCGGGCGGAACCGACGCGTTCCCGCCTGCGCGTCGCGGTGCGCGCCGCCGCCGGCTCGCTGGCGGTCCTGGTGGGCGGAGGAGCCCTGCTGGTCGTCGCCGGGCTCGCCTGGCGCCTCGGTTCGGCCCAGGAGTCGTTCCTGAACCTGTCGGGCGGGTGGCCGGGCCGGGTCGCGGTGCTGCTGCTGGCCCTCGCGCTCGCGCCGAACGCGGCGGTATGGGGTGCGGCGTACGGACTCGGGCCGGGCTTCTCGCTCGGTACGGGCGTGACGGTGACCCCCCTCGCGGTCGCCGGCACCCCGGTGCTGCCCGACTTCCCCCTGCTCGCGGCGGTCCCGGACGACGGGCGCGGCACCTGGCTGAACTGGTCGGCCGCCGTCGTGCCGGTCCTCACCGGGGCCGCCGTCGCCAGGTTCACCGCGCGGGGTGCGACGCGCGGGAGCCCGGACCCCGTGTGGGGTGCGCGGGCGACGGCGCTGACCGCTCTGGTGGCGGCGGTCCTGTGCGGGGCCGGTGCGGCAGTGCTGGCCGCCGCCTCGGGCGGCCCCCTGGGGGCCGGGCGGCTGGCCGCGTTCGGTCCGGTGTGGTGGCGCACGGGGGCGGCCGCGCTGGCGTGGACGCTGGTCGTGGGCGTACCGGGTGCGCTGATCGTCCGGTTCTGGCTGGTACGGGGGTGGTCGCTGCGGCTGCCGGGCGCGTCGGCCCTGCGGTCCTGGCGGGAACGGCACTGGCGGGAACCGTCCTGGCGGAAGGGGGCCCGGCGGCCGGAGGACCCGCACGAGGGGGGCCGCCTGCCACGGCGGCGGTGGTGGAGCCCCTCGGGGACCGGGTCCTTCCGCGCCCGCCCCGAGGACCCGGCCGCGGAGGCTCCGAGCGGGCCGCGGCCGGTCCCGCGCGGGCGGGGAGTGCCCCACGACCCCGCCTTCGAGCCGTACGACTTCCTGCCCGCCGCCTGGGAGGAGCCGGCGGCGCGCGAAGCGCGCTGGACGGCGCTCAAGGAGGGGTCGGGCGGGCTGACGGCCGACTTCCCGGCTCCGCCGTCGCAGCCGGAGCGCTGACCGTCCGTCACCGGCCGTCGGTCACCGGCCGTCGCCCCGCCCGTCATCGGCCGTCGGTCATCCGCCGTCCGTCACCGGGCGCCGCCGCAGTTCGTCGGCGCTGCCGCTGCCGCTGCCGCTGCCGCTGCGGTTGTGGTTGTGGTTGTGGTTGCCATTGCCGTTGGAGTGCCTACTCCTGGACGCCGAAGACGTCGCGCAGAGGCGTCGGCAGCAACTCGTTGCAGGACAGCTGGCCCGTCTTCGTCAAGGCGTCGTCCACACAGGTGTAGTAGTCGCGGTAGACCAGCTGGACGGTGAAGGTCGCCGCCACGATCGTCAGCGCCAGCGCCGCCGTGACCAGCCCGCTCACCGCCGCCGTCGTCTGGGGGCGCCCCGAGCCGGGGGCCGGGACCGGCGGAGTTCCGGGCGCCGTGGCCCCGGGTGCCGCCGTCTGCTGCGGACCGCCCTGCATGGCCTGGTACACGTTCTGGCGGACCGCCTCCTGGGCGGCCTGCTCGGGGGTCCCCGAGGTGGCCCCGGGCTTGCCGCGCAGTGAGCTGATGGCCCAGTACACGCCGAGGGCACCGAGCAGCAGCGCGATCTCCGGGAAGTCGAAGATCGCGAAGAAGAACGCCCACATGCCCGAGAGCAGTGCATAGCGCGCGCGGCGCTGGGACGGGTCGGTGGGGTCCCAGCGCAGCCCCTTGCCCTCCTTGCCCCCCGGGCCCGCGGGGCCACCGGGCCCGCCCGGGCCACCGCCCTGCTGGTCGCCCCCGGGGCGGCCGCCGAAGCCGCCGGACGAGCGGCCCGGCTGGTCCGGGCTCCACTGACTGCCCCAGGCCGGCCGGTCGCCCTCGGGCGCGCCGGAGGGGTCCTGCCCGGAGGAGCCGTCCCCGTTCCCCGGGTGGCGGGGCTGCCAGGGCTGGTCGGGCCTGCCTTCCGGCGGGGGCGCGAACGGATTGTTGTCGTCCGTGGACTGGCGTTCCCGCGGCAGGAGATAGGAGGTCGTGCGGCGGCGTCGGTCCGGCATGTGGTGAACGTCTTCCCCTCAGACCCAGCGCAACAGGGGTCTTCTGTCGTTGTGTCCGTCCGTTCGGGGACGGCCCTGTCCTCAGACGCTACCCCCCGGCTCCGCCCCCGTCCCGTGGGGGCGGCCCGGTGTGCCGGTATCGTTGCTGACGGTCGGCACCTTCGTAGAGTTCCCCGTATCCCGGGGTGCGATGCGTTTGTGCGATCACACAAAGCGACACCACGGTGCCGTCCGGCTGCCGCTCAGGCGTCCCGCACGGCCCCCGCAGTGCCTCCCGGCGCTCCCGAAGCCGCAACCGCAAGCCGCACCAGCAAGCCGAAAAGAGTTTCCCTGTGGCCGCCGCCCGCCTCGTCGTCCTGGTCTCCGGGTCAGGCACGAACCTCCAGGCCCTCCTCGACGCCATCGCCGCCGATCCGGACGGATACGGGGCCGAGATCGTCGCCGTGGGCGCCGACCGTACCGGCATCGCCGGGCTGGAGCGGGCCGAGCGCGCCGGGGTGCCGACCTTCGTGTGCAGGGTCAAGGACTACGGCACCCGCGAGGAGTGGGACCACGCGCTCGCCGAGGCCACCGCCGCGTACGCGCCGGACCTCGTCGTCTCGGCCGGCTTCATGAAGATCGTCGGGAAGGAGTTCCTGGCGCGTTTCGGCGGACGGACCGTCAACACGCACCCGGCGCTGCTGCCCAGTTTTCCCGGTGCCCACGGCGTGCGGGACACGCTCGCGTACGGCGCGAAGGTCACCGGCTGCACCGTCCACTTCGTCGACGACGGCGTCGACACCGGCCCGATCATCGCCCAGGGCGTGGTCGAGGTCCGGGACGAGGACTACTCGGACGACGGTGCCGCTCTCCATGAGCGCATCAAGGACGTCGAGCGCTCGCTGCTCGTCGAGGTCGTGGGGCGTCTGGCCCGGCACGGCTACCGCATTGAGGGACGAAAGGTTCATGTCGGTGAATAAGCCCATCCGTCGCGCGTTGATCAGTGTCTACGACAAGACGGGGCTGGAGGAGCTCGCCCGCGGGCTGCACGAGGCCGGCGTCGAGCTCGTGTCCACCGGTTCCACGGCCGCGAAGATCGCCGCGACCGGCGTACCGGTCACCAAGGTCGAGGAGCTCACCGGCTTCCCCGAGTGCCTGGACGGCCGCGTCAAGACCCTGCACCCGCGGGTGCATGCGGGCATCCTCGCCGACCTGAGGCTGGACGCCCACCGCGAGCAGCTCGCCGAGCTGGGTGTCGAGCCGTTCGAGCTGGTCGTCGTGAACCTGTACCCGTTCCGCGAGACCGTCGCCTCCGGCGCCGCTCCGGACGAGTGCGTCGAGCAGATCGACATCGGCGGCCCCTCCATGGTCCGCGCCGCCGCCAAGAACCACCCGTCCGTGGCGGTCGTCACCTCCCCGGCGCGGTACGACGACGTGCTCGCGGCCGTCAAGGCGGGCGGCTTCGACCTGACCACGCGCAAGCGCCTGGCGGCCGAGGCGTTCCAGCACACCGCCGCGTACGACGTCGCGGTCGCCTCCTGGTTCGCGTCCTCCTACGCGCCGGCCGACGAGGCGCCGTTCCCCGACTTCTTCGGCGGCACCTACCAGCGCTCCGACGTGCTGCGCTACGGCGAGAACCCGCACCAGGACGCCGCGCTGTACGTCACCGAGGAGGGTGGCGGCCTCGCGCAGGCCGAGCAGCTGCACGGCAAGGAGATGTCGTTCAACAACTACACGGACACCGACGCCGCGCGCCGGGCCGCGTACGACCACTCCGAGCCCTGCGTCGCGATCATCAAGCACGCCAACCCCTGCGGCATCGCGATCGGTGACGACGTCGCCGAGGCCCACCGCAAGGCGCATGCCTGCGACCCGCTGTCCGCGTTCGGCGGCGTCATCGCCGTCAACCGCCCGGTGTCCGTGGCCATGGCCGAGCAGGTCGCGGAGATCTTCACCGAGGTGATCGTGGCTCCGGGGTACGAGGACGGCGCCGTCGAGGTGCTCGCCCGCAAGAAGAACATCCGTGTGCTGCGCGCCGAGGGCGCCCCCGCGAACCCGGTCGAGTTCAAGCCGATCGACGGCGGCGCCCTCCTCCAGGTCACCGACCGTCTCCAGGCCGACGGCGACGACCCGGCGGACTGGACCCTCGCCACGGGTGAGGCGCTCTCCGAGGCCGAACTGGCCGAGCTCGCCTTCGCGTGGCGGGCCTGCCGCGCGGTCAAGTCCAACGCGATCCTGCTCGCCAAGGGCGGCGCGAGCGTCGGTGTCGGCATGGGCCAGGTCAACCGCGTCGACTCCGCGAAGCTGGCCGTCGAGCGCGCGGGCGAGGAGCGCGCACGCGGGGCGTACGCCGCGTCCGACGCGTTCTTCCCCTTCCCCGACGGCCTGGAGATCCTGACCGAGGCCGGCGTCAAGGCCGTGGTCCAGCCGGGCGGTTCGGTCCGCGACGAGCTGGTGATCGAGGCGGCGAAGAAGGCGGGCGTGACGATGTACTTCACGGGCACGCGCCACTTCTTCCACTGAGCGGTGAACAGGCCGACGGCCCGCCGGGGTTTCCCGGCGGGCCGTCGGCGTGCCCGGTGGCCGGCCGCTCGCGCCGGCCGTGCCCTTGCCGTGCCCTGTCGTGTCTGCCGGGTCTGTCGTGCCCTGCCGGGTATCGGGGCAGGGGACGAGGTGGTCACGGGTTCCGGTCTCCGGCGGAAGGCTGCCGCCCCTCGTCGGAGGCCGGAGGCTGTAGGCCGGGGCCCGCCGCGCGGCAAGTCGGCCCCACCTTCGGCCCTTTCGGGCCCCGGAACCCCGGGAAAGGCGGAAGGCCGCGCAGCTCGCGAGGGCGAGCGGCACGGCCTTCAGCGGCGTGTGGCAGGACTCAGTGGCGCGAGCGCTGGAACCAGGCGGCGCCGTCCTTCTTCGCCACGAACACGATGATCAGGATGAGCAGCACGATGTGCACGATGCTCAGCGGGAAGAAGGGGTAGATGCTGAGCGCGAGGCCGAGCGAGGCGTAGACGATGATGCCGACGCGCGCGCCGTTGCCGCCCTTGCCGCACTTGAGGGCCAGCATGATCGAGGCCACCAGGTAGACCACGGCCAGCGCGATGAGCGCGTAGATGACACCGCTGGAGAAGTCGGCGAAGGCGTCGAAGCCGTCGCTGGACTGGAGCGACGGGTCGTCCTTCAGCTTGTTCACCGCGGCCGCGCCGAGGGCGAGCAGGATGATGCCCACGACCTGCAGACCTGCGATGACCCACATCATGACCTGGGCGGCCTTGATGGAACCGGGCATCGTCGTCGGCGTGGCCGGGTAGCCGCCGTACGGCTGTGCGGCAGGGGCCTGCGGGTAGCCGTAACCGGGCTGCTGCTGACCCTGCTGCGGGTAGCCGTAGCCGGGCTGCTGGCCCTGGGGCTGGCCCTGCGGCTGGCCGTAGGGGTTGTTCGGGTCGCCGAAGCTCATGACCGGTTTCCTCCGTGGATGGTGCGGGGACGGCGCGGCCCGCGCGGAGGAAACTTCAGAGAACGAGCGGTTTGCCCCCCGGCACTGCCCGCGGCTTGCGCGCTTCATCGTTGTCGTAACGTCGACTTTTTGTCCAGTCGGAATACCAAGGTGTTGTGCAAGTGCAACCTCGCCTTCCGCAGGGCGTACGCGAATTGGAACAGGGGAGGGGTCATCCGCGAGGATGGGGGCATGACCGCCCAGATTCTCGATGGCAAGGCCACCGCCGCCGCGATCAAGTCCGACCTGACCGCCCGAGTGGCGGACCTCAAGGCCAAGGGCGTCACGCCCGGTCTGGGGACGCTGCTCGTCGGCGAGGACGTCGGCAGCCAGAAGTACGTCGCGGGCAAGCACCGCGACTGCGCGCAGGTGGGCATCGCGTCCATCCAGCGTGAACTGCCCGCCACCGCCACGCAGGAGGACATCGAGGCGGTCGTACGCGAACTCAACGAGGACCCTGCCTGCACCGGGTACATCGTCCAGTTGCCGCTGCCCAAGGGCATCGACACCAACCGGGTGCTCGAACTGATGGACCCGGCCAAGGACGCCGACGGACTGCACCCGATGAACCTCGGCCGACTGGTGCTCAACGAGCCGGCGCCGCTGCCCTGTACGCCCGCCGGCATCATCGCGCTGCTCCGCCGGCACGGCGTGGAGATCGCCGGTGCGCATGTCGTGGTCGTCGGGCGCGGCGTCACCATCGGGCGTCCGATGCCGCTGCTGCTCACCCGCAGGTCGGAGAACGCGACCGTCACCCAGTGCCACACGGGCACGCGGGACCTCTCCGCGCAGCTGCGGCAGGCCGACATCGTGGTGGCGGCGGCCGGTGTCCCGCACCTGATCAAGCCGGAGGACATCAAGCCGGGCGCCGCGATCCTCGACGTGGGCGTCAGCCGCGACGAGAGCGGCAAGATCGTCGGCGACGTGCACCCGGGCGTGGCCGAGGTGGCCGGCTGGGTCGCCCCGAACCCCGGCGGCGTCGGACCGATGACCCGCGCGCAACTGCTGGTCAATGTCGTCGAGGCGGCCGAGCGCGCCGCGAACGCCGCCGCGAACTGAGCCGGAGAGGGCGACCCCATGGGCGTACGGGCGAACGACGACCCCGCCACCACGGACCCGGCCCCGGAGGAGGGGCCGCCCGCCGGCACGACCGGTACCTCCGGCGCGACCGGTGCCTCCGGCACGCCGGGCACCCCGGGCGACCCCGCCTTGGAGGGCGGCGCCCAGGGACGTCCTGACGCCGCTGCCGACGATGCCGCCACCACCACGGGCGGGTCCCGCTCCGGGGCCGCTCCGGAACCGGCCGCGAGCGGCACGGCCGGCGGCACGCCCCCCGACAGCGGGACCGGAAGCGCGACGACCGGGGAGGCCCCCGGCGAACCGGCCTCGGGCGGACAGGCTTCCGGCGAACCGGCCCCCGGTGGCGACGGTGCCTCCGCCGACGGCGACGGGCCCCCGCCGGGGGCCCGCTCCCGGCGGCCGCCGGCGCTCACCCGGGACACCGCGCGGCCCGAGGGCGGCGGCCGGGCCGCACCCGGGGACGCACCGGCGCCCGCGCGTCAGTGGCCGCTGCTCACCGTGCTCGGGCTCACCGCGCTCGGGCTGCTCGTCGTGGGCTTCGACCCGTTCCCGCAGGCGCCCCGGGTCGGCACCATCCTGGTCGGCGTGGCCCTGCTCACCGGCGCCGCGCTGCGCCGGGCGCTGCCGTCCGTCGGCATGCTCGCCGTCCGGTCCCGGTTCACCGACATGGTCACGTACGGCCTGCTCGGTGTCGTCATCGTGCTGCTCGCCCTGATGACGCAGCCGGGTCCCTGGCTGGAGATGCCGTTCCTGGAGGAGGCCGTGCACTTCACGGTTCGCTAGTGGATCCCGCCGGAACGGGCAAACGGGGGAACGGGCGAGGGGGGACGGGCGACGGGGGACGGGCAAACGGGGGAACGGGGTCGGCAAAGGGGTGATGTGACGGCGGGTCGGAGGGCCGGGCGGAGTATCCCGATGTCAAGAATCTTGATGCCAAGATATATTGCCCGGGCGTTGGCCGACCGGTCGACGGCATCACCGGCCCCGCCGCAGCGTGAGAGGGACGTTCCACCTCATGGCCAAGATCAAGGTAGCCAACCCCGTCGTCGAGCTCGATGGCGACGAGATGACCCGCATCATCTGGCAGTTCATCAAGGAAAAGCTGATCCTGCCGTACCTCGATGTCGAGCTGAAGTACTTCGACCTGGGCATCGAGCATCGTGACGCCACCAACGACCAGGTCACCGTCGACGCGGCCCACGCCATCAAGCAGTACGGCGTCGGGGTCAAGTGCGCCACGATCACGCCCGACGAGGCGCGGGTCGAGGAGTTCAGGCTCAAGGCGATGTACCGCTCGCCGAACGGCACCATCCGCAACATCCTCGGCGGCGTCATCTTCCGCGAACCGATCATCATGGAGAACGTGCCCCGCCTGGTCCCCGGCTGGACCAAGCCGATCGTCGTCGGCAGGCACGCCTTCGGCGACCAGTACCGCGCCACCGATCTGAAGGTCCCCGGCCCGGGCACCCTGACCATGACCTTCACGCCGCAGGACGGCTCGGACCCGATCGAGCTGGAGGTCCACGAGTTCCCGGGCGCCGGCGTCGCCCTCGGCATGTACAACCACGACGCGTCGATCCGCGACTTCGCGCGCGCCTCGTTCCGCTACGGCCTGGACCGCGGCTACCCGGTGTACATGTCCACCAAGAACACGATCCTCAAGAAGTACGACGGCCGCTTCAAGGACCTCTTCCAGGAGGTCTTCGACGCCGAGTTCAAGGCCGACTTCGACCGGGCCGGGCTGACCTACGAGCACCGCCTCATCGACGACATGGTCGCCTCGGCCCTGAAGTGGGAGGGCGGGTACGTCTGGGCGTGCAAGAACTACGACGGCGACGTCCAGTCCGACACCGTCGCGCAGGGATTCGGGTCGCTCGGGCTGATGACCTCGGTCCTCATGTCCCCCGACGGCAGGACGGTCGAGGCCGAGGCCGCGCACGGAACGGTGACCCGCCACTACCGCCATCACCAGCAGGGCAGGGCGACCTCCACCAATCCGATCGCCTCGATCTTCGCCTGGACCCGGGGTCTGGCCCACCGCGGAAAGCTGGACGGCACTCCGGAGGTCACCCGGTTCGCGCAGACCCTGGAGCAGGTCTGCGTGGAGACGGTCGAGGGCGGCCAGATGACCAAGGACCTCGCCCTGCTGATCTCCAGGGACCAGCCGTGGATGACCACGGAGCAGTTCCTCGACGCGCTCGACTCCAACCTTCAGAAGAAGATGGCCTCCGCCTGACTCTCCGGCCGGTCTCCGAATGGTCTTCGACCGGTCTCGGACTGGTCTCGGACCGGGCCTCCGCCCGAGTGCCGGCCCGAGCGGCCGGCCCGGATCTCGGCCCGAGCCCTCTCCGCCCTCCTCGCGCCTTTCTCCGGGATGTCCCGACCGGGCTCGGTCCGCCATGCCGCCACCGGATGGGCCGGCGCCGGGCGCGCGGAGGAACGCTGTGGCGGCGCCGCCCGTCCTCTCCCCCGAGCAGGACGGGCGCCGCCGGCCTGATGAGAGCGTCATGGACGCGCCAAGCTGGATCAAGACCTGCCTGGGGCCTGTGGCACGGAAGTGACCATTCCGGCATGGTGTGATCAACGCGCAACGGATGCGAAACTGGGGCGGCAATCTGGACGGCGGTGCTCGGGGGAGCCCGTTCCCGTCCCGAATGCGCCCGTGCGCCCCCAAGACAGGAACTGTCATCCTGGCTCCGCGCATCCCTGTGGGTGGACACCCCGGGGCGGCAAGGGGGCACGCAGCACGGGGGGCACATCAGGTACGTACGGGGGGACAGGGGGAAGCAATGCCTCGTTGGAAGGCGCTACCGGAGGAACTCGACCCGCAGGTCAAGGAGTTCACGAGTCAGCTGCGCCGGCTGGTGGACCGCAGCGGACTGAGCATCGCGGCGGTCGCGGACCGCACCGGCTACAGCAAGACGTCGTGGGAGCGCTATCTGAACGGGCGGCTGCTCGCCCCCAAGGGCGCGATCGTCGCACTGGCCGAGGTGACCGGCACGAACCAGGTGCACATCACCACCATGTGGGAGCTCGCGGAGCGTGCCTGGAGCCGCGCCGAGATGCGTCACGACATGACCATGGAGGCCATAAGGATCTCCCAGGCGCGCGCCGCGCTCGGAGAGTTCGGAGGCACCGCGGGGCCCGGGGCGTCCGGGCTGCCCGCCGGCCCGGAAGGACCCGCCCGTACGGCGTCGGCGCCGGCCGACCGCCCCGGCGAGCGCCCCTCCGTCATCCCGCCCGACGGGGGCCCCAACGGGCCCGCCCGCCGCGGCCCGGCCACGGCCGCCGCGGCGGTGCCCGCGCCCCGGTCCGCCCGGGGTCCGGCCGGTCGGGGAAGCGGCCAGCGCCGGGGTCCGGCCGGTCCGGGGCGCGGCAGGCGCAGGACGACGATGCTCCTCGCGGGAGTCGTGGGCGCGCTGCTGGTGATAGCCGGCGCCGTTCTCCTCACCGACCTGGGGGGCGACGGCGAGGACGGCGGGAAGGTCGCCCAGGCACCGTCCGCCGCGCCCACGCCCAGTGCCTCGCGGGAACTGCCCGCCGGTGTGAAGTGCGGCGGCGCCGACTGCAACGGCCAGGATCCGGAGACCATGGGCTGCGGCGGCACGCTGGCCACCACCGTCGCCTCGGCGACGGTCGGCGCGTCGAAGGTCGAGGTCCGGTACAGCAAGACCTGCGGGGCCGCCTGGGCGCGCATCACGCAGGCCAAGGCCGGTGACACGGTCACCATCACCTCGGGCGACGTGACGCAGAACGGTGCCGTCAGGATCGACCAGGACGCGTACACCCCGATGGTGGCGGCGGCCGACGGCAAGGCGCCGAAGGCGTGCGCCACGCTGAAGACCGGCACGGAGGGCTGCACCGAGCCGCAGTAGGACCCGGCGGACACCCACAGGGGTGCTCGCGGGCCGGCCCGCGGCCGGGTGCGCCCTGGTCACGCGGCCCCAGCCGTCCGGGGCCGTGTGTCTCGTGACGCCGCCTCAACCGTCCGGGCACGCCCTTGCCATGGCGTACCGCGGACACGCCGCGACACGCCCCGGCCGGGCCCGGACACGCCGCGACACGCCCTCGCGGGACGCGTGTACGGCGCCAGTGAGCCGTGACACAAGGGGGCGGGGGTTGATGGGGGCCCGGGTCGGATAGCCTGACCGCTGGATATCTCTTCATGTCGAGAGATCGATCATCACGAGGAGATGTCCAGCACCAGGGGCAGGGACCCCCACCGCCAGCTGTCTTACGGAGATCGCCATGACCCGCACTCCCGTGAATGTCACCGTGACCGGCGCGGCCGGCCAGATCGGCTACGCGCTGCTCTTCCGCATCGCCTCCGGCCACCTGCTCGGCGCGGACGTGCCGGTCAAGCTGCGCCTCCTTGAGATCCCGCAGGGCGTGAAGGCCGCCGAGGGCACCGCCATGGAGCTCGACGACTGCGCGTTCCCGCTGCTCAAGGGCATCGACATCTTCGACGACCCGAACCAGGGCTTCGAGGGTGCCAACGTGGCCCTCCTCGTCGGCGCCCGCCCGCGTACCAAGGGCATGGAGCGCGGTGACCTGCTCGCCGCCAACGGCGGCATCTTCAAGCCGCAGGGCAAGGCCATCAACGACCACGCCGCGGACGACATCAAGGTCCTCGTCGTGGGCAACCCGGCCAACACCAACGCCCTGATCGCCCAGGCCGCGGCCCCGGACGTACCGGCCGAGCGGTTCACCGCGATGACCCGCCTGGACCACAACCGCGCGCTGTCGCAGCTGGCCGCCAGGACCGGCGCCTCCGTCGAGGACATCAAGCGCCTCACCATCTGGGGCAACCACTCGGCGACCCAGTACCCGGACATCTTCCACGCGGAGATCGCCGGCAAGAACGCCGCCGAGGTCGTCGACGACGAGCAGTGGCTGGCCGACACCTTCATCCCGACCGTCGCCAAGCGCGGCGCCGCGATCATCGAGGCCCGTGGCGCCTCCTCGGCCGCCTCCGCCGCCAACGCCGCCATCGACCACGTCCACACGTGGGTCAACGGCACCGCCGAGGGCGACTGGACCTCCATGGGCATCCCGTCGGACGGCTCCTACGGCGTCCCGCAGGGCCTGATCTCCTCCTTCCCCGTCACCTGCAAGGACGGCGCGTACGAGATCGTCCAGGGCCTGGACATCAACGAGTTCTCCCGCGCCCGCATCGACGCCTCGGTGCAGGAGCTCGCGGAGGAGCGCGACGCGGTCCGCGCTCTCGACCTGATCTGAGCCGTCCCCGCACGCCTCACCGCCACGCCTCACCGCCCCCGGTAGCCCGCCAGCTGCCGGGGGCGCGGTGTTTCCGGCGCCGGCGCCGGGCCCGGCCCCAGGTAGGGGCGGCGCAGGCGCAGGAACGGCAGCTCGATGGCGTGATACGTCAGGAACGACAGCGCGATCGTCACCGGGAGCGCCACGACCAGCGTGACGAGGAAGGCGCCCCACAGGGGGGACAGGCCCCAGGGCGCGGGCGGCGGGCCGTACTCGCGGATCACCGTGAGCACCATGAAGTGGGTCAGGTAGACGGAGAAGCTGACCTCGCCCAGGCGGGCCAGGGCCCGGGGGAGCGGTCCGCCGGCGGCCTTGGCGCCCGCCACGTACGCGGCCACCACCAGGGCCCAGACGGCCCCCTCCACCGCGCTCCACAGCAGCTTGAGCGGGCTGTCCGAGACGAACCCGTGGACCTGGTTGAACGCCCAGAGGGTCCCCAGCGCCAGGACGAGCGCGCAGGGCGTGAGCCAGCGCACCCGGAGCCGGTCCCGGTGGTGCAGGTAGCACCAGGCGGCGAGCATGCCGAGCAGGAATTGGTCGATCCGCCCGGCCGGCCCCAGGTACAGGGCGGCCGTGTGCGGCTCGGGCACCGGGCTGCTCAGCCAGACCAGCGCCCGCAGCAGGGCGACGGCGGCCAGCAGCCGCAGCAGCGCCCCGGGCCCGCGCTCCGTCAGCAGCCGGTTGAGCAGCGGGAAGACCAGATACAGCTGGAGCTCGACGCAGAGCGTCCAGAAGACGCCTCCGTACGGCTGGCCGGGTGTCGTGACCGCCAGGATCCGCAGCAGGTCCTGGAAGGTGGGAAGGGACACCTGGGTGGCCGTGCCGAGCACGGCGATGACCAGGTACAGCGGGTAGATGCGCAGCAGCCGGTTGGTCACGAAGCGCCCGTAGCGCACGGGCCTGCCGTGGGCGCCCACGGTGAGGATGAAGCCGGACAGAACCATGAAGAGGGCGACACCCGTGTGCCCCTCGAAGACGAGGGTGACCACCGGATTGGCGGAGTACAGCCAGTCCGTGGCGGGCGTGAAGGCCCCGCCCTCGACGCGCGCTCCCAGCAGCTGGCACCCGTGGTACAGGACCACCAGCACGGCGGCGACCGCTCGCAGATGGTCGACGGGGGCCAGGTAGACGCGGTCGCTGCTGCGCATCCTCGCACCCTAGGCCGGGCGGCCCGCCATGGCGGGCAGCGAATCCCTACGGTCATCCATACGGATCATTGTGAAAGTACGATCAGATGTAGTACTTCTTATACATGAGCGAGCAGGTGCACAACAGGCTGGCGGTCGTGAGGGCTGAGCGGAAGGTGTCGCGTCAGGCACTCGCCGAAGCCGTGGGGGTCCACTACCAGACCATCGGCTACATCGAGCGTGGGCAGTACAACCCCAGCCTCGACCTGGCGTTGAAGGTGGCCGCCTTCTTCGGGCTCCCGGTGGAGGCGCTGTTCTCCCTGAAGCCGTTCCAGCCGCTCACCAGTGAGATCTACGGGAGGAAGCAGTGATGGGCGCGACGCGTTACGACCGGCGGATGTACGCGATCATGAACAAGCGCGAGGGGGCGGTGCTGTACGCCACGGCCGCGCGCAGGCGGACGGTGATCGGTGTCCACGTCCTCCTGACGCTCGCCGCCGTGGCGACCTGGCTGGGGATGCTACTGGAGGACGCGCTCTGGCCCGCGCTCGTGATGCTCGGCCTGCTGCCGCCCTGGGTCCTCACCACCGGGATCATCAACGGCTCCACGCGCGGCCTGCTCGAACTGCGCGGCCGGATGCTGGACGAGCGGCAGCTCGTCGAACGCGACCGGGTGCGCTCCCTCGCCCACCGGATCACCACCGGTGTCCTCGTGGCCGCCGCGGCCGGCACGGGCTGCGCGGTCTGGCTGGCGGACGTGCGGTTCGAGGGCATGCTCTTCCCCGCGCTGTTCGCCGTCCTGGTCCTGCACTGGCTGATGCCGCTGTGGGTGGCCGGTCTTCGCGTACAGGACGAATGCCTCGAAGACAGCGCCGAGTGAGCAAACCCACTTTCGCAGGGTAGTTGCGCATGCTTTCCGCGCCCCGGGGCAGGGACCCCGTCCGCCGGTCACCGGTCGGCGGAGAACAAGTCGGGAACGGAAGGCAAGACGCGACGTGTCGGACCAAAAGACCATCCACGTGGGCGGAGAGTGGCGTGCCGCCGCGTCCGGCGCCACGCGAGACATCCTCGACCCGGCCGACGCGTCGACCCTCGCGGTCGTGGCGGAGGGCGGGGCCGAGGACACCGACGCCGCCGTCGCCGCCGCACGCACGGCGTTCGACCAGGGGGAGTGGCCACGAACGCCGGTCGCCGAACGGGCCGCGCTGCTGCGGCGCGTCGCCGACCTCCTGCAGCGCGACCGCGAGTCGATCGGCCTGCTGGAGAGCCGCGACGCCGGAAAGACCCTGGAGGAAGGGCGCGTCGACGTCGACTGCGTCACCGACGCCTTCCGTTACTTCGCCGACCTCGTCGTGAACGAGAGCGGCGGCCGCGTCGTCGACGCCGGCTCGCCCGACATCCACAGCGTGGTCGTGCACGAACCCGTCGGGGTCTGCGCGCTCATCACGCCCTGGAACTACCCGCTGCTGCAGGCGAGCTGGAAGATCGCCCCGGCGCTCGCCGCGGGCAACACCTTCGTGATCAAGCCGAGCGAGATCACCCCGCTCACCACCGTCGCCCTCATCGGCCTCCTGGCGGAGGCCGGTCTCCCGGCCGGCGTCGCGAACCTGGTCACCGGCCCCGGTGACACCGTCGGCGCCCGCATGTCCGAGCACCCCGACGTCGACCTGGTGTCGTTCACCGGCGGTCTCGTCAGCGGTACGAAGGTCATGCGCACCGCCGCCGACACCGTCAAGAAGGTCGCCCTGGAACTGGGCGGCAAGAACCCCAACGTCGTCTTCGCCGACGCCTGCGCCACCGAAGAGGGCTTCGACACCGCCGTCGACCAGGCGCTCAACGCCGCCTTCATCCACAGCGGCCAGGTCTGCTCGGCCGGCTCGCGGCTCATCGTCGAGGAGTCCCTGCGGGAGCGGTTCGTCGCCGAACTCGCCCGCCGCGCCGAGCGCATCCGCATCGGCCGCGGCACCGACGACGGCGTCGAGTGCGGGCCCCTCGTCTCCGAGCGGCAGCTCGCCCGTACCGAGGAGTACGTCGCCTCCGCCCTCTCCGAGGGCGCGGTCCTGCGCGCCGGCGGCGAACGCCCCGACGGCCCCGGCTACTTCTACCGGCCGACCGTCCTCGACCGCTGCCACCGCGCCATGCGGGTCGTGCGCGAAGAGGTCTTCGGCCCGGTGCTCACCGTCGAGACGTTCCGCACCGAGGACGAGGCCGTCGCCCTCGCCAACGACACCGAGTACGGACTGGCCGGTGGCGTCTGGTCGGCCGACGCCGGACGCGCGCGGCGCGTCGCCGGCCGGCTGCGCCACGGCACCGTGTGGATCAACGACTTCCACCCCTACCTCCCGCAGGCGGAGTGGGGCGGCTTCGGCAAGAGCGGCATCGGCCGCGAACTGGGACCCGCCGGACTCGCCGAGTACCGCGAGACCAAGCACGTCTACCAGAACCTCGCCCCGCGGCCCGTGCGCTGGTTCGCGGGCTGACCGACGGGAGAGAGAACAGTATGAGCACCGGCACCACGTACGACTACGTCATCGTCGGAGGCGGCACCGCCGGTTCCGTCATCGCCCACCGCCTCACCGATGACCCCGACGTCACCGTCGCGGTCATCGAGGGCGGCCCCTCCGACGTCGACCGCCCCGACGTGCTGACCCTGCGCCGCTGGATGGGGCTCCTCGGCGGCGACCTGGACTACGACTACCCCACCACCGAGCAGCCACGCGGAAACTCGCACATCCGCCACAGCCGCGCCAGGGTGCTGGGAGGCTGTTCGTCGCACAACACGCTGATCGCGTTCAAGCCGCTGCCCTCCGACTGGGACGAGTGGGCGGAAGCGGGGGCCGAGGGCTGGCACGCGGCCGCCATGGACTCCTACTTCGACAAGCTCCTCAACAACATCGTCCCCGTGGACGAGGCCGACCGGAACGCCATCGCGCGCGACTTCGTCGACGCGGCGCAGACGGCGCTCGGGGTGCCGCGCGTCGAGGGGTTCAACAAGAAGCCGTTCCACGAGGGCGTCGGCTTCTTCGACCTCGCCTACCACCCGGAGAACAACAAGCGCTCGTCCGCCTCGGTCGCGTACCTCCACCCGATCATGGACAGACGTCCCAACCTCCACATCCTGCTGGAGACCTGGGCCTACCGGCTGGAGCTCGACGGCACCCGCGCCCGGGGCGTGCACGTCCGCGCCAAGGACGGTACCGAGCGGCTCATCGAGGCCCGCCGCGAAGTGGTGGTCTGCGCGGGCGCCGTGGACACCCCCCGGCTGCTGCTGCACTCCGGCATCGGACCCCGTGAGGACCTGGAGGCGCTCGGCATCCCCGTCGTCCACGACCTGCCGGGCGTCGGCGAGAACCTCCTCGACCACCCCGAGTCGGTCATCGTCTGGGAGACGAACGGGCCCATCCCGGAGAACTCCGCGATGGACAGCGACGCCGGTCTGTTCGTGCGCCGGGACCCCGAGTCCCCGGGCCCGGACCTGATGTTCCACTTCTACCAGATCCCGTTCACCGACAACCCCGAGCGGCTCGGCTACCAGCGCCCCGCGTACGGCGTGTCGATGACGCCGAACATACCCAAGCCCCGCAGCCGCGGCCGGCTCTACCTGACCAGTGCCGACCCGGAGGTCAAGCCCGCGCTCGACTTCCGCTACTTCACCGACGAGGACGACTACGACGGCCGCACCCTCGTCGACGGCATCCGCATCGCCCGGGAGATCGCCCGCTGCGAACCGCTCGCCGGATGGCTCAAGCGCGAGGTCGCGCCGGGCCCCGAGGTCACCGGCGACGAGGAGCTCGGCGAGTACGCCCGCAAGGTCGCCCACACCGTCTACCACCCGGCCGGGACCTGCCGCATGGGCGCGTCCGACGACGAACAGGCCGTGGTGGACCCGGAGCTGAGGATCCGGGGCCTCGACGGCATCCGGATCGCCGATGCGTCCGTCTTCCCGACCATGACCGCCGTGAACCCGATGATCGGCGTACTCATGGTCGGCGAGAAGTGCGCCGAACTGCTGGGGGGTCACACCCGATGAGTACGACACAGACACCCGACGACGCCACGCCCGCCACGCCCGCTTCCCCGGCCACCGCCGCCGGTTCCGGCACGGCGCCCGCGGCCGCCGAACCCGTCTTCTCCGTGACCGGCCTGTGGAAGGTGTTCGGGCCCAGGGCGGAGCGGGTGCCCGGATCCGAGCTCGCCGAACTGCCGCCCGCCGAGCTGCGCGAACGCAGCGGCTGCACCGCCGCCGTCCGGGACGTCTCCTTCGACGTCCGCAAGGGCGAGGTCTTCGTCGTCATGGGCCTGTCCGGCTCCGGCAAGTCCACCCTCGTGCGCTGCCTGACCCGGCTCATCGAGCCGACCTCCGGCACCGTCGCCATCGACGGCGAGGACATCCTGTCCATGGACAAGGGCCGGCTGCGCGAACTGCGCCGCCACCGCGCCGCGATGGTCTTCCAGCACTTCGGCCTGCTGCCGCACCGCACGGTCCTCGACAACGTCGCCTACGGCCTGGAGATCCAGGGCATGGGCCGCGCCGAGCGGCGCGCCAAGGCCGCCGAGGTCGTCGCCAAGGTGGGCCTCGAAGGCATGGAGGACCGCAGGCCCGGCCAGCTCTCCGGCGGTCAGCAGCAGCGCGTGGGCCTCGCCCGGGCGCTCGCCGTCGACCCCGAGGTGCTGCTCTTCGACGAGCCGTTCAGCGCGCTGGACCCGCTGATCCGGCGCGACATGCAGGAGGAGGTCATCCGGCTCCACCGCGACGAGGGCCGCACGATGATCTTCATCACCCATGACCTCGGCGAGGCCCTGCGCCTGGGCGACCGGATCGCGCTGATGCGCGACGGCCGGATCGTCCAGCTCGGCACGCCCGAGGAGATCGTCGGCCAGCCCGCCGACGACTACGTACGGGACTTCGTCCGCGACGTGCCGCGCGAGCAGGTCATGACGGTACGCACGGCGATGCGACCGCCCTGTGACGACGACGACGCGTCCGGCCCCGCCGTCGCGCCCGACGCGACCGTCGCCACCGCCATCGAGGCCGTCGCCCGCAGCGGCGGCCCGGTCCGGGTCGTCGAGAACGGCCGGTGCCTGGGGATCGTCGACCACAAGGGCCTGCTGTCGATCGTTGCGGGAGTCCATCCCGGGAAGGCGGCGGCATGACCGCAGCCGTCACCTCCCCCGTCACCGAACCCTCCGCCGCCACCGAACCCTCCGCCTGGCCGCTGCGCAGACTCCTGCCGCTCGCCGCCGCGATCGTCCTCGTGCCGCTCGGCCTCCTCCTCGCGGGCGGCGGCGACTGGCCCGCCGCCCTCACGGTCGACCTGTCCGGACCGCTCGGCTCCGCCAGCGACTGGATCATCGACAACCGGGACGGCCACCCGGTCTTCCTCTACTTCTTCGGGCACATCAGCAACGCCGTCGTCCTGTCCGTGCGCGGGGTGTACCTGGTGCTGCTCGCCGCCGGATGGGCGGGCGTCACCGCCGCCGCCGGACTGATCGCCTGGCGCCTCGCGGGCGTCCGCCTCGCCCTCTCCGCCGTGGCCGCGTTCGCCGTGTGCGGACTGCTCGGCATGTGGGTGCCCACCATGCAGACGCTCGCCCTCATGGTGGTCGCCGTAGCCGCGTCCGTCGCCGTCGGCGGACTGCTCGGCCTGGCCGCAGGACTGTCGGACCGGACGTTCCGGGCGCTTCGACCGGTCCTCGACACCATGCAGGTGCTGCCCGCCTTCGCGTATCTGCTGCCGGTGGTCCTGGTCTTCGGCATCGGCGTGCCCGCCGCCGTCCTGGCGACCGTCGTCTACGCCGCCCCGCCCATGGCCCGGCTCACCGCCCTCGGTCTGCGCGACGCGGACGAGGGCGTACTGGAGGCATCCGCCTCCCTCGGCGCGACCGGCCGCCAGCGGCTGCTCACCGCCCGCCTCCCGCTGGCCCGCAAGGAACTCCTCCTCGGCGTCAACCAGTCGATCATGATGGCGCTGTCGATGGCGGTCATCGCCTCGGTCATCGGCGCGGGCGGCCTCGGCGACCGCGTCTACCAGGCGCTCGCCTCCGTGGACGTGGGCGCGGCCCTGGCCGCCGGCATCCCGATCGTGCTGCTCGCGGTGGTGCTGGACCGGATGGCCTGCGGCCGGCGCGGGCCGGACGGCCTGTCCGGCCGGGCAGGCTGGGCCGTGGCCGCCGTCGCGACGGTCGCCGTCGCCCTCGCCGGGCGGTTCCTGGGCCGGCCCGGCTGGCCCGACGCCTGGCACGTCGGCATCGCCGAGCCCGTCAACCGGGCCGTGGACTGGATGACGGCGCACCTCTACTCCGGTGTCCCGGTCATCGGCGGCACCGCCGACTGGGCGGCCCGCTTCACGGGCTGGGTGCTCGACCCCCTCCGCGGCGGCCTCCAGGCCCTGCCCTGGTGGGCCGTGCTGCTGCTGGTCGGCGCGCTCGCCCTGCTGGTGGGCACCTGGCGCACGGCGCTGACGGCCGTCCTCGCGATGTCCGCGATCGGGGTCCTCGGCGTGTGGGACGCCTCGCTCGACACGCTCTCGCAGGTCCTCGCCGCCGTCGCCGTGACCCTGGTGCTGGGCTTCGCCGTCGCGGTGGCCGCGGCGCGCGGCCCGAGGTTCGAGCGGGTCCTGCGCCCGGTGCTGGACGTCTGCCAGACCATGCCGCAGTTCGTCTACCTCATCCCGGTCGTGGCGCTGTTCGGCGTGGGCCGCGCCCCGGCGGTCGCCGCCGCCGTGGTGTACGCGCTGCCCGCCGTCGTCCGCATCACCACCCAGGGGCTGCGGGGCGTCGACCCGGTGGCCATGGAGTCCGCCCGCTCGCTCGGTGCGACGGGCTGGCAGCAGCTGCGCCAGGTCCAGCTGCCCCTCGCCCGGCCCGCGTTGCTGCTGGCCGTGAACCAGGGCGTGGTGCTCGTCCTCGCCGTCGTCATCATCGGCGGCCTGGTCGGGGGCGGCGCGCTCGGCTACGACGTGGTGTTCGGCCTCGCCCAGGGCGACCTGGCGACCGGACTGGTCGCGGGCGCCGCGATCGTCTGCCTCGGCCTGGTGCTCGACCGGGTGACCCAGCCGACGGAACGCCGCACCGGCGCCGGAAAGGGGGCCTGACATGGCTGCTCGTACGAGGATCACCGCTCTCGCCGCCGCCGTGGCCCTCACGGCCGTCACCGGTTGCGGCGCCGCCGACATGACCAAGCAGGCGTCCCCCTACGCCGCCGCCCAGGGGGCCAGGACCGTCACGCTCTCCGTCCAGTCGTGGGTGGGCGCCCAGGCGAACGTCGCGGTGGCGAAGTACCTGCTCGAACACGAGCTGGGCTACCGCGTGGACACCGTCCAGGTGGACGAGGTGCCCGCCTGGGACGCGCTCAGCCAGGGCCGGGTCGACGCGATCATGGAGGACTGGGGCCACCCGGAGCAGGAGGAGCGGTACGTCGACGACAAGAAGACGATCACCTCCGGCGGAGAGCTCGGCGTGACCGGCCACATCGGCTGGTTCGTGCCGAAGTACTTCGCCGACGCCCACCCGGACGTCACCGACTGGAAGAACCTCGACAAGTACGCCGACCGGCTCAGGACGGCGGAGAGCGGTGGCAAGGGCCAGCTGCTCGACGGCTCGCCGTCCTATGTCACCAACGACAAGGCGCTGGTGAAGAACCTGGACCTGGACTACCAGGTGGTCTTCGCGGGGTCCGAGGCGGCACAGATCACCCAGATCAGGCAGTTCGCCAAGGAGAAGAAGCCGTTCCTCACCTACTGGTACAAGCCGCAGTGGCTGTTCGAGAAGGTGCCGATGACGGAGGTGAGGCTGCCGGAGTACGAGGAGGGCTGCGACGCCGATCCGGAGAAGGTCGCCTGCGCCTATCCGCACACCCCGCTGCGGAAGTTCCTCAACACCGGCTTCTCGGAGAAGGGCGGGGAGGCGGCCGCCTTCCTGAAGAACTTCCGGTGGACCACGGAGGACCAGAACGAGGTCGCCCTGATGATCGCGGACCAGAAGCTGTCGCCGGAGGCGGCCGCCGAGAAGTGGGTCAGCTCGAACGAGTCGACGTGGCGGAAGTGGCTGCCCGCCGCGTAACGCCGTCGTCCTCCGGGCCGGCCGGACCCGCCTGGGGCGCCGGGTTCGCCGAGGCCGCCGCGCCTCCGGTGACCCCGGCGTCCGCCGGGGCCCCGGGGGCCGTTCCCGTGGCCCTTCCGGAGCCGCGCCGGGCCGGCGCGAACATCTCCGGCACCAGGGTCAGCAGGCCGAGCGCGGCCATGACCACCCCCAGCCACACCGGGGCGAGCAGGCCGAAGCCCCCGATGGCCGCGCCGCCGACCGACGAGCCGATGATGATGCCGAGGGTGATGAAGGAGGAGTGGATGGAGTTGACCAGCGGCCGGTCGTTCCCGGTGCGCTGAACCCGGGTGATCATCGCCGGGTTCATGGTCACTCCGACCAGTCCGATGCCCATCATGAACGCCACGGCGCCGGCGGGCACCTCGGCCAGCAGGGCGAAGCCGGTCAGGAAGACGGCGTTGAGGGCGAGTCCCCACGCCAGCACCGGCACGGTGTGGCGGTCGGCGAGGCGCCCGACGACCGTGTTGCCGACGACGGTGGCGGCGCCGTACGCGACGAGCAGCAGCGGTACGGCTCCGTCACCGAACCCGGTGACCCGGGTGAGGATCGGGTTGAAGTAGCTGAAGGCGCTGAACGTGGCACCGATGATCAGGGTGCTGGTGGAGAGCGCCAGCCACAGCCGGGGGTTGCGGAAGGCGCCGAGCTCCTGGCGCACGCTCCCGGCCCCCTCCTCCCGCTCCTGGCGCGGGACACCCACGACCGTGCACAGCGCGGCGAGGGCGGTCAGCGCGGAGATCGACCAGAAGGCGGCCCGCCAGCCGAGGTGCTCACCGACGAGGGTCGCCAGCGGAAGGCCCAGCAGGGTGCCGAGCATCAGCCCGTTCATGGCCACGGCGATGGCCCGGCCGCGGACCTCCGGGCGGGTGAGCCGGGCGCAGAGCGAGAGGGCGATGCCGAAGAACGCCTGGGAGGCGACGCCGGTGACGAGCCGGGCGGCGACCATCGTCCCGTAGTCGGGCGCGGTGGCGGCGAGGACGTTCCCGGCGAGGAAGAGGGCGAAGACCGACATCAGCGCGGACTTGGGCCGCAGCCTCATCAGCGCGGCGGTCAGGAGGGGGCCGCCGACCGCCATGGCGGCGGCGTAGACGGTGATCAGGTAGCCGATCTGCGGGATGGTGACGTCGAGACCGTCGGCCATCTGCGGCATGAGGCCGGCGACGGCGAACTCACTGGTCACCATGGCGAAGACGCCGACGGCCAGCACGTACACGGCAAGGGGCATGACAGGGCGCTCCATGTTTTGGATAGATCAGTACAAAACTTGCCCGGGAAAAAGCCCCCCGGGGCGAGGGGCTGTGGCGGTGGGGTGCGGCGGCGCGGTGCCGGGCGGGTGGGCGGTGGGCGGTGGGCGGTGGACTCAGCCGGGCGGGGCCGGGGCGGCCCGTCCGGTCAGCGCCTCCATCGCCGTCGCGGCGATGGCCTCCAGGGCGGCCCGGTCGGCCCCGCCCTGTGCGGACACCCGCATGCCGCCGATCACGGCGTTGAGGAAGCGCGCGAGCGAGTCGGCGTCCTGGCCGGAGGTGATGTCGCCGTCACGGCGGGCGGACTCGATGACGGCCCTGAAGGCGTCGAGCCGTCGGGCCAGGTCCCGGTCGAGCGCGGAGGCGATGTCCGGGTCCCGGCCGGCCAGTTCCACGGTGGTGTTGACCGTGAGGCACCCCGGGCTGCGTCCGTTCCCCCGCTGGGCCAGGTCGTCCTCGACGACCTTCGCGAACAGCGCGCGGATCCGCTCCACCGCCGGTCGCCCCTCGTCCGCCAGGAGGGCGAGCTGCGCGCCGGTCATCATGTCCATGTAGCGGGTCAGGGACCGCCGGAACAGATCCTGTTTGCTGCTGAAGGTGTTGTAGATGCTGCTGCGGCCCAGGCCGGTGGCTTCGCACAGGTCCTGGGTCGAAGTGGCGTCGTAGCCGTGGGCCCAGAAGGCGCGCATCGCCGCGTCCAGGGCCCGCTCCTCGTCGAACAACCGTGGTCGGGCCATGGTCGTACGTTAACAGGTTTTGGACCGGTCGTTGCAATACCTGGTCCGTGCGCCGTGCGGGGTCTCAGGCGCCGGTGCGCGTGTAGAAGGCCGAGGCCGCGATGTAGGTGAAGCCGCCGAGCGCGCAGAGCCAGGTGAAGGGGCCGCCCAGCTGGGAGCGGCTCAGTTCGACGAAGAGGCCGCACAGCAGCGCCAGGATCAGCACGTTGGAGGTCGCCTCGGAGGCGCGGAGGTTGATCATCCGGCGGCGTTCGTCCCCCTCGTGGCCGCTGAGCTGCGCCGCGACGTCGCTGCGCCGGGCGAACACCGTCACCGCCAGGCCGTAGCCGATCACGATCACGGGCAGGGCGACGGCGAGGAAGGTGTTGCCCTGCAGCGCCATGATCACCGACATCGCGGCGCCCGCGACGACGGCCGTGGCCAGGACGAGCCAGCGGGCGGCGGGGTGGGCCGAGGTGCTACGCGTCGTCGACATGGAAGATCTCCTCAACGGTGAGCCCGAAGTGCCGGGCGATTCGGATGGCCAGCGGCAGCGAGGGGTCGTAGCGCCCCTGCTCGATGGCGTTCACCGTCTGCCGGGACACCCCGAGAGCGGCCCCCAGGGCCTGCTGGGACAGCCCGAGGGTGCCGCGCAGCCGCCTGACCTCGTTTCGCACATATGGAAAGTACGCTTTACATGCCGGGGTGTCAAAGGTGCTTTACATGCCGGCCCGGCCGCCCGTGCCACGGGGCCGCTCCCGCCGCGCCCCCGCCGGGCGGACGCCGTGAACGGCCCCGGCCCGGCCGCCCGCCCGGGAGGGCGGAGGCCGGCCGGGGGAGCCGCGGGCGTCAGGCCCCGACCGTGCCGTCGATGCCTTCGCGCAGGAGGTCGGCATGGCCGTTGTGGCGGGCGTACTCGTGGATCAGATGCAGCATCACCGCCCGCAGGGACACGTCCTCGCCCCACCGGGCGTTGTAGCCGGTCACGTCGAGGGAAGCGGCGCCCTCCTCGATCCGGCGGGAGTGCTCGACCTCGGCCCGCCAGGCGTCGAACGCCTCTGGGCGGGTCGATGTGCTCGCGTCGTACGCCGCCTGGAAGTCCATCTCGTCCGACCACAGCAGGGGAAGCTCCTCGCCCGCGATCGTGCGGCGGAACCAGTGGCGTTCGACCTCCGCCATGTGCCGTACCAGGCCCAGCAGGGAGAGCGCCGACGGCGGCACGGACCGGCGGCGCAGGTCCTCGTCGGAGAGGTCGTCGCACTTCATGGCGAGGGTGGAGCGGTGGAAGTCGAGGAAGGCGCGCAGGGTGGCGCGCTCGTCCCCGCGCAGGGGAGGTCCGATGCGTTCGGTGGCCATGGGGAACCCTTCGGGCAGGCGGTGCACAGAGGTGTGGACGCCAGCATGGATCAGATCCGCCGTCGGGGTGCCATGGATTTCCCGGCCTGCGTCCGGGTGCCGGCGGACGTCCCCGACCGGGACGGCCGTCCCTCCGGCCCCCGCCCGGCCGGCGCGCGTCGGCCGCGGGGGAGGGGCGGATCGACGGGCGTGTGGCACTGTCCCGGCCGCGGGGGGGGGGGGGCGACGCCGCTCCCGCTCCATGGGCCGGCGGCGGTACGGGGGCCGGGCGGGCCGCCGTGGGCCGACCGGCTGTTCGTCCCACCCGCCGCGCGCGGCCGCGGCCCGGGAGCGCCGCGCGTCTCACCCGCCGTGCGGAAAGCCCGGGCGCACGGCCCGCACCCGGTCCTCGGCGCAGGCGCTTGCGGCCGGGCCGTTCGCGGCGGACGGCTCTCGGACAGAAGCGCGGGGCCCGGGCGCGTGGTGGCGGTGTACTGCTACGCCGGCCCGGCGATCCGGCCGGCGATGTCCCGTACGGCCTCCAGCGTGCGGTGCAGCAGCCCCGGCCCGAAGGTGATGCGCGTCGCGCCCAGGCGGGCCAGCTCCGCGACCGGCGGATGGCCGGGGAACGGCGCCACGTTGAGGGGACCCTCGATCTCCGCCCGCAGCAGCGGAAGGTGCCCGGGCGGCACCGCGATCGGGTAGACGCAGTCGGCACCCGCCTCGACGTACAGCCGGGCACGGGCGATCGCCTGCTCCGGGTCGTCCACCCCGCGCAGGAAGGTGTCGACGCGGGCGTTGACGAAGAGCCGGCCGCCCGCCTCCGCCCGCACCTCGGCCAGCCGGCCGGCGTGCTCCCGGGGGTCCTTGAGGGCCTTGTCCGGCCCGCCCGAGTCCTCCAGGTTCACCCCGACCGCCCCGGTGTCCAGGACCCGGGCGACCAGCTCCTTCGGCGACAGGCCGTAGCCGTCCTCGACGTCCGCCGAGACCGGGACGGACACGGAACGGGCGATACGGGCGACGGCCGCGAACATCTCGTCGGCGGGCGTGGCCCCGTCCTCGTACCCGAGCGAGGCGGCCACCCCGGCACTGGGCGTCGCCAGCGCCGGGAAACCGGCCTCCTCGAAGACGCGGGCGCTCGCCGCGTCCCAGGGGCCCGGCAGGATCAGCGGGTCGTCCACGGCCCGGCCCAGGTGCAGAGCGCGGAACTCCTCGGCGTTCGGCACGGCCGTCCCCCTCAGTGCTTGAGCTGGCCGGGCGTGTAGTGGCCCGGCACCATGCGGGTCGCGACGCCGAAGCGGTTCCAGGCGTTGATGACCGTGATCGAGGCGATCAGCTGAGCCAGCTCCGCCTCCTCGAAGTGCCCGGAGGCCCGCTCGAACACGTCGTCCGGCACGAAACCGTCCGTCAGCACGGTGACGGCCTCGGTGAGTTCGAGCGCCGCGATCTCCTTCTCGGTGTAGAAGTGCCGCGACTCCTCCCAGGCGGCGAGCTGGATGATCCGCTCGACGGTCTCACCGGCCGCCAGCGCGTCCTTGGTGTGCATGTCGAGGCAGAAGGCGCAGTGGTTGAGCTGCGAGGCGCGGATCTTGACCAGTTCCAGCAGGACCGGGTCGACGCCCTTCCGGGCGGCCGCGTCCAGCTTGACCATGGCCTTGTAGACCTCGGGCGCGTGCGTGGCCCAGGCCAGGCGGGGGGCGTGTTCGGGGGCGTATCCGTTCGTCGTCATGGCCTCGACCGTACGGGGAGTGTGGCGCAGGGGTATGGTCCACTTCCATGACGGATCCCTGGGCCACTTCCGAGATCGCCGGCCCCGTCGTCACCGGCGCCGACCTGCATCTGGAGGTGCGCGGTCCGGGGCTGCGGGCCGGTCTGATGGACGCGTTGCGGGAGGCCGTCAGGACCGGGCGGCTCGCCCCCGGGACGCGGCTGCCGTCCTCCCGCTCGCTCGCCGGCGACCTGGGCATCGCCCGCAACACGGTCGCCGACGCGTACGCCGAACTCGTCGCGGAGGGATGGCTCACCGCCCAGCAGGGATCGGGCACCCGGGTGGCTCCCCGGGCGGCCCCGCGCAGACCCGCGCCGCCCTCGCGCGCACCCGCCGGGCGGCGGACGCCCGTCGGCGGCGCGGACCCCGCCTCCGCCGGAAGGCCGCTCGCCGCCCCCGCCGGCGGCCCGGCTCCCGCCCCCGCCGGACGGCGGCCCGGCCGGGTGCGCCCCGGGCCCGTGCACACCCTGCACCCCGGCACGCCCGACCTCGGCTCCTTCCCCCGCGCCGACTGGCTCAAGGCGGCCCGGCGGGCCCTGTCGGCGGCCCCGAACGAGGCGTTCGGGTACGGCGACCCGCTCGGGCGTATCGAGCTGCGCACCGTACTGGCCGAGTACCTGGCCCGGGCCCGGGGCGTGTACGCCCACCCCGGCCGCATCGTGATCTGCTCCGGCTTCGTCCACGGGCTGATGCTGATGGGGAGGGTGCTGCGCGAGCGCCGGGTACACGAGGTGGCCGTCGAGTCGTACGGGCTCGACGTGCACTGGAACCTCCTCACGGAGGCGGGCCTGCGCACCCCCGCGCTGCCGCTCGACGAGCACGGCACCCGCACCGACCGGCTGGGCCGGGAGGGCGCGGTGCTGATCACCCCCGCCCACCAGTTCCCGATCGGGGGCGCGCTGCCCCCGCGGCGCCGGGCGGCGGCCGTCGACTGGGCGCGCGGCGCCGGCGGGCTGATCCTGGAGGACGACTACGACGGCGAGTTCCGGTACGACCGCCAGCCGGTCGGAGCACTCCAGGGCCTGGACCCCGAGCGCGTGGTCTACCTCGGGACGTCCAGCAAGTCCCTGACCCCCGGTCTGCGGCTGGCCTGGATGGTGCTGCCGGAGGATCTGGTGCCCGAGGTGCTGGCGGCCAAGGGCGCCGTCGACTGGGCGTCCAGCGCCCTGGACCAGCTCACGCTCGCCGAGTTCATCTCCTCCGGCGCCTACGACCGGCACGTGCGCGGCATGCGGCTGCGCTACCGGCGCCGGCGCGACCAGCTCGTGGCGGCCCTCGCCGAACGGGCGCCGGACGTACGGGTCAGCGGCATCGCCGCCGGACTGCACGCCGTGCTCGAACTGCCCCCGGGCACCGAGCAGTCCGTCGTCCAGGCGGCCGCCTGGCAGGGGCTGGCCCTCCAGGGCCTCGACCGGTTCCGCCACCCGTCCGTGCGGCGCGGGCGCGACGCGCTGGTGGTCGGCTACGGGACGCCCACGGACAGCGCCTGGGCGGGCGCGCTGGACGCGCTGTGCCGGGTCCTGCCGTAGGCCGGCAACGGCAACGGCAACGGCAACGGGAACGGGAACGGGAACGGGAGGCGGCGGCCCCCGGCGCGCGCCCGCCGCCCTCAGGGCGCCTGCGGCGCGGGCGGCTCGCCGAAGCGGGCCAGCGCCAGCGCCCCCGCCACCGCCACGGCGAAGGCCGCGACCGCCGGCCACGCCCAGCCCTCGCGCGTACGGTCCCCCAGCCACACGACGCCCACCACCGCCGGTCCGATCGTCTCCCCGAGGAGCAGCCCCGCGGTCGCCGTGGTCACCGAGCCGCTCCGCAGCGCCGAGGTGAGCAGCAGGAACGCCGCGCCCCCGCCGACCAGCAGCGCGTACAGCGCCGGATCGGTGAGCAGCGCCGGAAGGAGGAAGGAGTCGATCAGGCGGACCGCGACCTCGACCACGCCGAAGCCGAACCCCGAGCCCAGACCGAGCACCAGCGCCCGCGGCCCTTGGGGAAGACGCCCCGCCGGCACGCCGACGGCCAGGACGGCGAGCGCGGTGGCGAGCGTCGCCCAGGGCAGCGCCGCCGGTCCCGGCCGGTCGCCCTCCGGACCCGACGCCAGAGCCAGCACGGCCAGCCCCGCGCACACCGCGCCCACCGCGGCCCACTCGGCACGGCTCAGCCGCACCCGCAGGAGCCGCGAGGCGACGACCGCCGTGACGGCCAGGCTGGCGGCGAGCGCGGCTCCCACCGTGTAGAGGGGCAGGGAGCGCAGTGCCACGATCTGGAGGACGAACCCCACCGCGTCGAGGGCCAGCCCGGCGACGTACCGCCACTGGCGCAGCGCCCCCAGCAGCAGGACGGGGTCGACGCCCGATCCGGTGCCCCGGGGCGCGGCGCGGGCGCCGACGGCCTCAAGGACGGAGGCCGTACCGAAGCAGACCGCGGCACCGAGAGCACAGACCATCCCAAAGAGCACGAAGCGACTGTAGTTGGGGAGGCTTGGCGGACCGGGCTTACCCGGGCGCGGAGCGGCCCTCTAGTGTTGCGGCGTCCGAAGGGCTCACAACGGGGAGGACGGCGCATGCGCAGGCTGAGGTCGAGCACGGTGGTGCTCGGCGGCATGGGGGTGCTCGCGGCGACGATCACGTCCTGCGGCTCCGATCCGGACAGGCGCTGCGTGGACCCGGTCACGCGGGAGAAGCTGCCCAGCTACGAGTGCGACAGCGGCGGCAGCAGTGGCAGCGGTACCGCGCGCGGCACGTACTACTACGGCGGCAGCGTCAGCGACGGCCGGGTGTCGGGCGGCAGCTTCGACAAGGCGGCGGTCGACCGGGGCGGCTTCGGCTGCTCGGGCTCCGGCGGCGGCTGAGCGCGTACACCGGCCGATGAGACGTCACACCACCACTCCCCGCCCCGACTGGCAGCGGACCGTCGAGGAGCAGGGCCTCGTCTACCCGCTCACCCGCCATCCGGACGGCTCGCTGCGCCCCTACTGGGACGAGAGCGCCTACTACGCCTTCTCGCTGCCGGAGGTGGAGGCGCTGGAGGAGGTCGTCGAGGAACTGCACGCCATGTGCCTGGCGGCCGCCGCGCACATCGTGGAGCGGGACCGCTTCGCCGACCTCGGCGTCACCGACCCCCGGCTGGCGGGACTGATCGCCGAGTCGTGGCGGCGGCGGGCGGAACTCCCCTCCCTCTACGGCCGCTTCGACCTGCGCTACGACGGCACCGGCCCGGCCAAGATGCTGGAGTACAACGCCGACACGCCCACCTCGCTGGTGGAGGCGGCAAGCCCCCAGTGGTTCTGGATGGAGGAGCGCTTCCCGGGCGCCGACCAGTGGAACTCCCTCCACGAACGGCTGGTGGAGGCCTGGCGCAGGCAGTCCCGGCTGCTGCCGCCCGGCCCGCTGCACTTCGCGCACTCCGACGGCGACGAGCTCGGCGAGGACCTGATGACGGTCGCGTACCTGCGCGAGACCGCCGAGCAGGCCGGCCTCACCACGGAGGCCCTGTCGGTCGAGCAGATCGGCTGGGACCGGCTGTCCGGCCGCTTCGTCGACGACCGGCTGCGCTTCATACGCAGCTGCTTCAAGCTCTACCCGTGGGAGTGGCTCGTGACGGACCGCTTCGGACCGCATGTGCTGGACACCCTCGACAACGGCGGCGGGACCGGCACCACCTGCTGGATCGAACCCGCCTGGAAGATGCTGCTGTCCAACAAGGCGCTGCTGGCGATCCTGTGGGAGCTGTACCCCGGCCACCCCAACCTGCTGCCCGCCTACCTGGACGGTCCGCGCGAGCTGGCCGCCACCGGGGGCTACGTCGCCAAGCCGCTGCTGGGGCGGGAGGGCGCCGGGGTCACGGTGCACGAGCCGGGCGACGCCCCGGTGGTGCGTGACGAGCCCTGCTGCTACCAGGAACTGGCCCCGCTGCCGGACTTCGACGGCAACCGCGTGGTGCTCGGCGCATGGGTCGTCGAGGACGAGGCGGCGGGTCTGGGCATCCGGGAGTCGTCCGGGCTGATCACGGACGAGTACGCCCGGTTCCTGCCGCACGTCATCCTCTGAGCGCGCCGGATCAGGGCCGCCGGGTCAGGACCGCCGGGCGCGGGCCCTCCCGGTACGGGCGTGAGGGCGCACCGCACCGACGACGCTCCGGGAGCGGGCCGCCCGCCCCCGGAGCCCCGCCGTCCGGGCCGCGGCGCTTCCGGGCCGCGGCCCGGAACCGGTCACCTTCCGCCGGCCGCCAGGACCCCCCGCAGCTGCTCCAGGCCCCAGTCCAGGTCCTCCTTGGAGATCACCAGCGGCGGGGCGATCCGGATCGTCGAGCCGTGGGTGTCCTTCACCAGCACGCCACGCTCCATCAGCCGCTCCGAGATGTCGCGCCCCGTCCCGAGGCGGGGCGCGATGTCCACCCCGGCCCACAGGCCGCGTCCGCGCACCGCCTCCACCGCGCCCCCGCCCACCATCAGCCCGAGCTCGTGGTGGAGGTGTTCGCCCAGCTCGGCGGCCCGCTGCTGGTACTCGCCGGTGCGCAGCATCGCGAGCACCTCCAGGGCCACCGCGCAGGCGAGGGGGTTGCCGCCGAACGTCGAGCCGTGCTCGCCCGGCCGGTGGACCCCGAGGACCGCGGCGCTCGACACGACCGCCGACACCGGCACCACGCCGCCGCCCAGCGCCTTGCCCAGCACGTACATGTCCGGCACGACGCCTTCGTGCTCGCACGCGAAGGTCCGGCCGGTGCGGCCCAGGCCGGACTGGATCTCGTCCGCCACGAACAGCACGTTCCGCTCGCGGGTCAACTCCCGCACCCGGGAGAGGTAACCGGCCGGCGGCACCAGCACCCCGGCCTCGCCCTGGATCGGCTCCAGCAGCACGGCCACCGTGTTCTCGGTCATCGCCCCGGCGAGCGCGGTCGCGTCCCCGTACGGGACGATCTCGAAGCCCGGCGTGTAGGGGCCGTAGTCGGCACGGGCCTCCGGATCGGTCGAGAAGCTGACGATCGTGGTGGTGCGGCCGTGGAAGTTGTCGGCGGCCACGATGATCTTCGCCATGCCGTCCGGCACGCCCTTGACGCGGTAGCCCCACTTGCGGGCGGTCTTCACGGCGGTCTCCACCGCCTCCGCCCCGGTGTTCATCGGCAGCACCATCTCCATGCCGCAGAACGCGGCCAGCCGGTCGCAGAACTCGGCGAACCGGTCGTGGTGGAAGGCCCGGGAGGTCAGCGTCACGCGCTCCAGCTGGGCCTTGGCCGCCTCGATCAGGCGGCGGTTGCCGTGGCCGAAGTTGAGGGCCGAGTAGCCGGCGAGCATGTCGAGGTATCGGCGTCCCTCGATGTCGGTCATCCACGCCCCGTCCGCCGAGGCGACGACGACGGGCAGGGGGTGGTAGTTGTGCGCGCTGTGCGCCTCCGCGGAAGCGATCGCGTCTTGTGTTCTCGACACCGGATCTCCGTTCGTCCTGCGGGCCGGGGGCGGGGGTGGCGCTCCTTTCTATCGTCGCTCGCCGCGCGGACCGGGAAACCTTGGATCCGGCGCGGCGGCCGGCGATCTCCGGGCGGACCGGAACCCGGTGGCGCCCGGCGGGCATCGCCTAGGCTGTGGGGTACGCGCGGCGACTGGCGTACGGGGAACCGACCCCGGGGGAGCCGCGCGCGGCAGACCACGCAGGGTGCCGCCCGCCTGGGCACCCCGGAATCCTGTTCCGTGTGGGTGCTGCCCCGCCTGCTCCGGCGGCGCCCCCCAGCCCGAAGGACGCCATGACCACCCTTCCCCCGCACCACCCCGCGCTCTGCGCCACCGACCCCGAACTGGCCGCGCTCGTCGGTGCCGAGGAGCGGCTCCAGGCCGACACCCTGCGGCTGATCCCCAGTGAGAACTACGTGTCCCGGGCGGTCCTCGAAGCGTCCGGCACCGTCCTCCAGAACAAGTACAGCGAGGGCTACTCCGGGCGCCGCTACTACGAGGGCCAGCAGAACATCGACCAGGTCGAGACCCTGGCCGTCGAGCGCGCCAAGGCCCTCTTCGGCGTCGAACACGCCAACGTCCAGCCCTACTCCGGCTCCCCGGCCAACCTCGCCGTCCACCTCGCCTTCGCCGAGCCGGGCGACACCGTGATGGGCATGGCGCTGCCGATGGGCGGTCACCTCACCCACGGCTGGGGCGTCTCCGCGACCGGCAAGTGGTTCCGGGGCGTCCAGTACGGCGTGCGCCGGGACACCGGGCTCATCGACTTCGACGAGGTGCGCGACCTCGCCCTCAAGGAGCGCCCGAAGATCATCTTCTGTGGCGGCACCGCCCTGCCCCGGACCATCGACTTCGCCGCCTTCGCGGGGATCGCCCGTGAGGCGGGTGCCGTACTGGTCGCCGACGTGGCCCACATCGCGGGCCTGATCGCGGGCGGCGCCCACCCCTCGCCCGTCCCGCACGCGGACGTGATCTCCACGACGACCCACAAGACCCTGCGCGGGCCGCGGGGCGCCATGCTCATGTCCCGGGCGGAGCACGCCAAGGCCATCGACAAGGCGGTCTTCCCGGGCCTCCAGGGCGGCCCGCACAACCAGACCACCGCCGGGATCGCCGTCGCCCTCCACGAGGCGGCCCAGCCGTCGTTCCGCGACTACGCGCACGCGGTCGTCGCCAACGCCCGGGCCCTCGCCGAGGCCCTCCTGGCCCGCGGTTTCGACCTGGTCTCCGGCGGCACCGACAACCACCTGGTGCTGATGGACCTGACGCCCAAGGACGTGCCGGGCAAGATCGCGGCGAAGGCCCTGGACCGGGCCGGGATCGTCGTCAACCACAACACCGTGCCCTACGACCCCAGGAAGCCCTTCGACCCGTCCGGCATCCGGATCGGCACCCCGTCGCTGACCTCGCGCGGCCTCGGTACGGAGCACATGCCGGCCGTCGCCGAGTGGATCGACCGGGGCGTCACGGCTGCCCGTTCGGGCGACGAGGAGGCCCTGCTGAAGATCCGCGCCGAGGTGGCCGCCCTGATGGCCGCCCACCCGGCCCCCGGCATCCCGGCCTGACCCGTACGGCGGCCACCGGGTCCGCCCCGGCCCCCGGTCCGCCCCGGCCCACGGTTCCCTGTCCGGACCGACCGTCCGGACAGGAGCCGGGGGCCGCTGGGGCGGTACCGCGCCGGCGGCCGCCCGGAGGGGTCGCCGCGCGCGCCTCAGCCGAGCGGCGGACGTCATTGTGGTCCTCGTCTCGCCGTTCGGTTCCCGACCTGTCGGCGCCACCTGAGAGAATGAGGAACATGGCCTCTGATCGCCCGCCCGTCGCCCATCACCGCCCTCAGGGGAATGGCTCCGCCATGCGGCATCGTCCCCGCGTGCTCTCCGGGATCCAGCCCACCGCGGGCTCGTTCCACCTCGGCAACTACCTCGGCGCGGTCCGTCAGTGGGTCGCCCTGCAGGAGAGCCACGACGCCTTCTACATGGTCGTCGACCTGCACGCGATCACCGTTCCGCAGGACCCGGCGGAGCTGCGGGCCAACACCCGGCTCGCCGCCGCGCAGCTGCTGGCCGCGGGCCTCGACCCCGAGCGCTGCACGCTGTTCGTCCAGAGTCATGTACCCGAGCACGCCCAGCTCGGCTGGGTGATGAACTGCCTCACCGGTTTCGGCGAGGCGTCGCGGATGACCCAGTTCAAGGACAAGTCCGCCAGGCAGGGCGCCGACCGCGCCACCGTCGGCCTCTTCACGTACCCGATCCTCCAGGTCGCGGACATCCTGCTCTACCAGGCCAACGAGGTCCCGGTGGGCGAGGACCAGCGCCAGCACATCGAGCTCACCCGCGACCTCGCCGAGCGGTTCAACGCCCGCTTCGGTGAGACGTTCACGGTCCCGGCGCCGTACATCCTGAAGGAAACGGCGAAGATCTACGACCTCCAGGACCCGGCGATCAAGATGAGCAAGTCGGCATCCACCCCCAAGGGGCTGATCAACCTGCTGGACGAGCCCAGGACCACGGCGAAGAAGGTCAAGAGCGCGGTCACGGACACCGACACGGTGATCCGCTTCGACCCGGCGGAGAAGCCCGGCGTCAGCAACCTGCTGACGATCATGTCGACTCTTACCGGCACCTCCGTCGCGACCCTGGAGCGCGACTACGAGGGCAAGATGTACGGCGCGCTGAAGACCGACCTCGCCGAGGTCATGGTGGACTTCGTCACGCCCTTCAAGACCCGCACGCAGGAATTCCTGGACGACCCCGAGACGCTGGACTCCCTCCTGGCCAAGGGCTCGGAGAAGGCCCGCGCGGTCGCCGCCGAGACGCTCGCCCAGACCTACGACAGGGTGGGCTTCCTGCCCGCCAAGCACTGAGTCCGACGACGCTGGCCACGAAGTGGGTCCAGCCGCCACACTGGCGCTGGACCCGGTGACTGAACTGAGGAGAACGACGTGGGGACCGTAACGCTCGGCGTTTCGATCGCGGTCCCGGAGCCCTACGGCAGCCTGCTCCAGGAGCGGCGCGCGGGCTTCGGGGATCCCGCCGCGCACGGCATCCCCACGCATGTCACGCTCCTTCCGCCGACCGAGGCGGACGCGGCGCGGCTGCCGGCGATCGAGGCGCACCTGGCCGAGGTCGCCATGGCCGGCCGGCCCTTCCCGATGCGGCTGAGCGGCACCGGTACGTTCCGGCCGCTGTCGCCGGTCGTCTTCGTCCAGCTCGTCGAGGGCACGGCGGCCTGCTCCTGGCTCCAGCAGCGGATCCGCGACGCCTCCGGCCCGCTGGTGCGGGAGCTCCAGTTCCCGTACCACCCGCATGTGACGGTGGCGCACGGCATCTCCGAGGAGGCGATGGACCGGGCGTACGAGGAGCTGGCCGACTTCGAGGCGGAGTGGACCGTCGACTCCTTCGCCCTCTACGAGCAGGGCGCGGACGGTGTGTGGCGCAAGCTCAGCACGTACGGGTTCGGCCCCGGCCGTCCGGTCAAGGGCGTACCGGGCGTCCCCGCCCAGGGCACGCCCGTCGACGAACCGGCCACCTCCCGCGGCTGAACCGGCCCGGTACCGGCCCCCGGTACCGGCCGCCGCCGCTCCCGGCGGACACCGCGCCGCTCACCGGGCGTCCGCGGCCGCAGGGCCGTCACGACGGCCGCGCGCCGGTCTCTGCCCCGCCGCCTCGTCCCGCGCCCCGTCGCGGCGTCCTCGCTCCGTCCCGTCATCGCGGCAGGCGGCGCATCAGCGGGCGCGGTGCGTGCCTCAGCGCCGACATGACCACCCGCAGGGCTCCCGGCACCCAGACCGTCTCCGAGCGGCGTCGCAGCCCCCGTTCGATCGCCTCGGCCACCGCCTCCGCGGTCGTGGCCAGCGGCGCCGGTTCCAGGCCCGCCGTCATCCTGGTGCGGACGAAACCGGGCCTGACGACCATCACATGGACGCCCGTGCCGTGCAGGGCGTCACCCAGCCCCTGGGCGAAGGCGTCGAGGCCGGCCTTGCTGGAGCCGTAGATGAAGTTCGCCCGGCGGACGCGCTCACCGGCGACCGACGACAGCACGACCAGTGAGCCGTGGCCCTGTGACCTGAGGGCGTTCGCGCAGGTCAGGCCCGATGAGACAGCGCCGGTGTAGTTGGTCTGGGCGACCTGGACGGCGGCGAGCGGGGTGGCCTCGTCATGCGCCTGGTCGCCCAGCACGCCGAACGCGAGCAGCACCATGTCGATGTCGCCCTCGGCGAAGAGCTTGGTCAGCGTCTCCTCGTGCGAGGCGGTGTCCAGCGCGTCGAACGGGACGGTGCGCACGTCCGCGCCGAGCTCGCGCAGGGACGCGGCGGCGTCCTCCAGGGCGGGCGAGGGCCGGCCGGCCAGCCACACGTCGCGGGTGCGGCGCGCGATCAGCCGCCGGGCGGTGGCCAGGCCGATCGCGGACGTGCCGCCGAGGACGAGCAGGGACTGCGGGGTGCCGAAGGCGTCCTTCATGGCGTCGTACCACTCCTTACGGGGTCACAGGCCCAGCCGGCGGGCGAGGTCCGAGGTGAAGACCGAGCGGGGGTCCAGCTCGGCGCGCAGGGCCAGGAAGTCGGGCAGCCGGGGGTACATCGCGCGCAGCGCCTCCGGACGCAGCCGCGCGTCCTTGGCGAGGTAGACCCGGCCGCCCGCCGCCGCGACCTCGGCGTCGAGCTCGTCGAGGAAGGCGCCGAGCCCCGGCAGCCCGGCCGGGACGTCCAGCGCCAGGGTCCAGCCGGGCATCGGGAACGACAGCCAGCCCGGGTCGCCCTCGCCGAACCGTTTGAGCACGGCCAGGAACGAGGGGCAGCCCCGGCGCGAGATGCGGCGCACCACCCGGCGCAGCACGTCCTCCTGGCCGTACCCGACGACGAACTGGTACTGGACGAAGCCGCCGCGGCCGTAGACCCGGTTCCAGCGCGGGACACCGTCCAGGGGGTGGAAGAAGGCCGGGATCCGCTGGAGCTGCCCGGTGCGCCGGCGTGGCGCCCTCCGGTACCAGAACTCGTTGAAGAGCCCGACCGATGCACGGCCGAGCAGGCCCTCGGGCAGGTGCCGGGGGGCCCCGGGCAGCCTTCCGCCCGGGCGGAGGACGAGGGGCGCGCGGCGGGCCCGCGCCGGGAGGGCGTCGAGGGGGGCGTGATCGCCGCGGGTGAGGACGGCGCGGCCGGTGGCGGCGCCGCGCGCGAGCAGGTCGATCCAGGCGACGGAGTAGCGGTAGTGGTGGTCGGTCGCGGTCAGGCGGCCCATCAGGTCGTCGAGGTCGCGGGCGCGTTCGGTGTCCACGGCCATCAGGGACGTCTCGACGGGCAGCAGCGCGAGCTCGGCGGAGAGGATCACCCCGGTGAGGCCCATCCCGCCGGTGGTGGCGTCGAAGAGCTCCGTGCCGGGCAGGACGGTGCGGACGGTGCCGTCGGCGGTCAGCAGGTCGAAGGCGCGCACATGGCGGCCGAAGGAGCCCGAGACGTGGTGGTTCTTGCCGTGGATGTCGGCGCCCACGGCTCCGCCGACGGTGACGTACCGGGTCCCGGGGGTGACCGGTACGAACCAGCCGAGCGGGAGGAGCACCTCCATCAGGCGGTGGAGGCTGACACCGGCGTCGCAGACCACCGTGCCGGTCTCGGCGTCCACCGAGCGGATCCGGTCGAGGCCGGTCATGTCGAGCACCGTGCCGCCCGCGTTCTGCGCCGCGTCGCCGTAGGCCCGGCCGAGACCGCGCGCGATGCCGCCACGGGCACCGCAGTCCCGGACGGCGGCGGCGGCCTCCCCGGGACTGCGGGGGCGCAGGACACGGGCGGCGGTGGGAGCGGTCCGGCCCCAGCCGGTGAGGGTGACGGCGGCGGCGCTTCCCGCCGCGGCCCCGGAAGCGGCCGCGGCGGCGGTCTCGGCAGACATGGACGTGACGGTATAGGCGGATTCATGGCATTCGATGGCTATGGCAAGGGACTCGCCGAAATGGGTGATTGAACGAGTGTCATGAAAGATTGCCGCGCCGCCCGCCGCGCGGCGGGCGAGAGTCGCCCCTGGTGCACAGGGTCCGGTGCACGGAGAACCCCTGGTGCACGGAGGAAAGGGGCTGGCGGATGCGGTACGTCGACCGCGCGGGCGCCGACCACCGGCTGCTGGCCGCCCTGCGCGGCTGCGGTCACCGGCCGGGAGTGGCCGCGGCCGCCCGGGCACTGTCGTTCAGCGGCGAACACGCCGCCCTGTGGATCGCGGCGGGCCTCCTGGGCGCGGCGGCGGACCGGGAGCGGCGCGGGGAGTGGCTGCGGGGCACGGCACTGACCGGTGCCGCCCATCTGGCGAGCATGGGCGTGAAGCGGGTGGTGCGGCGGCCACGGCCGGCCGGCCCGCCCGAGCCGCTGGTCCGCACCGCCGGACGGCACTCCTTCCCGAGCTCCCACGCCACCTCGGCCGCCGCCGCCGCGGTGGCCTACGGGGCGCTGTACCCGGCCGTCCGGCGGCTGGCCGCCCCGACGGCCGCCGCGATGTGCCTCTCCCGCCTGGTGGCGGGCGTCCACCATCCGACGGACGTCGTGGCCGGAGCGCTGCTGGGCGCCCTGACGGCGGGGGCGGGCGCCCGGTGGCAGCGCAGGGGCGGTGCCCGCCCATGACAGACACCCCGCACCGCCCCTACGACCCCGCCCGCCCCGGCGAGCGCGGGGCCGTGCTGGTCGACCGGCCCGCCCACGACGCGCCGGGCGGAGCCACCGCCGCGCCGGCGGCCGGGACCGGGGCCGTACCCGCGAACGAGCCCGGGAGCGAGGCGGGACCCGCGGCCGAGCGCGTCACCGCGACCGGGCCCGGGAACAGGACCGGGACGGCCGCCGCCCCGGGAGCCGGGACCCGGGCCGAGACCGGGACCGGGACGGCCACCGGCCCGCGGGCCGGGCTGGGCGCGGGGCTGCTGCGGACGGCGCGCCCCCGGCAGTGGGTCAAGAACCTGCTGGTCGTCGCCGCGCCCGCCGCCGCGGGGGAGCTCGCGGCCCGGCGTACCGTGCTCCAGCTGGCCGTCGTCTTCGTGCTGTTCACCGTGGCCGCCTCGGCCGTCTACCTGGTCAACGACGCCCGGGACGCCGACGCCGACCGCGCCCACCCCGCCAAGTGCCGCCGCCCGGTGGCCGCCGGGGACGTACCGGTGCCGGTGGCCTACGGTCTCGGCGGCGTCCTCGCGATGGCCTCCGTCGCCGGCGCGACCGTGCTGTGCAACGTCATGACCGCCGGGCTGCTCGGCGCGTACCTCGTCATACAGCTCGCCTACTGCCTGCGCCTCAAGCACGTCCTCGTCGTCGACCTCGCCGTCGTCACGACCGGCTTCCTGATGCGCGCCATGATCGGCGGGGTCGCCCTCGGCATCCCGCTCTCCCGCTGGTTCCTCATCACGACCGGCTTCGGCGCGCTGTTCATGGTCTCCGCCAAGCGCTACTCGGAGGCCGTCCAGATGGCCGGCAGCGAGGGCGCCACCCGTGCCCTGCTCACCGAGTACAGCACCGGATACCTGCGTTTCGTCTGGCAACTCGCCGCCGGGGTCGCCGTGCTCGGCTACTGCCTGTGGGCCCTGGAGAGCGGCGGCACCGCCAACGGCTCCCTGCTGCCCTGGCGCCAGCTCTCCGTGATCGCCTTCATCCTCGCCGTCCTGCGCTACGCCGTCTTCGCCGACCGCGGCACCGCCGGGGCCCCCGAGGACGTGGTCCTGCGCGACCGCCCCCTGGCCGTCATCGGGATCGTCTGGACGGCGATGTACGCGATGGCGGTGGCGGACCTGTGAACGGAACCACGCGGGACGTCCCGGGAGCCACCGGGACCGCGACGGTCACGACCGCCGCGCCCGCGGCGCCGGCCGACGCGCGGCGGCGGACCCGGGCCGTCCCCGAGGGCACCGGCACCGCCCGCGCGCCCGCGCCGGTCCCGGTCAGGGCGGAGGTCCTGGGCTTCCTCACGGCCGGGGCCGCCGCCTACGTCACCGATCTCGTCCTCTTCCTCTGGCTGCGCGGCCCCCTCGGCCAGGGACCGCTCACCGCCAAGGCCCTCGCCTTCCTCGCCGCCTGCACCGTCGCCTACCTCGGCAACGCCCTGGGCACCTACCGGCGCGGCGGGGTCGGCGTGCGGGAGTACGGCGTCTTCTTCCTGGTCAACGTCGCCGGAGCGGCCGTGCAGATGGCCTGCCTGGGGATCTCGCACTACGGCCTGGGGCTGACCTCCACCCGCGCGGACACCGTCGCGGGGCTGGGCGTCGGCATGGTCCTGGCGACCTGTCTGCGCTTCTGGGGGACACGCACGCTGGTCTTCGCCGGACGGGGTAGGGGCACGGCATGGACTGGCTGACCAAGATCCCTGTGATCGGCCCGTGGGCGACCCGCCTCATGCGGACGCACGCATGGCGCTCGTACGAGACCCTCGATCGCGTCCACTGGACCCGGCTGGCCGCCGCGATCACCTTCATCAGTTTCCTCGCGCTGTTCCCGCTGATCACGGTCGCCGCCGCCGTCGGCGCGGCCCTGCTCAGCGACGAACAGCTCCGCGAGATCGAGACCCGGCTGACCGATCAGGTCCCCGGCATCTCGGACCAGCTCGACATCGGCGCCCTCGTCGCCAACGCCGGCACGGTCGGTCTCGTGGCGGGCGCGTTGCTCCTGTTCACCGGCATCGGCTGGATCGGCTCGATGCGCGAATGCCTGCGCGCGGTGTGGGAGCTCGACGACACCGACGAGGGCAACCCGGTCGTCCGCAAGGGCAAGGACGCGGTCGTCCTGCTGGGCCTCGGAGCCGTCGGGCTCGCCTCGCTCGCGGCCTCCACCTTCGGCTCCACCGCCGTCGGCTGGAGCGCCGAGCGGCTCGGCGTCCCGGACGGCGGCGTCGGGGGCGTCCTGCTCCAGGCGGGGGCGGTCCTGGTCGCCGTCGCCGCCGACTTCCTGATCCTGCTGTACGTCCTGACCCTGCTGCCCGCCGTGCATCCGCCGCGCCGCCGTCTGATCGTCGCGGCCCTGATCGGGGCGGTCGGCTTCGAACTGCTGAAGCTGCTGCTCGGCGGCTACATGCGGGACGTGGCGGCGAAGTCCATGTACGGCGCCTTCGGGGTGCCCGTCGCACTGCTGCTCTGGATCAACTTCACGGCGAAGCTGATGCTGTTCTGCTCGGCCTGGACGGCGACCGGCCATGAACGGCGGCAGCCCGGGGCCGACGACGCGCAGACCGCGCAGGACCCGCGGCACCCGGAGACCGCGCAGACCGCGTGCCACGGGCGGAAGGCCGACGGGTCCGGGGCCGCCCGCCCCGAGGCGTACTGACCCGCGCGGGCCGGCCACCCGTCGGCCGGCGTGCACGACCCCGCGGGCGGACGCGACCTAGGGCCGGGGCTGACGGCGGCGGCGCACCAGCTCCGGCAGCGGCCAGCGCCGGTTGACCAGGAACACGGCGGCCGCCAGAGCCACCAGCGACCCGCCGACCACGGCCAGCGCGGTCCCGATGCCGGTCGAACCGTGCCCGGTGACCGCCGCTTTCGCGGCCCCGGTCCCCGTCCCGGTGCCGGTGCCGTCGTCGTTCACCGCCTCGGTGTCACCGTCCGTCCCGGTCCGCGCGGACTTCGGCGGAACCAGCTCGCCCACCGGCCTGACCTTGCCGACGGCCGCGAAGCCCCAGTCGAGCAGCCGCGCCGTCTCCTTGTAGACGGCGTGGCTCTCCTTCGCCGACGGGTTCATCACGGTGACCAGGAGCACCTTGCCGTTGCGCTCGGCGACCCCGGTGAAGGTGGACCCGGCGTGTGTGGTGTTGCCGTTCTTGACCCCCGCCATGCCCTTGTAGGGGGGGATGCCGTAATCCCCGGTCAGCAGCCGGTTGGTGTTCTGGATCTCGAACATCTCGCGCTTCTTGCCGGCCTTCTGCTCCCCGGGGAACTTCGCGCGCGCGGTCGCGCAGTACTCCCTGAAGTCCTTGTTCTGCATTCCGCTGCGGGCGATGAGCGTGAGGTCGTACGCGGAGGAGACCTGGCCCTCGGCGTCGTAGCCGTCCGGTGAGACGACGTGCGTGTCGAGCGCCTGGAGCTCGTCGGCGCGCGCGTTCATGTCGCCGACGGTCTTGGCGATCCCGCCGTTCATCGCGGACAGGACGTGCACCGCGTCGTTCCCGGAGCGCAGGAACACGCCCAGCCACAGGTCGTGAACGGTGTAGCTCTGCTTCTCCTTTATGCCGACGAGGCTGGAACCCTGGCCGACGCCGGCGAGTTCGGCCTGGGTGACCAGGTGCGACCGGGTCTTGGGCAACCTGGGCAGCAACGTGTCCGCGAAGAGCATCTTCAGCGTGGAAGCGGGAGGCAGCCGCCAGTGGGCGTTGTGGGAGGCCAGCACATGGCCGGTCTCGGCGTCCGCGACGATCCAGGAACGCCCGGTCACCTCCTTGGGGAGGACCGGCACCCCCTTGCCGAGGTTCACCTGGGTGCCCGGCTTGCCGAGCCGCGATCCACCGACCGTGGACATGACCGCGGGCGGCTTCGGCTGGGTGTCCTCCTCCTTCTCCTTCTTGTCTGCCTGCGGGAGAGGGCTCGCCGACGCCGGGGCAGTGGTGAGAACGGGCAGCAACGCAGCAGCAGCGACCAGCAATGCGGTCTTTTTCAGAGCAGACACGGTCGAGAACGTACAGGGCAGGTCGCCGTATGCCGACACCACACCCCGACCCCGCCTGAGACGCGCCGCTATGGGCGGTGATACTGAGTCCATGAAGCTCAGCCGTTCCGCCTCCTGGTTCCTGCTCGCTTTCGGGGTGTGGAGCTGGTTCATCTGGATCACTTTCGTCAAGAACCTGTGGAACGACGGGAGCGGTCTCGCTTTTGACGACGCGGGTGACCCGACTGCGTACTTCTGGGTCCATCTGCTGCTCGCCATCACGTCCTTTCTCCTGGGGACGGCGGTGGGCGTGATCGGGTTGCGTGGCGTGCGCGCATTGCGCCGCGAGCGCGAATAGCTGACCGCGTAAGCGGATCGACCGCGAAAGCGGATTGGGGAGTACGGGCTCGTGCTGGTCGTCCTGCTGGTGTTCGTCGTGATGGTCGCCCTGCTCGCCGGGGTGCACTGGTATGTCTGGCTGCGTCTGGTGCGGGATGTGACGGTCCCCGGCGGGACGGCACGGCGGGCGGGGACGGTGGCCGCCGTCGTCCTGCCGCTGCTGTCGGTCGGCGCGCTGACGTCCGGGCGGGCCGGGGCGCCGTTCGGGGTGCAGCAGGTGCTGGCCTGGCCGGGGTTCCTCTGGCTGGCGCTGCTGTTGTACGTGGTGCTGGCCCTGGTGGCCGGCGAGGCGGTGCGCCCGCTGCTGCGGCGCCGGCTGGAGCGCCGGGCGGGCGCGCAGGCCGCCCCGGCCGTCGTGTCCTCCGCCGCCACCACGACGGCGGCCGCCGCTCCGGCCCCCGCCGTGCTCGCCGGTGCGCCCTCGGACGCCCCGGGCCCGGACGTGCCTGCTCCGCCCGCCACGCCCGCGACGGCGCCCGCCGCGCTCGCGGACGCGGACGCGCGTGCCGAGGCGGACGCGTCCGCCGCCTCCGCACCCTCCGCCCCGCCCGTCACCCCCGACGGCCCGGCCGCGCCGTCCCCCGCTGTCTCCCGCCGGCTGTTCGTGTCACGGGTCGTCGGCGGCGCCGCCGCGGCCGCCGCCGTGGGGACCGTCGGCTACGGCACGTACGGCGTCCTGCGCGGGCCCCGGATCAAGCGGGTCACCGTGCCGCTGGCCAAGCTGGCGCGCGGCGGGCACGGGTTCCGGATCGCGGTCGTGAGCGACGTCCACCTCGGGCCCATCCTCGGACGGGCCCACACCCAGCGGATCGTGGACGCCGTCAACTCCACCCAGCCCGACCTGGTCGCCGTCGTCGGTGACCTGGTCGACGGCAGCGTCGCCGACCTCGGACCGGCGGCGGAGCCGCTGGCCGAGCTCCGCGCCCGGCACGGTTCGTTCTTCGTGACGGGCAACCACGAGTACTTCTCCGGTGCCGACGCATGGGTCGACCACGTCCGCGAGCTGGGCCTCCGTCCTCTGCGCAACGAGCGGGTCGAGATCGCCGGCTTCGACCTGGCGGGCGTCGACGACATCGCGGGCGAGAGCGAGGGCGCGGGTGCCGACTTCACGAGAGCCCTCGGCGACCGGGACCGGGCCCGTGCCGCCGTGCTCCTGGCCCACCAGCCGATCGTCGTCCACGACGCCGTACGGCACGGCGTCGACCTCCAGCTCTCCGGGCACACCCACGGCGGCCAGCTGTGGCCCGGCAACCTCGTCGCCGAACTCGCCAACCCGACCGTGGCGGGCCTCGAACAGTACGGGGACACCCAGCTGTACGTCTCCCGGGGCGCGGGCGCCTGGGGCCCGCCGGTGCGCGTGGGCGCGCCGTCGGACATCACCGTCGTCGAACTGGCCTCACGCGACGCGTGACACGGGAGCGCCGCGATCCGGCCGTACGGCTCAGCCGGATCCGGTGCTCCTGGCCCCGGCCGCCCCGGCGAGCGCGCCGGGCATGAACTCTTCCAGCACCTCGTGCACCTGACGCACCATCGGCCTCAGCACCCGGAACCGGGAGAGCGCGATCGCCCGGGCGGCGATCGGCGCGGTGCGCTCCACCAGCCGGCGGCTGCGTTCGGCGCCTTCGCTCCGGTCGTACACCCAGAAGAGCACGAGCCCCATCTGCATCAGCCACATCAGGTGCGGAAGCCGTTCGGTGAGCTCGGGCGCGGTCCTGGTGTCGGAGCCGAAGAGCACCCGCCGGTGGATGGAGATGGCCGCCTCGCGCGCCGCGACGGAGTCGGACGAGAAGGGGCTGAGCGGGCTCTGCGGGTCCGCCGCGTTCTTGAAGAGCTGGGAGGCGAAGCGGTGGTACGGCTCCGCCACGTCCAGCCAGGTCAGCAGGGTGTCCCGGATGCGTACCGCCAGGTCGGTGTCGCCCTCCAGGACGGACTGGACCGCCGCCGCGTGCTCGGCGGCGATCCGGTCGTAGAAACCCTGGACCAGGTGCTCCTTGGAGGCGAAGTAGTAGTAGGCGTTGCCGACCGAGACACCCGCCTCCTGAGCGATGGCCCGCATCGTCGTCTTGTCGTAACCGCGCTCCTGGAAGAGCCGGAGCGCGGTTTCGAGGATGAGGGCGCGGGTCTGTTCGCTCTTGGGGGCCTTGGCGGGTCCCTCCGCCTTTACGTCCTTCACGGTGTCCGAGCCTAGCCGGGACGGCCGGGCGCTTCGCACCGGCCGTCCTCGCAGACCGGGCCGCCGCCGGAGATCGCCTCCCGCCACTTCGCGGCGGCGAGCACGGTGGCGCGGGCGAAGGGCATTCCGGCCGGGGTGGCCAGCCGGTGGGCCGTGGGCCGGTACTCGGCCAGCGCCCACAGGCAGACGATCCAGGCCGCGGTCGAGCGGTAGACCTGCCCCGCGTCCCCGATGACGGTGATCTCGCGGAGGGTGCCGTCGTGGTCGAGCCCGGGGAACCGGCGCCTGGCCTCCGGGGAGGCGGCGGGCACCGCGTCGAGCGGTACGAGCTGCCGCTGCCTCGTGAGCCAGTTCCGCAGGTGGACGCAGATCGGGCACCCGGCGTCGTACAGGACGGTCAGCCGCCTCACGGGGGCCCGGGCCGCGAGGGGCTCCGAAGGCCGGGCCGCCGGGCCCGCGGGGATGGTCACGGCCGTCTCACGCGCCGGACGCGGGCGCGGTCCAGGGGCCGTTGCCGGGCCCGCCCGTCCAGCCCTGCGGTGGGACCGGAGGCACCTGCTCGCGGTCCATCGCACCGCGCCGGCGGATTCTGTTCAGTACGTAGACGTTGCCCAGGTGCATCACGCCGAGGACGAGCAGGACGACCCCGAGCTTGACCGAGAGCGCCTCGAAGAGCTGCCTGGCGTCGACGACCGCCTCGTCCTGGCTCAGATAGAGCGCCACGAAACCGAAGTTGACGAGGTAGAAGCCGACGACGAGAAGGTGGTTCACCGCTTCGGCGAGCTTCTCGTTCCCCTTCAGCACGTCGGCGAGGAAGATCCGTCCGTTCCGGCTGAGCGTGCGGGCCACCCAGATGGTGAGCGCCACGCTGATCAGCAGGTAGACGACATACGCGATGACAGTGAGGTCCATCCCCCACCCTCCCTTGAACGCGTTCAAAAGCTGGTGGACCTGACTGTAGACCTGTCTTTGAACATGTTCAAGAAGCTCGGGCCCCGTGGCGGCCTCACCCGGTGCGGGCGGTGGCCGCGCCGGGGGACCGCCGGGCGTCGCCGGTGCCCTCGGGTCCGGCAGCGGGGGGCACCGGCCGGGCGGTGAGCCGCCGCACCCCCGGCACCAGGGCCGTCCCCAGGCAGAGCGCGCCCACCACCGCCCCGGCCGCCGCGAGCGGCACCTCGGGGCCCCAGAGGGCGGCGGCGGAAGGTGCGAGCGCGTAGCCGAGCGGCATGGCGGCGAGCGAGACCAGCCAGTCGTAGGAGGTGACGCGGGCGAGCACATGGGCGGGTATCGCCTGCTGGACCGTGGTGCTCCAGACCGGGGAGAGGAATCCCAGGCCCGCCTGCGCCAGTCCGTACGCGGCGACGGTCAGCGGCATCGGCGCGCAGGCGGCGAGCAGCCCGAGCGGCAGGGCGTACGTCGCGAGCCCCAGGTTCGCCGTCAGGACCGGGCGGGAGGGGCGGGCCCGCCCGGCAAGCAGGGAGCCCAGGAGCAGGCCCACCGCGCCGGCCTGGAGGAAGAGCAGCCAGTGGGCCTCCCCGCCCGTGCGGGCCAGGACGACCGCCGGGGCCAGGGTCATCAGGACGGCGGCAGCGCCGTTCCACGCGGCGTGGGCGATCAGGCTGGTCCAGTACCAGTCCCGGCCGCGCACCTCCCGCCACCCCTCCGCCAGGTCGGCGCGGAGCGAACGGCGGGGGAGCGGCACCCGCCGCACCCGTACGGCCGCGAGCAGCGCGGCGCTCGCGAGGAAGGTGGCGCCGTCCAGGACGAACACCCAGCCCGGACCCACCGTCAGGATCAGGGCGCCCGCCAGGAGCGGGCCGCCCAGCCGGGTGGCGCTCGTCGCGACGCCCGTCACCGCGTTGGCGCGGGCCCGGCCGTCCGCCGCCACGGTCCCCGCGATCAGCGGCGAGAGCGTCGGCATGGCGAACGCCCCGGCCGCGCCGCCGACCGCCGAGGCGACCGCGATCACCCGCAGCGAGGGGGTGCCCCCGAGCAGCTGGACGCCGACGGCGAGCTGTGCGGCCGCGCGGACGAGGTCGGTGGTGAGGGCGACGGTGCGGGCGTCGAACCGGTCGCCCAGGACGCCGCCCAGCGGCAGCAGGAGCAGCTTGGGCACCATCGCGCAGGCGAGGACCAGTGCCAGGGCGGAGGTGGAGCCGGTGGCCGCCAGGACGGCGAGCGTGAGCGCGGCCGGGACGACGGCGTCACCGAGCAGCGACAGAAGGCGCCCGGCGAAGAACAGGCGGAAGGAGCGCGTGCGCAGCGGGTGCGGTGCGGAGGGCATGGTGATGAATGTATTTCGGTAGCGAATAATTCGTCAACGAAATACTTGTCGGTCCCGAAGGGCCGTCCCGCGCCCCGCGTACGATCGGGCGCATGGAGCCGACCGACCGCGACTGGACCGACGAGCACGTGGCGCGCTGGCAGCCCGTGCTGCCGGGCCTCGACCCCGAGATCGAGGGCGCGGTCACCCGGATGAAGAAGTTCTCCGTCCATCTGCGGCGCGTCCGGGAACAGTCGCTCGTCGACTTCGACCTGGAACGCCACGAGTTCGACACCCTGCACAAGATCGCGGGGCGGGGCGGCAGCGCGGCGCCCTCGGACCTCGCCGCCGACCTGGATCTCGCCCCCGCCTCCGTCACGGGGCGCCTCGACGCCCTGGAACGCCGGGGTCTCGTGCGCCGTACGCCCTCCACCAGCGACCGGCGCAGGGTCGTCGTCGAGCTCACGGACGAGGGCCGCACCATCTGGCTGGGCGCGATGGACGTGGTCGGGCACGAGGAGTACCGGCTGCTGGGAGTGCTCAGCGGGGAGGAGCGCACGCACCTCAACGACATGCTGCGACGCGTCATGCTGGTCGCGGAGGGCCAGGGCGCCGAGGAGCCCTGGCGCAACTGACCGGCACGCGGCACGCCGGCCCGACGCCCCCGACCGGACCTCCCACCGCTCACCGGGGCCCGCGCGGCCTCGCCGCCGGCCCGGGACGCGACCGGCACCGACCGCGGCCGGCCGCGCCGGACCGCGACACCGGCCGCGACCGACCGGGACACCGGCCGTGACCGGGCGGGCCGGCCGGCGCCCGCCGAGGCGGGCTCCACGGCCCGGCCCGAGCTGGTCCGGCCCCGCTGCTCCGAACGAGGGGCCCCGCCTCAGGGCGGGTGCGGACAGCGGCGTCCGGCCGGGGGGCGGGCCGGGCGGGGCCCCGCGGACACGGCCTACTCCTCCGTGACCGAGATGGCCTGCACCGGGCAGGCCCGGCCCGCCTCGCGGACCAGCGGACTGCCGCCGCCGTCCTCACGGCCGGGGAGCAGTTCGCTGAAACCGTCGTCGTCCTGCGTGAACACGTCCGGTGCCGTCAGCGCGCACTGCCCAGCGCCGATGCAGACGTCCTTCTTGATCGAAACGCGCATGTTCCACCTCACCAGGCCACGGGGAGTTCCAGCATGCCCTGGATCGTGTCCCCCGGCTTGAAGGGGATGTCCTCGGCGGGCGCCGCCAGCCGGAGGTCAGGCAGCCGCCCGAACAGCGTCCCCAGGGCGATCTCCATCTCCGCCCGGGCCAGGTTCTGCCCCAGGCACTGGTGGATGCCGTAGCCGAACGCCAGATGGTGGCGGACCGGGCGGCTCCAGTCGAGCGTGTCCGGATCCGGGTAGACGTCGCCGTCCCGGTTGATGACCGAGGTCGAGAAGATGACCCCGTCACCGGCCCGGATCGTCGTCCCCGCCACGTCGATGTCCTCGGTGGCCACCCGGAGCATCCCGTCGGCGATCGACAGGAACCGCAGCAACTCCTCGATGGCCGCGGGCAGCAGTGCCGGGTCGGCCCGCAGCTCGGCCAGCTTCTCCGGATGCCGCAGCAGGGTGAAGGTGCCCAGCGAGATCATGTTGGCGGTGGTCTCGTGGCCGGCGATCAGCAGGATGGTGGCCAGCGCGACCACCTCCTCCTTGTCGTAACGGCCCTTCGCCGACTGCCGGGCGATGAGCTCGTCGAGCAGTCCCTCGCCGGGGTCCGCGTGCTTGCGGTCGACGAGGTCCCCGATGTACCGGTCCAGCTCCTCCCGGGCCTCCAGCGCGTCCTGGGGCCGGGGGCCGCGCAGTATCCGCCGTGAACGGTCCTCGAAGAACTCGTGGTCGGCGTAGGGGACGCCGAGCAGTTCGCAGATCACGATGGACGGCACCGGCAGCGCGAACGCGGTGACCAGCTCGCCGGGCGGCCCCTGCTCGATCATCGCGTCCAGCAGACCGTCCACCGTCCGCTGGATCCGCGGGCGCAGGTTCGCGATGTGCTTGACGCTGAAGCTGGGGATCACCATCCGCCGCTGGACGTTGTGCTCCGGATCGTCGACACCGAGCAGGGCGGACCGGCGGTTGGCGCGCAGGGCGATGAAGCGTTCCGACGGAACGGGGAAGGACTTGTGGGTGCTGTCGGTGGACAGCCGCTGGTCGGAGAGGAGATCGCGGGCCACGGCGTGCCCGGTGACGAACCACACCGGGCGTCCGTCGTACAGCGTGACCCGGGCGAGCGGCCGCTTCCCGCGCAGCGGATCGTAGGCGGGGGCCGGATGGTAGGGACAGGTCCGGTCCTGGGGAAAGGCAACGGTTTCCGTCATGTGGGGGCCTCGCTAGCGGTGAACGACGATACCGATCTCCACTACATGCCCCAGGCACCCACCTGGTCTACGCGCAGTTCGGCCAAACCGCCCCAACGGTCGACGCGGGCGGCGCCCCGCCGCCCCGCCACCGGGCGCCTGGTCCCGGGGTCCTTCGTCCGGATCCTGCCGGGCTCACCTGCCCCGGTCCCGCGCCTCGCCGCGTCGTCGTCGGTCGCCAGGGGCCCGTGGCCCTCCGGGCGCGGGAGGTGCCCCCAGTGCCGTGACTCGCTTCTCCGCCGTGCGATCGCACGCACCGGACGGCGTCCCCGCCCTCCGGGCGGACCGACGCTCTCCGGACGCTGTTCAGATGCTCAGCGAACGCGCGTAGTTGATCTGCCCCATCACCATGTGGAAGGACTCGGGGCCGGTGGCCGGAATCATCGTCGAGTGGTGCCGGCCGCCACTGGTGACGGTCACCTGGATGAAGCCGGTCGTCGTCTTCTCCTTCATCAGGAGGAACAGCAGACCCAGGAAGCAGAGGACGAAGAAGACGACGGCCAGCACGATGGCGTGGGTCGGGATCTTCTCCTCCGTACGCGACATGTCGGTGGCGTTCCACACCGCGCCCTTGAGCGGCATCGGACCGGCCGGGGTGATGATCGAGTCCTGCAGCACGGTGATGTCACCGATCGACACCAGCGGGGCGCCCGTGTGCCCCATGGGCGCCGGATAGGCGCCCGGCAGGGTCGGCTGCTGCGGATAGCCGTATCCGTCGGCCGGCGGCGGGTACCCGTATCCCGGTGCCCCGGGAGGCTGGGTGGGCCCCCACTTGTACTCCCCGTCCGCGTACGGATTCGGCTCGCTCATCTCTCCCCGTTTCTCTCCGGCAGGGCGAAGGCCCGTCCCTGTACGGGTGAGCGTACAGAAACGGGCCTTCGGACGATGCGTCAGGCGCCGACGCGTCAGGAGCCCACCGGGGGGCGCCCGCCGGCGCGGAGCGTCAGAACCGGCGCGTGATCAGCGCCCGCTTGACCTCCTGGATCGCCTTGGTGACCTCGATGCCGCGCGGGCAGGCGTCCGTGCAGTTGAACGTGGTGCGGCAACGCCACACGCCGTCCTTGTCGTTGAGGATCTCCAGGCGCTGCTCCCCGGCCTCGTCGCGCGAGTCGAAGATGAAGCGGTGGGCGTTGACGATCGCGGCCGGGCCGAAGTACTGCCCGTCGTTCCAGAACACCGGGCAGGACGACGTGCACGCCGCGCACAGGATGCACTTGGTGGTGTCGTCGAACCGCTCGCGGTCCTCGGCGGACTGCAGACGCTCTCGCGTCGGCTCGTTGCCCTTGGTGATGAGGAAGGGCATCACGTCGCGGTACGCCTGGAAGAACGGCTCCATGTCCACGACCAGGTCCTTGAGGACCGTCAGGCCCTTGATGGCCTCGACCGTGATCGGCTTGTCCGGGTTGATGTCCTTGATCAGCGTCTTGCAGGCGAGCCTGTTCTTGCCGTTGATCCGCATCGCGTCGGAGCCGCAGATGCCGTGCGCGCAGGAGCGCCGGAAGGTGAGCGAGCCGTCGACGTCCCACTTGATCTTGTGGAGGGCGTCGAGCACGCGCTCCTTGGGGTCGATCTCGATCTGGAAGTCCTCCCAGACCGCCGCGTCCGAGAGCTCGGGGTTGAAGCGGCGGATCCGGAGGGTGACCGTGATGTACGGGGAGGCGGGGGACGAAGGGGAGGGGGACTCGGCCTTGTCCAGTACGGGGGTAGCCATCAGTACTTACGCTCCATCGGCTGGTAGCGGGTCTGGACGACCGGCTTGTAGTCGAGACGGATCGACTCGGCGCCGTCGTCGCCCACCTCGCGGTACGCCATGGTGTGGCGCATGAAGTTGACGTCGTCGCGGTTCGGGAAGTCCTCGCGGTAGTGACCGCCGCGGGACTCCTTGCGGGCCAGCGCCGAAACGGCCATGACCTCGGCCAGGTCGAGCAGGTTGCCCAGCTCGATGGCCTCCAGCAGGTCCGTGTTGAACCGCTTGCCCTTGTCCTGGATGGACACGTTGAGGTACCGCTCGCGCAGCTCCGCGATCTTCTCGACCGCGGTCTTGATCGTCTGCTCGGTGCGGAACACCATCACGTTGGCGTCCATCGTCTCCTGGAGCTCCTTGCGGAGCACCGCGACCCGCTCCGAGCCGGTGGAGTTGCGCAGGCGCTCGACCTGCTCCTGGACGAACAGCGCCGGGTTCTCCGGCAGCTCGACGTAGTCGGCCTTCGCCGAGTACTCGGCGGCGGCGATGCCCGCGCGCTTGCCGAACACGTTGATGTCCAGCAGCGAGTTGGTGCCCAGCCGGTTGGCGCCGTGCACCGACACACAGGCGACCTCACCGGCGGCGTACAGGCCCGGGACGACCGTCGTGTTGTCGCTGAGGACCTCACCCTCGACGTTCGTCGGGATGCCGCCCATGGCGTAGTGCGCGGTCGGCTGGATCGGGATCGGGTCCGTGTAGGGCTCGATGCCGAGGTACGTACGCGCGAACTCGGTGATGTCCGGGAGCTTGGCGTCCAGCTGCTCCGGCGGGAGGTGCGTCAGGTCCAGGTAGACGTGGTCGCCCTCGGGGCCGCAGCCGCGGCCCTCGCGGATCTCCGTGTAGATGGACCGCGAGACGACGTCACGGGAGGCGAGGTCCTTCATGACCGGCGCGTACTTCTCCATGAAGCGCTCGCCGTCCTTGTTGCGGAGGATGCCGCCCTCACCGCGGGCGCCCTCCGTCAGCAGGATGCCCATGCGCCAGATGCCCGTCGGGTGGAACTGGAAGAACTCCATGTCCTCCAGCGGCAGGCCCCGGCGGTAGCAGGCGGCCTGGCCGTCACCGGTCAGGGTGTGCGCGTTGGAGGTCACCTTGAAGAACTTGCCGGTGCCGCCGGACGCGTAGATCACGGCCTTGGCCTGGAAGACGTGGATCTCGCCGGTGGCCAGCTCGTAGGCGACCACACCGGCCGACTTCTTGACGCCGTCGACCTCGGTGATCAGCTGGTCCAGGACGTAGAACTCGTTGAAGAACTCCACGCCCTCCTTGACGCAGTTCTGGTACAGCGTCTGGAGGATCATGTGACCGGTGCGGTCCGCGGCGTAGCAGGACCGGCGGACCGGGGCCTCGCCGTGGTTGCGGGAGTGGCCGCCGAAGCGGCGCTGGTCGATGGTGCCGTCCGGGGTCCGGTTGAACGGCAGGCCCATCTTCTCCAGGTCGAGGACGGCGTCGATGGCCTCCTTCGCCAGGATCTCGGCGGCGTCCTGGTCGACCAGGTAGTCACCGCCCTTGACCGTGTCGAAGGTGTGCCACTCCCAGTTGTCCTCCTCCACGTTGGCCAGCGCCGCGGCCATGCCGCCCTGCGCGGCGCCCGTGTGGGAGCGGGTCGGGTAGAGCTTCGTCAGCACGGCGGTACGGCTGCGCTTGGTCGACTCGATGGCCGCGCGCATACCGGCGCCACCGGCGCCGACGATGACGGTGTCGTACTTGTGGATCTTCATTGGTCTCGTCAGCCCCGGCTTTAGCGGATGTTCGGGTCGAAGGTGAAGATCACCAGCGTGCCCAGGAGGATGGTGAACACCGTGGCGGTGTACAGCAGGCCCTTGAGCCACAGACGCGTGTTCGGGCGCTCCGCGTAGTCGTTGATGACCGTACGGAGACCGTTCGCGCCGTGCAGCATGGCCAGCCACAGCATCAGCAGGTCCCAGACCTGCCAGAACGGGGACGCCCAGCGGCCCGCCACGAAGGCGAAGCCGATCTTGGAGACGCCGCCGTCCAGCACGAGCTGGATCAGCAGGTGGCCGATGACGAGGACGACCAGGACGACGCCGGACAGCCGCATGAAGAGCCACGCGGCCATCTCGAAGTTGCCGCGGGTCGACTTGGGGGTCTTCTTGGTGCGCTTGCGAGGCGCCTCGATGTACGGGGCCGGGTTGTCGACGTCGTAGAGGCCCGTGGGCTCTCCCTCGACGGGGCCGACGGCGGCGGAAGTGGTGTCAGCGGACATGTCTGGCGTCAGCTCCCGAACAGTTCACGTACGGCGTGGCCGAGGACGGGGTAGAGCGCCCCCACCATCAGCACGAACCAGATGGCCATGACGGTCCACAGCATCTGCTTCTGGTAGCGCGGGCCCTTGGACCAGAAGTCCACGGCGATCACGCGAAGGCCGTTGAGCGCGTGGAAGAGGATTGCGGCGACGAGGCCGTACTCCAGCAGCGCGACGAGTGGCGTCTTGTACGTGGCGACGACATCGTCATAGGCCTCGGGGGAGACACGGACGAGAGCGGTGTCCAGCACGTGTACGAACAGGAAGAAGAAGATGAGGACGCCGGTGACTCGATGAGCCACCCACGACCACATGCCTTCCCGGCCGCGGTACAGCGTTCCAGCCGGCACGGAAAAACCCTCCGGGAGCGGGGTTGGGGGTCGGCCGGCTTCTCTGTCGGTCTGACCCGGCCGGGTACGGTCCACCGGCCCCGGTCATCGTAGCGACGAGATGTCGGTTCGCTCGCGCGGGGTCAGCCAGTGTGATCAAACAGGCAATCAAACGAGCACGGACGGGCTATCCGGATGGCCCGATTCCGCCACGAGCCGGGACAGCCGGGCCCGGGCGAGTCGGCGCAGCTCATCGGCGGCGACGGCGCGTTCCTCGTCCCGTTCGTTGCCCAGCCTGGAGCGGATGCCGGCCAGCACGTGGTCGAGGTGTTCCTCGGGCCGGAATCCGTCCAGGCTGATGACGAACGCATGGCCGAAGCTGCTCTCGTACGCGGCGTGGGCGGCCCGCAGGGCGGTGAGGGCGGCGGCCGGCGCGCCGGGGTGGGGCCCGGCGGGGATCTCGTCGGCGAGTGCCTCGTCGAGGTCGGCCCGCGACAGGTCGTAGCTGGCCTCGTCGGCGGCGGCGAGCAGCGCCTCCAGGGTCGGGTACGGGCGGTGCGCCGCGATCCGGTGGGCCCAGCGGCGGCTGCCGCAGCAGGCGAGCAGGGCCGCTTCCGCCGTACCCCCGCCGACGGTGTTGAACCGGTGCAGACCCCGGTCCTCCAGGGCGTGGGCGCCGGGAGGCCGACCGGATATGGCTCCCGCGGGGGCCGGGAGCGCCGGCGTTCGCTTCGGGGCGCCGGCGGTGGATTCGCTGGACAGCGTGGGCCTCCTCGAACGGGACAGGGGAGGAAAACGAGACGGTGGAGCAGTGGAGCAGTGGAGTGACGACGGTGACGGAACGGGGCGGCGGAGCAGCGGGGGACGTGGGAAAGGTGTGAGAGAAGGGACACAATGTTACCGAGGGTGAGCACGAGCTGTCCGAGAGATGCGCGAACTTCACCCGGAAGGGAGAGTTTCAGTACAGGCGATGGACGAATCCGGCTCACGGAGGAGGCACGCGCGTGAAGCGGTATGCGAAGAAGGGGCCCCTGTCCGGCCCGCGGTCCCGGGCCTGCCGCCGGCCCCGGCACGAACCGTACGAACCTCTGCACAGGCTCATGCGCCGGCCGGCGGCCGCGGCGGTGGTGCTCTCGGTGGCCCTCTCCGTCGCGGTCCCCGGCTGTGCGCACGGCGACCCCGGCGGCAAGGACCCCGGCGACGCGAAGGCGTCCACAGGCGCGACCGCCGCCCGGATCTCGCCGACACCGACACCGACGCGCAGCTATCCCCTCTCCGGCGAGCCCCGCACCATCCCCTCCGTGCGGGAGCACCAACCCGCCCGGGGGCCCGGCTGGCGCCCGGTCAGCGGCAGGGCGGTGGTCATCGCCAAGGGCAGCGCCGCGCTCGCCGACGAGGCCCGGCTGCTCGCCGGTGAGCTGAAGGCCGCCTACCGGGGCGAGAACGCCCCCCGCGCGGGCGACGTCGAGCTGGCGCTGGACACCGCGCAGAAGGGCGGCGCCGAGGCGTACACCCTCACCACGCGTGACGGGCGGGTGCGCATCAGCGGATCGGGCGAGGCCGGGGTCTTTTACGGCACGCGCACCCTGAAGCAGGCGCTCGCCTCGGGCGGGATCGTGCCGGAGGGCGTCGTGCGGGACGCGCCCGCCAAGCCGCAGCGCGGGCTGATGGTCGACATCGCCCGCAAGCACTTCAGCGCGGAGTGGATCGAGGACCGGCTGCGCGACATGGCCGACATCAAGATGAACCAGCTCGGCCTGCACTTCTCCGACGACCAGGCCTTCCGCATCGAGTCCGACAGCCACCCCGAGGTGGTCTCGCCCCAGCACCTGACCAAGGCCGAGGTGCGGCGGATCGTCGCCCTGGCGTCGAGCCTGCACATCCAGGTGGTCCCCGAGATCGACTCGCCCGGACACCTCGGCGCGGTGATCGCCGCCCACCCCGGCCTCCAGCTCAGGAACGTCCAGGGCACGGCGACACGCGGCGCGGTCGACATCGCGAACCCCGAGTCCGCGAAGATCGTCGACGAGCTGCTGCGCGAGTACGCCGGGCTCTTCCCGGGGGCCTACTGGCACCTGGGCGCCGACGAGTACCAGGCGCTGGTGGTGCGGGACCCGGAGGCGTCCTTCCCGCAGCTCGCGGCCGAGGCCCGGCGCAAGTACGGCGCGAACGCGACCGTCCAGGACCTGGCGACCGGCTGGCTCAACGACCGGGCGGCCGTGGTGCGGCCGACCGGCAAGGAGCTGAGGGCGTGGAACGACGGGTTCTTCCGGGGCGGCTCGGTCGCCGCCGACAAGGACCTCCAGGTGGCGTACTGGACAGGCAAGGAGATCGGGGCCCGGCCGCCGCTGGAGTACCTGCAGGAGGGCCGCAAGGTGCTCAACTACAACGACGAGTACCTCTATTACGTCCTCGGTGAGCCGAACGAGTTCGTCTACCCGACCGGCCGCCGCATCTACGAGGAGTGGACCCCGCTGGTCCTGCGCGGCTCGACCCCCGTCCCGGCGCGCTACGACGGCCAGATCCTCGGCGGCAGTTTCGCCGTCTGGTGCGACCTGGCCGGCCGGCAGACCCAGGCGGAGGTGGCGAGCGGTATCCACATGCCGTTGCGGGCGACCTCCGAGAAGCTCTGGGTCGCGGGAGAACCGACCGCGAGCTGGGACGACTTCAGCGCGCTCGCCCGGAAACTGGACGACGGCTCGTAGATTTCCCGCCACCGGTAGTGACGAAATCCCGCCACACGGCGCAGTATGGCAACGTACCGCGTCCGTGACGGGAGACGTCCATGAGCCTGAGCCTGGTGGAACTGATCACGCAGGCCGACGAGCGGGGGCTGGCCGCGTCGGCGGTCGCCTGCCTCGACCGCTGCCTGCCCCTGCTCGACCCGGCGCCCGCCGAGACGCTGCGGCCGCTGTGGGGCGCCGTCGCGGAGGGCGGCGCCCACTGGGCGGGCAGGCTGGCGGAGGCCGGCGCCTCGCTCGACGGCGCCGCCCCGACGGCCGGGCGAACGCCGGAGGGGGGAGCGCCGGCAGGGGCGGCCGGGACGGGACCGGCGCAGGGCACGGGGGCGGACGCCGCACCGGGTGCGGACGCCCCGTCGGCCGGGGAGGCCGGCCTGGTGCGCGAGGCCCTGGGCGCCGCGCCCGCCGACTGGGCCGAGGGGCCGCTGCGGGAATGGGCGGACGCCTGCTCACGGATGGCCCTCGAACTCCACCACCGCCTGGAGGCCGCACCCTCGGGTTCGCCCGCGGCCTGCCGGACCGGCGGGACCGAGACCCTCGGCCCCCTCGTCAGTGGCGAGCTGCGGCGCCAGACCCTGGCCCTGGAGATCCTCGCCGAGGGGTCGCCGGACGCCGTGCGGCGCGTTCTCGACCTGTCGGCCGAGGGCCAGCGGGTCCTGCGCGCGGTCGTCTCGCGGCGGACCCGGGGCGGCGAGACACCCTCCGGAGCCGCGCTGACGGCCCCCTGAACGATCGGTGCGCCGGGCAGGCGCTGTGCGAGACTGCGGCCGACGCGGGCCCCTCTCCCAGGGCCCCGGACACGTCACCCGCGACTGCGAGGAGCGCCATGAGCACCGACGGACCGGCCCGCCGCGGAAGCGCTCACGCCGACGACGGGAGCCCCGTGACGGCCGACGACGTCCGGCACGCCGTGCGCCTCGCGGTGGCGACGCTGCGCGGGGCGGCCGGCGGCGACTGGGACGCCAGGGCGGGATCCCTGGAGTGGAGCTGCTGGGAGACGGTCGAGCACCTCGCCGACGATCTCTTCGCCTACGCGGCCCAGCTGGGCCCGGAGGCCCCGCCGCTCGACCGGGAGGTCCCGTTCTCATGGCGGGCGCGGCGCCCGGGCGGGCCCGCCAACGTCACCTTCGCCGACCGCGAGTCCGGAGCGGCCGGGCTGCTGCAGGTCCTGGAGGCGTGCGGCGCGATGCTCACCGCCATGGTCCGCGCCACCCCGCCCGAGGTGCGCGCCCATCACGTCTTCGGCCCCTCCGACGCGGAGGGCTTCGCCGCCATGGGCGTCGTCGAGACCCTCGTCCACACGCACGACGTCGCCGAGGGGCTCGGCGTCCCGTGGACCCCGCCCGCCGGGCTCTGCCGCCGCGTTCTCGTCCGGCTGTTCCCCGACGCCCCGCGGGAGACCGACCCCTGGGCGACCCTCCTGTGGGCCACCGGCCGGGGCGGGCTCCCCGGTCGCGAGCGGCTCACCACCTGGCGGTGGCACGGGGCGGTGCCGGCCGGCGTCTGAGCCGGCCGGCCTGACGCCGAGCGCCGTGCCGTACGAAGCCGGGTGCGGCACCCGCCCCGGCACCCGCGTGACGATCACGCGCCCGTCGTCGCTTGATCAGGCATGGATGGGGACCGCACCAGCACACTGCCCGGCGCACACGGCGTCCGTTCCTATGTGGCGGGCTTCGTGGCGCGCCTGACGGAGCGCCACCGGTTACCGCTCGACTACACCGCGGCCAGCCTGCGGCTCGTCGACCTGGTGGTCGACGGGCTGCGGCGCGACCAGCCGGAGCGGACGCGGATCGAACCGGTCCTGTGGGGCCTCGGCGCGTACACCGGCGAGGTGATGGTGCGGCGGGTCGGCGGCCGGTGGATCGACTTCGACGCCGGACAGCGGGCCCTGTTCGGGCAGCCCGTCGGCATCCGGATGCCGGACGGGCGGTACTGGAATCCGGTCGGCAAGGTCATCAACCGGTTCGAGGACGGCTCCGAGGAGTCCGTCCAGCGCTTCTACCTCACCCTGCACGGCCGGGTGGGCCGAAGGGCGCTGCTGTGAGCGCCGCCGTGCGCGCGGCGTGGGAGCCGCTGTGACATTTCCGCGCGCCGGTACGCAGAGCTAGGCGGGGGGAAACCGGAGAACCGGCACGAAGAGGCGGACGTGGGGGCGTACGACGCGGAGCTCGGCGCTGCCGTCGAGCGTGCCCAGCAGGGCGACGAGGAGGCGTTCGCACGCGCCTACCGGCTGGTCCATCCCCGGCTGCTCGGATACGTTCGGGGGCTGGTCGGCGACGACGCCGAGGACGTGGCGGCCGAGGCCTGGCTGGAGATCGCGCGTGATCTGGGACGGTTCCGCGGCGATGGGGCCGGGTTCCGGGGCTGGACGGCGACGATCGCGCGCCACCGGGCGCTCGACCATCTGCGCAAGCAGCGGCGCAGCCCGCGCACCTCGCTGATCGAGCAGGATGTACTGGACATGCCGGGCGGCCAGGACACGGCCGCCGCGGCGATGGAGACCCTGTCGACCGAGCAGGCGCTCGCCCTGATCCGCGGGCTGCCGCGCGAGCAGGCCGAAGCGGTGCTGCTGCGGGTGGTCGTCGGGCTCGACGGGCCCGCGACGGCGCGGGTGCTGGGCAAGCAGCCGGGAGCGGTGCGCACGGCCGCGTACCGGGGGCTGAAGAAGCTGGCCGGGCGACTGGGGCAGGGCGGAGCGAGGGGATGAGAAGCGAACCGGAGGAGCGGCCGCGCGAGACGGCGGCCCGGCTGGCGGCGGCCGTGCGGGTCGACGTCGTCGATCCGGCGGGCGAGGAGCGGGCGCTCGCGGCGTTCCGGGCGGCGCGCGACGCCGGCGCGCACGCGCGCGGCGGGACGCGGCGCCGGGACGACTGGCGGCCGGCCCGGGGCGGGCGGCGCTCCCTGAAGGCCGCGGCCCTGGGTCTGGCGGCGACCGTCCTGCTGGGCGGTGTCGCGGTGGCGGCGGGCACCGGGGTGATCGGCACACCGTTCGGAAGCGGCGGGACGGCTCCCGGACCCACGGCCACGGCGCCCCCGCCGACGCGCGGACCGTCCGCCGAGCGCGACCCGCGGCGCACGGTCCTGCCGGCCGGCTCCGCGCGAGCACCGGAAACGGGTGCCGAGAGCCCCGGCGGGGAGGCGGGGGCCGGAAGCGGCAGGTCGAGCCGGCCCGAGGAGGTCAAGGGGCCCGACAAGCCCGAGAAGCCCGAGAAGCCCGAGAAGACGGACAAGCCAGAGAAGACGGATAAGACGGACAAGTCCGCGGAGCGCGAGAGGGCCGACAAGCCGGTGAACCCGGAGAACCTGGACAAGCCGGAGAAGCCGGAGAAGCCGGAGAAGCCGGAGAAGCCTTCACGCAAGGCGGAGGGGGCCGTCGAGCCCGGAAAGGCCCGTCCGGACAAGGTTCGGGGTGGTGGCGCCGAGAGCGGTGGCGACGGCGCTGGGGGCTGCGGCGGCAGTGACGGCAAGGGTGCCGAGCGCAAGCGGAGTTGACGGCGTCACAGGTGAATACCGGCCAATTACTGGAAGGCGACCGGGGCCGCCACCCCCCACAGGAGAGGCCCCGGTCGCCGTCCGCGGGTCCGCGTACGGCCCCGTACTCCTAACAGCGCCATGCATGCGTTTTCTGTCACACCGCACACCGTCGGCATGATGTTGCAGGTTGTACTAGACATGGACTCAACGCCGCGCGAGGACGTAGCGTGCTGCTGCGCGCTGTCCGGCGCGGCGGTGGTGACCAGCCGCGATGACGAACGGGTAGTGGGAGTGCTGGGGGACGACGCGGAGCTGACCGCCGCGGTGCTCGCGGCACAGGACGGGGACGAAGACGCGTTCCGTGCTGTGTACCGCGCCGTGCACCCGCGGCTCCTCGGCTACATACGCACGCTGGTCGGCGAGGCGGACGCGGAGGACGTCGCGTCCGAGTCGTGGCTCCAGATCGCCCGCGACCTCGACCGGTTCGGCGGGGACGCCGACCGGTTCCGCGGCTGGGCCGCCCGGATCGCCCGGAACCGCGCTCTCGATCATCTGCGCATGCGGGGCAGGCGCCCCTCCATCGGCGGTGACGAGACCGAGCTCACCGACAAGCCGGCCGAGTCCGACACCGCGGACGAGGCCATGGAAGCCCTGGCCACCGGCCGCACCATGAACCTCATCGCCCAGCTTCCCCAGGACCAGGCCGAGGCCGTCATCCTGCGGGTCGTCGTCGGCCTGGACGCCAAGAGCGCCGCCAAGACGCTCGGCAAGCGGCCCGGTGCCGTACGCACGGCGGCGCACCGCGGGCTCAAGCGGCTGGCCGAGCTGCTGGGCACGGACGGTCCGGGCGCCGCGCTCGGCGCCGTACCGCCCCAGCCGGGGCCCCGAGTGGCCTCCGGGGCCCGTACCGGTGTGACGCATTGGCGCTCCCGGACGCAGAAGGACATGTGATGGCCGACGAGCGCGAGGAATGGCTCGACCAGGACGCGGCGGAGCGGCTGCTGCGCGGCGAGCCGGTCGACGGGGCCGACGACCATTCCGGCACGCGGGCACGGGCGCGGCGTCTCGCCGATGCCCTGGACTCCCTGCGGGCGGTGCCCCCGGCCCGGTCGGAACTGCCCGGTGAGGAGGCGGCGCTGCTCGCCTTCCGCGCGGCGCGTGCCGCGAAGGCCGCGGGGACGCGGCCCGCTCCGGCGGCCCCGCCCGCGGAACTGGGCGCGGTCCGTCTCACGCCCGAGCCGCGCCGCCCGGCACGCTGGGCGAGACCCGTCCGCTGGGGGCTGGCCGCCTCGGTCGCCGGGCTCGCGGCCGGCGGCGTGGCCGTGGCGGCGGGCACGGGCGTGCTGACCGCCTTCGGCGGTGACGACCGGCCGCTGCCCGGCACGTCCGTGTCGGCCGAGGCGACGCCGGGCCCGTCCGCCTCCGACGGGCCGACGGGCGGGCCGGACTCCGCGCCGCCCGTGACGCCGGTCGACCCCGGCGGCTCCCCGTCCAACCGCCCCCTGCCCGCCACCTCCGGCGCGGGTGAGGAGAAGCCCGGCCCGGACCGCCCCGAGCCGGGACGTACCGGCCCCGTGGACGACGGCTCGGGCGCCACGGGCGACCCCGGTGACACGAGCGGCGAGCAGAAGCCGGTCCCGGGCCGCGGTGGCACCTGGTACACCAGGACCGTCCAGGCGTGCCGCGACTACGAGGAAGGCCGCATCGACGGCGAGCGCAGGCGCCATCTGGAGCTGGCGGCCAAGGGCGGGGACAACGTCCGCAAGTTCTGCGACAGACTGCTCGCGGGCGACGGCGGCGACGGTGGCGACGGTGGCGACGGTGGCGACGGTGGCGACGGCTCCGGCGCCGGGGAGACCGACGGTGGCACCGGCAGCGGCGGCGGCAGGGGCGACGGACAGGACGAGGCGGGCGGCACCCGCCCGTCGATCTCCTGGCGGCCCTTTCCCCCGGTCACGTCCGTACCGCTCACCGAGTGGGCGTTCTGACCCTCTGACCTGCGGTTTCAAAAAACTTCTCACCGAGGTGTGACGTTTTTGCAGGCGGCGGCGCAGTACTGAGTGAGCCGACTGGTCATCGGCAGCGCTGACGAGCCGGGGTTCCCCCCGTACCTACGGCTCAGCGCATCTGGCGCGGGCGGGACACGTTCCCCCGGTCCCGCCCGCGCCAATCCCTTCTCTTCTCTCCCGTCCCCTCCGGGTCCGCCCGCGAGGCGGCTGCCGCGCGCCTACCAGCGGACGACGGCCGCGCCTACCAGTGGACGACGACCTTGTCGCCGGCCTTCACCTGGTCGAAGAGGGCCGCGATCCTGCCCTTGTCCCGGACGTTGACGCAGCCGTGCGAAGCGCCGTTGTAGCCGCGGGCGGCGAAGTCCGCCGAGTAGTGCACGGCCTGGCCGCCGCTGAAGAACATCGCGTACGGCATCGGCGTGTGGTAGATCGTCGACTCCCACGTCCGTTCCTTGCGGTCCACCTTGAAGGTCCCCTCGCGGGTCGGGGTGTTCTCCGAGCCGAAACGGACGTCCATGGCCGAGACCACCTTGCCGTCGACCATCCAGGCGAGCGTGCGGCTCTCCTTGCTGATGCACAGCACCCGGCCGGTCATGCAGCGGGCGTCGGGCTTGTCGAGCTCGTTGCTCGTCGGCGGCTTCAGCTCCCCGTCCGTGGGCTTGCGCGTCATCGCGGTCAGCTGCCCCCAGGTCGTCTCGTCGACCTTGCCGGTGGCGGGCAGCTCGCGCTTCTTCTGGAAGGACGAGACCGCGCCGGCGGTCATCGAGCCGTAGAAGGCCGTGGGGCTGCGGTGGAAGTGGCCGATCTGGCGCAGCCGCGCCTGCAGTTCGCGGACCTGCTCCGTCTCCGTGCCCTCCGCCATCAGGACCCTGCCCCGCGCCGACGGCGACGACTCCGCCGTGGCGGTCGGGGAGGGGCTCTCCGAGGACGGCTCCGAGGGCGGCTTGCCGTCGGTGGCGCCGTCCGGGGTCGCGGAAGTCCCGGCCTGGGATGCGGAGGGGGACGAGGGGCCGGCGGCGGCCGTGGGGGAGGAGGGGCCCCCGGCGCCGACGGCCTGGGCCGTGCATCCTGTGGCCAGGGCGACGGCGGCAGCGGCGAGCAGGGCTCTGTTCAACATGGACGTGCGATGCATGGGACCCCCCGAGTCGGTGTGTGTACCTGGTGGATGCTTCCCAGGGGTGCTTGGTTGCCTACCACGGAGCATGCTGTGAGGAAGGTCCCAGCGCGCGGCTCTCCACCTGCCGCGCGCCCTTTCACTACAGTCCGTCGCGAGAGTTGTTACCAGCGAGTAGGGTCTACCGGAAGGCATGGCATATGGCGCGCGAGTCGGAGTCGGGACTCCCCATCGAGCCGGTGTACGGGCCGGACGCCCTGAGCGGGTGGGATGCCGACGAGAAGCTGGGTGAGCCCGGCTCGTATCCCTTCACGCGCGGTGTCTACCCGAGCATGTACACGGGCCGCCCCTGGACGATGCGGCAGTACGCAGGCTTCGGCACGGCCGCCGAGTCGAACGCCCGCTACAAGCAGCTGATCGCCAACGGCACCATGGGCCTGTCGGTCGCCTTCGACCTGCCCACCCAGATGGGCCACGACAGCGACGCGCCGATCGCGCACGGCGAGGTCGGCAAGGTCGGCGTCGCGATCGACTCGATCGACGACATGCGGGTCCTGTTCGACGGGATCCCGCTGGACCAGGTGTCCACATCGATGACGATCAACGCCCCGGCCGCGCTGCTGCTCCTGCTCTACCAGCTGGTCGCCGAGGAGCAGGGCGTTCCGGCGGACAGGCTCACCGGCACCATCCAGAACGACGTGCTCAAGGAGTACATCGCCCGGGGCACCTACATCTTCCCGCCCAAGCCGTCGCTGCGGCTGATCGCGGACATCTTCAAGTACTGCCGGGCCGAGGTCCCGAAGTGGAACACCATTTCGATCTCCGGCTACCACATGGCGGAGGCCGGTGCCTCGCCCGCGCAGGAGATCGCTTTCACCCTGGCGGACGGTATCGAGTACGTCCGAACGGCCGTGGCGGCCGGGATGGACGTCGACGACTTCGCACCCCGTCTGTCGTTCTTCTTCGTGGCCCGTACGACCATCCTGGAGGAGGTCGCCAAGTTCCGGGCCGCCCGCCGGATCTGGGCGCGGGTCATGCGTGACGAGTTCGGCGCCAAGGACCCGAAGTCCCTGATGCTGCGCTTCCACACCCAGACGGCCGGCGTCCAGCTCACGGCCCAGCAGCCCGAGGTGAACCTGGTCCGCGTCGCCGTCCAGGGCCTCGCGGCCGTCCTCGGCGGCACCCAGTCGCTGCACACCAACTCCTTCGACGAGGCCATCGCGCTGCCCACCGACAAGTCGGCCCGGCTCGCCCTGCGCACCCAGCAGGTCCTGGCGTACGAGACCGATGTCACCGCCACGGTGGACCCCTTCGCCGGGTCGTACGTCGTGGAGAGGATGACCGACGACGTGGAGGCCGCCGCCCTGGGGCTCATGGCGAGGGTCGAGGACCTCGGCGGTGCGGTCGACGCCATCGAGCACGGCTTCCAGAAGAGCGAGATCGAGCGCTCCGCGTACCGCATCGCCCAGGAGACGGACTCCGGTGAGCGCGTCGTGGTCGGCGTCAACCGCTACACGCTCGACGCCGAGGAGCCGTACGAGCCCCTGCGCGTCGACCCGGCCATCGAGGCCCAGCAGGCCGAACGCCTCGCCAAGCTGCGTGCCGGGCGCGACCAGGCAGCGGTCGACACGGCACTGGCGGAGCTCAGGAAGGCGGCAGGGGGCACGGACAACGTCCTGTACCCGATGAAGGACGCGCTCAAGGCGCGGGCCACGGTCGGCGAGGTCTGCGACGCGCTGCGGGAGGTGTGGGGGACGTACGTCCCGGCCGACGCGTTCTGAGCCGTACGGGCCCGGCGACCGGCGCCGGTGTCGCGAGCCGTGCCGGCCGGCCGGGCGACCGGCGCCGACGCGTCGCGAGCCGTGCCGGCCGGGCCCGGCGCCTTCCCCGCCGTACCGATCGGGTGATGCCGCCGGTACCGCCGGGGTGCCGGTACCGGCGGCGCGTTCCGGTCCCGGGCGGCGGGGTCCCGGCTGGTGAAACCCGGCGGCGGAGTGTCGTACCGCTGTGCGACACTCCGCCCATGCTGGGTGTCACCGATCTGCCGACGTATCTCGCGGGCCTCGCCCTGATCATTCTCCTGCCGGGGCCGAACTCGCTGTACGTGCTGTCCGTCGCGGCCCGCCGGGGCATCCGCACCGGCTATGCCGCCGCGTCGGGCGTCTGGTGCGGCGACACCGTGCTGATGACCCTGTCCGCGGCCGGCGTCGCCTCGCTGCTCCAGGCCAACGCGCTGCTCTTCGGGATCGTGAAGTACGCGGGCGCCGGCTATCTGACCTGGCTCGCGATCGGGATGCTCCGGGCCGCCTGGTCGATGTGGCGGACCCGGCACGAACGGGCGGCCGAGCAGGCGCCCGGGGCGGACGCGGCCCCCGCGGCGGAGCGGCCGTTCCGCCGGGCCTTCGTGATCAGCCTGCTCAACCCGAAGGCGATCCTCTTCTTCATCGCCTTCTTCGTGCAGTTCGTGGACCCGGCGTACCAGTACCCGGCGCTCTCGTTCGTGGTGCTCGGCACCCTCGCCCAGGCGGCGAGCGTCCTCTACCTCAGTCTCCTGATCTTCACGGGGACGCACCTCGCGGCCGCGTTCCGCCGCCGCAAGCGGCTGTCGGCCACCGCCACCTCGATGGCGGGCGCGCTCTTCCTCGGCTTCGCCGTGAAGCTCTCCCTCGCCGGCGCTTGACCCTGACACCGTGTGAGGCGGTGCCGTAGGAGTCGTCATGTTCACCATCGGAGACTTCGCCAGGTACGGCCGGGTGTCGGTCCGCATGCTGCGTCACTACGACGCCGTCGGACTGCTGCGCCCCGCCCACGTCGATCCGCACAGCGGCTACCGCTTCTACCGGGCGGGACAGCTCGCCCGCCTCAACCGTGTCATCGCCCTCAAGGACCTCGGCTTCCCCCTCGGCCAGGTGCGGTCGATCCTCGACGAGGAGCTGGGGGCCGAGGAACTGCGCGGCATGCTGAGGCTGCGCGAGGCCGAGCTGGAATCGGCGATGGCCGAGGCGGCCGCACGGCTCGCGGGCGTCACGGCGAGGCTCCGGGCCATCGAGAGCGAGGGACAGATGTCCGCGCAGGATGTCGTACTGAAGAGCGTTCCGGCCGTCCGGCTGGCACAGTTGACCGGCACCGCCAGGAGCCTCGACCCGGCCGGGATCGGCCCGGTCGTCGGCCCCCTCTACGAGGAGCTGTGCGCACGCCTCACGGCCGCCGGGATCACCTCGTTCGGCCCGGGCGTCGCCCACTACGAGGACGCCCCGGAGGGGGACGGGTCGATCACGGTCCACGCGGGGATGACGGTCCCGGAGGGCGTCACCGTGCCGGGGGTGGAGATCGTCGTCCTGCCGGGGATCGAACACGCGGCGACCGTGGTCCACCGGGGGTCGATGGACCACCTGCTCCCCACCCTCCAGACGCTGGCCACCTGGATCGACGCGAGCGGCCACCGTTCCGCCGGGTACGCCCGCGAGCTCTACCTGGAGTGCCCGGAGGACCGCGCGACGTGGGTGACCGAGCTCCAGGAGCCGGTCACCCCCGCCGCCGGGGAGTGAGTGCCGCGCGCTTGATGCGGCGGGCATGGCGGACCGCGCGCCGGACGACGGCGTTGCGCGGCACCGGCACCCCGCCCGGGAGCCCCAGCGCCGTCAGACGGCGCAGCTTGAAGTAGCGCCTGGTGAGCCGGGCCGGGCGGCCGGCCAGGTACCGCTCGGCCACCGGGCGCAGATCGGGGCGGATCCGGGGCTGCATCGCGAAGCCCACCGCCCCGATCAGCCCGGCCGGGTCCTCACCCGCCGGTTCCTCGCCCGCCGGGTCCGTTCCCGCGTGTTCCGGAATCGCCTCCGGACCTGGAACCGCCCCCGGGGGCGACTCCAGGTCCGGGAGAAGCGCGTCGGCGAGCGTCACCGGTACGCGGTTGCTGTTCTGGTACGGGGTGAGGCGGTCGAGCAGGGGCCCGGTACCGATCCGGGCGGCCGGGATGCCGTAGAAGGTGCTCGCGGTGAACAGGGCCGTGGAGAAGCAGCCGGCGACCAGGCCGGGACGCAGCCGTCCGAACAGCACCTCCGCCAGTACCGGCCGCTCCAGCACGGTCAGCTCGGCGCCCAGGCCCTCCGCCTCCCGCTCCAGGGTCCGCTGCCAGGACGCGGGCGCGACCGGATGCGGCTTGAAGAGGAGTCTGCGGTGCCCACGTGCCACGGCGCCGCGCACCATCCGGACGTGCAGCGCCTCCTCCTCGGCGGGGGAGAGGATGCCGAGGGCGGACAGATACTGCCCGAGGAGCAGTGCGGCGCCCGGCGGCCCGGCGGCCTGCGGCTCCTCCTCCGCCGATGCCAGCTCGTCGACGACCTTGGTGAACGCCTCCGTCGGTACGACGACCGGCACGGTGCCGAACTCACCCAGCAGCAGGGGGCGCAGCCCGGGCACCAGGTCCAGGTGGAGCAGTCGCCGCACCCGTTCGCCGATCAGCGGGTCGAGCCTGTTGCGGGTCGGGCCGTAGCTCATCAGCCCGTCCGCGTACACGTCGATCGGCGCGTCCTGGAAGAGCTGGACGATCGAGAGGGCGGGTGCGACCTGGAGGGACTCGACGACCAGCTCGACCCGGTCGTCCCCCAGCTCCCACAGCAGACGCAGGTACCTCTCCCACAGCGGTACGTCGTCGGGCCGGGGCGACCAGCCGCCCGGGTGGAAGGGCGCGATGGCGTCGTTCCAGGACAGCACCGCGTCGAAGCGGCCGCGCAGCCGCTCGAAGCCCGGCATGCGGTCGAGCGGGACGGCGGTCTCGGGGGTGGCGGCGTTGTTGGCGACCAGCAGCAGCCGGCGGCCGGCGGGCGCGAAGCATCCGCTGTCGAGGGCGGCGGCGAGGGTAGCGGCGCCGTACAGGGTGGAGGCGCAGAAGATCTGGGTCGTCGCGGGGGACGTGGCCGACCGGTCCACGACCGGGTGCGACCGGGGGAGCCGGGTCATGCGGTGGCCTCCACCGGGACGGGACGGCGGCGCAGCCTGCGCAGCAGGGAGGCGCGGTCGGCGTCCATCGTGTCCAGGGCTTCCTTCAGGATGTCCTGCGGCATGCGCCTCAGCGCGGCCGCACTCATGGAGCGCAATGTACGGGCGACGGGACGTTCGAATCGTTCCATCGAACCAAGATGGTGCGCGATGATCGCACAGTATGTCCGTACGGCTTTTGGGAGAAGTCGATCGGAATCCGGATCCTCCGCCGTTTCTTCGAGTATCTGATCGAATGCGCGGATGAAATCGAGCTGCCGAATGTCGCCGATCTGCGTGAGTGACGAGGAGACACCACGCCGATAGAAGATCCCGAGCGAACCGACCGCCGCGAACGATTCGGCCTCCCGGTGCAGCCGCCAGATCCACGGCCGGTCCTCGGCGGTCCGCAGCCCGTCGGTGAAGCGCAGCAGCCCGCGTTCGGCCAGCCGCCGGTGGTACATGCCGGCCCAGGCGTACGGGTAGTCCACCGAGGTCGACCGGTCGGCCGGGAGGATCGCGTCGCGCGGCCGCAGCACCTCACCGCGCCGGCCGACCGGGACGCGGTGCAGGGTGCGTGCCCTGCCGGTGCACCGCACATGGTCGGTGCGAATGAAGTCGCAACCCAACTCCTCGATGCGGAAAAGGAGTTGGGAAAGGTGGCCGGGGGCCAGCCAGTCGTCGCCGTCGAGGAAGGCCAGATACTCGCCCCGGGCCGCGTCGATACCGGTGTTGCGCGCGGTGGCCAGTCCGCCGTTGCGCTCGTGTCTCAGCAGCACCGCCCCCGGGAGCTCGCGCGCCGCGCGCCGGAGGATCCCGGCCGTCCCGTCCGTCGAGCAGTCGTCGACCAGCAGGAATTCGAAGTCGTCACGTGCGTTGGCACGGAGGCTGTCGAGGGCGTCGGGGGCATATGTCTGCACGTTGAAGAACGGCACGACGACGGAGAGCTTGACCACCCGCGAGACGTTAGGCGGTGCCCCGGCATTCATCCTGTCCGGGGGAGGGATGCGCGGTGAACAGTGCGGGGCGTGCTTATTAACCGGATTCCCCCGCGGCCTGTTTCAGAACGCGTCATGACGCTGTTCACCCTTTGTTGCGGTCGCGTTGGGCCGGGAAACGGAATGCCTTTCTAGCGTCCTCGGCGTGCCCTCACGTACCAGTGCAGCGGTGCGGGTCGCGGTACTCGCCGACTCCGACACCCGATGGAAATGGGGCGCGCTCACGGCGCGCCGCATCACCCCGCCCGACACGGCCACGACCGGATTCCTGCTGCGTGGCCGGGCGACCCCGACCGCGCGCCAGCTCGCCGAGGTCGGCGCGGGCCCGGACGTGCCACGCGAGGTGACGGCCGCGCGGTTCCTCCGGGCGGTGCGTGAGGAGGCGTACGACGTCGTCGTCCTGGCACTCGTCGGCGGCACCGTACGCGCCATGCTGCACGGACTGTCCGCCATGGACCTGCCGCGCCGCCCCGTGATCGTCACCGGCTACGTCGGCGTCGTCTACGAGAAGCTCGCCGACGGGCTGCTGCTGCGGCACGGGGCGGACGTGGTCCTCGCCAACTCGCGGCACGACGCCGCCCGGTTCCGGGCCGTCTACGAAGGGGTGGGCGCCGACGCCTCGGCGGTGGTCGAGGCGGCGCTGCCGTTCCTCGGCGGGGCGCGCTACGCGCCGCGGCCGGGCCGCGACACCGTCGTCTTCGCGGCCCAGCCGTCCGTCCCGGCGTCCCGGGCCGAGCGCGCGTACCTGCTGCGGCGGCTGGTGGACCACGCACGGCTGCACCCGGACCGCGAGGTCCTGCTCAAGCTCCGTTCCCGGCCGGGCGAGCACACCACGCACATCGAGGAACTCCCGTACCAGAAGCTGGTCCGCTCCCTGGCCCCGCCCTCCCCGCCGCCCAACTTCCGGCTCGTGTACGGGCACATGGGAGAGGTCCTCGACCGCACCGACCTGCTGGTCACCGTCTCGTCGACGGCCGCCCTGGAGGCCCTGCACCGGCGCGTACCGACGGCCGTCCTGACCGATCTCGGCGTACGCGAGGCACTCGGCAACCACCACTTCATCGGCTCGGGGCTGCTCACCTCCTGGGACCGGCTGGACGCGGGGCACCGCCCGGTGCCCCGCGAGGAGTGGACGGCCGACCAGGGCGTGGCGTCGGACGGCACCTACGACTCCGCCTTCGACGAGGCCCGCGAACGGGTCGCCCTCCTGCTCGCGGGCCCCGCCCTGCCGCCGGCCGCCCCGTACTACACCGCGACGACCGCCCCCGGCTACCTGCCCGGCGTGCTGGCCCGCCACCGCCTGGACGGCGGCCCGGAGGGGACCGGACCGACGGGCGTACGGCGCGTGCTGCGCGACGCGGTCCGCGGCCTGGCGCGCGGCGCCTACCGCCACGGCGTCCAGCGCGTGGCGCCGCTGATCCGCCGTCTGGGCGAGCTGTGACCCGAGGACCCGAGGGACCCCCGGGACCCGAAGCCCTCGGCGTGTCCCGAACGCCCGAAGGGACCGAAACACCCGAGGGAACCGAAACACCCGAAGGGAGCGAAGGGCCGGCGATGTCCTCGACCACACCGACCGTCCTCGCCGTGATCCCCGCCAGGGGCGGCTCGAAGGGCGTGCCCGCGAAGAACCTCGCCCCCGTGGGGGGCGTGCCCCTGGTCGCCCGCGCCGTCCGCGCCTGCCTGGGCGCCCGCCTGGTCACGGACGTGATCGTCTCGACGGACGACGACGCCATCGCCGCGACCGCCCGCGCGGCCGGCGCCGGGGCGCTCCCGCGCCCGGCGGAGCTCTCGGGCGACACGGCGACCAGCGAGTCGGCACTGCTGCACGCCCTGGGCGCCTTCGAGGCGACGCACGGCCGCCGGGTGGACGTGGTCCTGCTGATCCAGTGCACGAGCCCCTTTCTGACCTCGTCCGACGTGGACGGGGTGGCGTCCGAGGTGGTGCACGGCGCCGCCGACACGGCCCTGACGGTGGCCCCCTCGCACGGCTTCCTCTGGCGCGACGGCCGCGACCGCCGTGACGGCCGCGACCGCGACCGCGACCACGCCGGCGCCGGCGCCGACAGCGACGGCGGCGCCCGCCGGACGTACGGCGTCAACCACGACAAGGCGCACCGGCCCCGGCGGCAGGACCGGCCGCAGGACTTCCTGGAGACCGGCGCCGCCTACGCCATGACCGCGGAGGGACTGCGCACTCACGGCCACCGGTTCTTCGGGCGCACCGCGCTCGTCGTCACCGACCCCGCGCGTGTCCTGGAGATCGACGACCCGCACGACCTCGCCCGCGCCCGCGCCCTCGCGCCCCTGCTGGACGAGAAGGTCACCCCGGACCTCGCCGCCGTCGACGCGGTCGTCCTGGACTTCGACGGCACCCAGACCGACGACCGGGTGCTGATCGACTCCGACGGGCGCGAGCTGGTCGCGGTGCACCGGGGCGACGGCCTCGGCGTCGCCGCGCTGCGCCGCTGCGGCGTGCGCCTCCTGATCCTCTCCAGCGAGCGCAACCCCGTGGTCGCCGCCCGCGCCCGCAAGCTCGCCGTCCCGGTCCTGCACGGCGTCGAGCGCAAGGACCTCGCCCTCAAGCAGTGGTGCGACGAGCACGCCATCGACCCCCGGCGCGTGCTCTACGCGGGCAACGACGTCAACGACCTGCCCTGCTTCGGGCTCGTCGGCTGGCCCGTGGCCGTCGCGGACGCCCATGACGCCGTCCGGGCCGCCGCCCGCGCCGTCACCGCCGCACCCGGGGGCGCCGGGGCGATCCGCGAGATCGCCGCCTGGCTCCTCGGCCCGACCCTCAGCACCCCCGCCCCGTAAGGAAGAAGCCCATGAGCTCCCGTCTCCGCACCCTCGGCCGCAAGACCGTGGGCCCCGACCGGCCCGTGTACATCACCGGTGAGATCGGCATCAACCACAACGGCGACCTGGCGAAGGCGTTCGCCCTCATCGACGCCGCCGCCGACGCCGGCTGCGACGCCGTGAAGTTCCAGAAGCGCACCCCGGAGATCTGCACCCCGCGCGACCAGTGGGACATCGAGCGCGACACGCCCTGGGGCCGGATGACGTACATCGACTACCGCCACCGCGTCGAGTTCGGCGAGAGCGAGTACCGGGCCATCGACGATCACTGCCGGGACCGGGGCATCGACTGGTTCGCCTCCCCGTGGGACACCGAGGCCGTCTCGTTCCTGGAGAAGTTCGACCTGCCCGCCCACAAGGTCGCCTCCGCGTCCCTCACGGACGACGAGCTGCTGCGCACCCTGCGTGCCACCGGCCGTACCGTCATCCTCTCCACCGGCATGTCGACGCCCCAGCAGATCCGGCACGCCGTCGAGGTGCTCGGCAGCGAGAACATCGTGATGTGCCACGCCACCTCGACGTACCCGGCCGCGGCCGAGGAGCTCAACCTCCGGGTGATCAAGGCGCTCCAGCAGGACTACCCGAACATCCCCATCGGCTACAGCGGCCACGAGACCGGCCTCCAGACCACCCTCGCCGCCGTCGCCCTCGGCGCGGTCTTCGTCGAGCGCCACATCACCCTGGACCGGGCGATGTGGGGCTCCGACCAGGCCGCGTCCGTCGAGCCCCAGGGCCTCACCCGCCTGGTGCGCGACATCCGCACCATCGAGACCGCGCTCGGCGACGGCATCAAGAAGGTGTACGAGTCGGAGCTCGGCCCGATGAAGAAGCTCCGCCGCGTCCCGGCCGCCGTATGACCGCCGCGCCCGCCCCCGAGCCCGTGCCGCCCGAGCCCTGCCGGCTGCCGTCCGGCCCCCCGCCGTCCGCCACGGCTTCCACGGCGAACCCCGTTTCCGGTACCGGGTCCGGTGCCGTGCCGAGTTCCCCGGCGCCCGCCTCCGGGCGCGCGTCCGCGTCCACCGCTCCGACCCCCACCGCTTTCCTCGCCTTCGTCGAGAGTCCCGTACAGCTCCTGAACGTCCTGGAGTGGGCCCACACCCCTGAGCACCCCGCCCCCTCCACCGGCCCCGCCCCCTCCAGCGAGGCCGCCCCCTCCAGCGAGGCCGCCCCGTCCACAGAGCCCTCCCCGTCCCCTGAGCACCCGCCGACCCGGCAACCTCCACCGTCACCCGGCCGCGTGGCCGCCGCCCGCGACCTCACCCTGGTCGTCCTGTCGCCCACCGACCCGATGTCCCGGGGCCAGCTGCGCCGCATGGCCCAGCTGGCCCGGGACGAGGGCGTCACGGTCCGCTGGCAGGAGGCCCGTGGCGGCCGTGGCGCCCTGCTGCGCACCCTGCGCGAGCTCACACCCCTGCTGCGCCACGCCCAACGCGTGATCATCGGCGACCCGTTCTCCCGGTACGTGCAGCTCCTGCTGACGCTGTACGCGCCGGAGAACGTCACCGTCGTCGACGACGGAACCGCCACCATGGAGTTCGCCGCCCAGCTCACCCGCGGCGAGCGGCTCGTCCGCTGGCACCGGCGCGCCGGACTGAGCCCGCGCGAGCTGGCCCTCGCCCCGGTCACCTCCCTGGCGCGCCGCCGGCTGGCCCCGGGGCGGCGGCGGACGCTGGAGATCTTCACCGCGCTGCCGGTCGAGGCGCCGCCCGGCACCACCGTCACGCCCCACCGCTTCCACTGGACCCGGGCCCGCTTCGGCCCTCCCCGGCTGACCCGGGGCGCGGACCTGGTGGGCACCTCGCTGGTGGAGACGGGAGTGGTCGACCCGGACAGGTACGCCGAGGCCGTGGGCGCCCTCGCGGCGGCCCACGGTGCCACCCGCTACTTCGCGCACCGCCGTGAGGGCGTGGAGAAGCTGCACCGCATCGCGGTCGAGACGGGACTGGAGATCGTCCGCCCCGACCTGCCGCTGGAGCTGATCGCCCGGCGGGGCCCCATCGGCCGCACCGTCCTGAGCTTCCCGTCCACGGTCGTGCACACGCTCCCGCAGGCCCTGGCGGGCACGGGCATCACGATCACGGTCTGCGCGATAGCCCCGGAGTGGCTCCGCGAGGACGTCCCGCCCCGCGCGCGGGGCTTTCTGGCGGGCGTGGCCGAGTCGGCACGGAGGGCGCACGGACTGTCACTCACCGGAGTGTGATCATCTGTGAACAGGGGATGTCCACGCGTCGCAAATGCGTGAGCTTACCCACTTCGCCCCGTCTCCAAGCCGCTCGGCGCGGGTTTCCTTCCCCTATCGGGCTGAAGATTTGTAGATCACAGGTTAGTCGGGGCCCAATCGCGCCTACCCTTTCAGGGGTGAACAAGTTGATGTCCCGCGACCTCGAAACCGACGTTCCCGGCGAAACGCCTCTTCTCGGTGCGCTGCCCGAGCCACTTGGCGCGGAGCTGATCGCTTTCCGCCGGGATTTGCACATGCACCCAGAGCTCGGCAACCAGGAGTTCCGCACCACCGCCGCGCTCAAGACCCGCCTGGAAGAGGCCGGGCTGTCGCCCCGGGTCCTCCCGGGCGGCACGGGGCTGATGTGTGACGTCGGCACATGGGACGGCGTACGTCCCATGCTGGCCATCCGCGCGGACATCGACGCGCTGCCCATCCCCGACACCAAGACGGACGTGCCGTACCGCTCGACCGTCCCGGACCGGGCCCACGCCTGCGGCCATGACGTGCACACCACCGTCGCCCTCGGGGCCGGGCTGGTGCTCGCCGAGCTCGACCGGCAGGGCAAGCTGCCCCACGCCGTGCGCCTGATCTTCCAGCCCGCCGAGGAAGTGCTGCCCGGCGGAGCGGTCGACGCCATCGAGGCCGGCGTGCTGGACGGTGTCGGCAAGATCATCGCCGTGCACTGCGACCCCCGGGTCGACGCCGGCCGCATCGGCCTGCGCACCGGCCCGATCACCTCGGCGTGCGACCGGCTGGAGGTCTCCCTCGACGGGCCCGGCGGACACACCGCCCGCCCGCACCTGACCACCGACCTCGTCACCGCCGTGGCCCGGGTGGCCGCAGACGTCCCCGCCCTGCTGGCGCGCCGGGTGGACGCCCGCTCCGGGCTCGTGCTCACCTGGGGCCGGATCGAGGCGGGCCACGCCCCCAACGTCATCCCCCAGCACGCCGAACTCGGCGGTACCGTCCGCTGCCTCGACATCCAGGCCTGGCGCGAGGCGCCGGACCAGGTGTACGCGGCGATCGACGAGGTGGCGACCCTGCACCGGGCCAAGTCCCAGATCACCTACATCCGGGGCGTCCCCCCGGTCGTCAACGACGCGGGCGTCGCCGGGCTGCTGCACGAGGCGATGGCCGTGCGCCGCGGCGAGTACGCCATCGAGGACACCGAGCAGAGCCTGGGCGGCGAGGACTTCTCCTGGTACCTGGAGCACGTGCCCGGGGCCATGGCCCGGCTCGGTGTGCGGCGTCCCGGCGACCCGTCCCGGCACGACCTCCACCGTGGCGATTTCGATGTGGACGAGCGCGCCATCCGGGTGGGCGTCGAACTCTTCACGGCCGCTGCGTTGATGGACGGCAACCAAGGGTGAACACGGCGTGATCGGCCGCGACACCTTCTGTTCGCGGCCTGTTCGCGACGATCCGATAACGGCTTCCGTAGGGGGCTTTATCTGACATCTACGCGCGTTACGATCCACGCGAAACCAGCGCCGGAAGTGGCGCTTCGGTCAGGTTGAAGGAGCCCTCCCATGCGCCGGATCACCAGGATCGCCACCGTGGGTGTCGCGTCCGCGGCCCTCGCGCTCACCGCCACCGCGTGTGGCGGAAAGACGTCGTCGGAAGCGGGGTCCGACAAGAAGAACAGCGCCGCCATCGCGTACGACATCGGCGGCCGGGGCGACCAGTCGTTCAACGACGCCGCCTACGCCGGTCTGTCGCAGGCCGAGAAGGAACTCGGCATCAAGGGCGTCGAGGCCGAGCCCTCGGAGGGTGAGGGTGACGCCGACAAGGTGCAGCGTCTCACCGAGCTGGCCCGCGCCGGCAACAACCCCGTGATCGGCGTCGGTTTCGCCTACGCCCCGGCCATCGAGAAGGTCTCGAAGAAGTACCCGAACACCACGTTCGGCATCATCGACGACACCTCGAAGACCGGCAAGAACATCGCCAACCTGGTGTTCAACGAGGAGCAGGGCTCCTACCTGGCCGGCGTCGCCGCCGCCAAGGCCACCAAGACCAACACCGTCGGCTTCATCGGCGGCGTCGAGGTGCCGCTGATCAAGAAGTTCGAGGCGGGCTTCGCCCAGGGCGTCAAGGACACCAACCCCAAGGTGAAGGTGCTCACCCAGTACCTGACCCAGCCGCCGAACTTCGACGGCTTCTCCAAGCCCGACCTCGGCAAGGCCGCCGCGCAGGGGCAGCTCGACGCGAAGGCCGACGTGATCTACCAGGCCGCCGGTCTGGCCGGTGCCGGTGCCATCGAGGCCACCGCCAAGGCGGGCAAGTGGGCCATCGGCGTCGACTCGGACCAGTACAAGCAGGCGGGTCTGGCGCAGTACAAGGAGCGCATCCTGACCTCGGTCACCAAGGACGTCTCCGACTCGGTGTTCAACCTGATCAAGTCGGTCAAGGACGGCAAGCCGCAGTCCGGTGAGATCCGTTACGGCCTCGACAAGGACGGCGTCGGCCTCTCCGACTCCAACCCCGAGTACAAGAAGATGACGGACCTGGTCGCCGCCGTGGAGAAGGCGAAGGCCGACATCGTCGCGAAGAAGATCACGGTCAAGACCGCCCCGTAGGGACGGATCACGACCTCATGGACCGCGGGCCCGGAGCGGGCGGCAGCCGCCGCTCCCCCGGGCCCCGGGCCCATGTGAAGCTTTGTCCGCGGTCTGCGGCGGAAGCCGCAGCCGCATTTCACGATTCGGCAGCGCTACGCGTGTAGACGTACCTTCGGCACGATAACTTCGCCCCGCCCTGCCCCGCTCCCACTCCTTTCCGGTCAAGGAGAGTGCGTCATCAACGCGTCCAGCAGTCCCCCTGCCAGCCCTCCCGCCGTCGAACTGCACGGCATCACCAAGCGTTTCCCCGGCGTCGTCGCCAACCACGACATCGACATCACCATCCGCAAGGGCACGGTGCACGCGCTCGTCGGTGAGAACGGTGCGGGCAAGTCGACCCTGATGAAGATCCTCTACGGCATGCAGAAGCCGGACGAGGGCACCATCGCCGTCGACGGCGAGCTCGTCAGCTTCCACACCCCCGGTGACGCCATCGCGCGCGGCATCGGCATGGTGCACCAGCACTTCATGCTCGCCGACAACCTCACGGTGCTGGAGAACGTCGTTCTCGGCAGCGAGAAGCTGTACGGAATCGGCGGCAAGGCCCGCAAGAAGATCAAGGAGATCTCCGACGCGTACGGCCTCGGCGTACGGCCCGACGTCCTCGTCGAGGAGCTCGGTGTCGCCGACCGCCAGCGGGTGGAGATCCTCAAGGTCCTCTACCGCGGCGCCCGCACGCTGATCCTCGACGAGCCGACCGCCGTGCTCGTGCCGCAGGAGGTCGACGCGCTCTTCGACAACCTGCGCGAGCTCAAGGCCGAGGGCCTCACCGTCATCTTCATCTCCCACAAGCTGGGCGAGGTGCTGTCGGTCGCCGACGACATCACGGTCATCCGCCGGGGTACGACGGTGGGCACCGCCGACCCGAGGAACACCACGACCAAGCAGCTCGCCGAGCTGATGGTCGGCACCGAACTCCCCTCGCCCGAGACCCGCGAGTCGACGGTCACCGATGTGCCGATGCTCCGGATCCAGGACCTGAAGCTGACCGCCGTCGATTCCGACGGCGTCGTGCGCGATGTGCTCGACGGCATCGGCTTCACCATCCACAAGGGCGAAGTCCTCGGCATCGCCGGTGTCGAGGGCAACGGCCAGACCGAGCTGATCGACGCGCTGATGGGTCTGCGCGACCCGGACGGCGGCGTCATCACCCTCGACGGCACCGACATCTCGCACCTCTCGACGCGCAAGCGCCGCGAGGACGGCATCGGTTACATCCCCGAGGACCGGCACCGGCAGGGCCTGCTCCTGGAGGCCCCGCTCTGGGAGAACCGCATCCTCGGCCACGTCACCGAGAAGCCCAACTCCCGCCGCGGCCTCCTCGACCCGAAGGCCGCGCGCAAGGACACCGAGCGCATCGTGCGCGAGTACGACGTCCGGACCCCCGGGATCGACGTCACCGCGGCCTCGCTCTCCGGCGGAAACCAGCAGAAGCTGATCTTCGGCCGCGAGATGAGCCACGACCCCAAGCTGCTGATCGCCGCCCACCCCACCCGTGGAGTGGACGTCGGCGCGCAGGCGCAGATCTGGGACCGGATCCGTGAGGCGCGCCACGAGGGCCTGGCGGTGCTGCTGATCTCCGCCGACCTGGACGAGCTGATCGGCCTGTCCGACACCCTGCGGGTGATGTACCGCGGCCGGCTGGTCGCGGACGCCGACCCCGCCACGATCACCCCCGAGGAGCTCGGCTCGGCCATGACCGGCGCCGCGTCGGGGCACCTCGAGCATGACGAGAACGGTGAGAGCCGATGAAGAAGTTCGACAAGGACCGGCTGATCCTGGCCTTCGCGGGCCCGGCCCTGGCGCTGGTCGTCGCCATCGTCCTCACCACGCTGGTGCTGCTCGTCTCGGGGACGAACCCCGTCGAGCCGTACCGGCTGATGTTCGAGTCCGCGTCGTACGTCGACGTGCAGGTGCTGATCATCAACCAGGCGGGCATCTACTACCTGGCGGCCCTGGCGGTGGCCGTCGGGTTCCGGATGAACCTGTTCAACATCGGTGTCGACGGCCAGTACCGGCTCGCGGCGATGGTCGCGGCGCTCGTCGGTGCCTCCGTCGAGCTGCCCGGCCCGCTGCACATCGTGCTGATCGTGCTCGTCGCGATGCTGGTCGGTGCCTTCTGGGCGGGTATCGCGGGCGTCCTGAAGACCACCCGCGGCGTGAGCGAGGTCGTCTCCACGATCATGCTCAACGCCATCGCCACCTCCCTCGTCGCCTGGCTGATCCTGCCGAAGAACTTCGGTGAGCAGCCCGAGGGCTCCAACAACCTGACCACCGGTGAGATCGCCGAGTCGGGCTGGTTCCCGGGCCTGCCCATGGGCGAGGGCGCGGGCGAGATCTACGGCTTCACCTTCGTCGCCGTCGGACTCGGCGTCGTCTACTGGTTCGTCCTCAACCGCACCCGCTTCGGCTTCGACCTGCGCGCCACCGGCGCCAGCGAGTCGGCGGCCCAGGCCAGCGGCGTGGACGCCAAGAAGATGATCCTCACCTCGATGCTCATCTCGGGCGCGGTGGCCGGCCTGGCCGGCATGCCGACGCTGCTCGGCGAGACCCACACGTACAGCCTGGACTTCCCGGCCGGCGTGGGCTTCACCGGCATCACCATCGCGCTGCTGGGCCGCAACAGCCCGGTCGGCATCGCGTTCAGCGCCCTGCTGATCGCCTTCCTGGACAAGTCGTCCGCCTCCCTCGACCAGTACGGATACGAGAAGGAGATCGCCACGATCATGCAGGGACTGATCGTGATCTCGGTCGTCGTGTCGTACGAGCTCGTCCGCCGGTACGGGCTCAGCCGCCAGCAGCAGAAGGTCGGCGAGGAGCTGGCCGCGGGCGGCGCCCTCAAGACCGACAAGGAGGCCGTCCAGTGAGCGACGCGCGCACGGCCTCCGGGCCGCAGACGACAACGATGGCCGTACCGCCGCGCCGCGCGGGCGAAGTAGCGAACGTAAGGAGGGGCGCATGAGTACGAGCACCGTCTCCGCGACGAATGCCGCGCCCAAGGAAGGCGGCGGGCGCCGCAAGCTCACCCTGCCCTGGATCCTGCTGATCATCGCGGCCGGACTGGTGCTGATCTCGCTGGTCCGCACGATCAGCGGTGCGTCGGACCTCACCTCAGTCGGCCAGATCTCCGGCGCGCTGGAGCTGGCCGTCCCGATCGGCCTCGCCGGTCTCGGCGGTCTGTGGGCCGAGCGCGCGGGCGTGGTCAACATCGGCCTCGAAGGCATGATGGTCCTCGGCACCTGGTTCGGTGCCTGGGCGGGCTTCCAGTGGGGCCCGTGGACGGGTGTCGCCTTCGGCATCATCGGCGGTGCGCTGGGAGGTCTGCTCCACGCGATCGTCACCGTCACCTTCGGCGTGAACCACATCGTCTCCGGTGTGGCCATCAACATCCTCGCCATCGGCGTCACCCGCTACCTGTCCAACTTCACCTTCGCCGAGGCCGAGGGCGGCTCCTCCAAGCAGTCCCCGCGGATCGACTCGATCACCGAGATCACCGTCCCGGGCCTCGCCGACTGGCTCGCCGATCTCCAGGCGAAGCACTGGTTCCTGGTCTCGGACATCGCCGGTGTCCTCGGCGGTCTGGTCACCGGCCTGTCGCTGCTGACCGTGGTCGCGCTGCTGCTCGTCCCGGGCACCTGGTGGGTGCTGTGGCGTACGGCCTTCGGCCTGCGGCTGCGCTCCTGCGGTGAGAACCCCGTCGCCGCCGAGTCGCTGGGCGTCAACGTCTACAAGTACAAGTACATCGCCGTCGTCGTCTCCGGCGGCCTGGCGGGTCTGGCCGGCGCGTTCCTCGCCATCGTCGCGACGGGCATCTACCAGGAGGGCCAGACCGGCGGCCGCGGATACATCGGTCTCGCCGCGATGATCTTCGGTAACTGGATGCCGGGCGGAATGGCGCTGGGCGCGGGCCTGTTCGGCTTCACGGACAGCCTGAAGCTGCGCGGCGGCGCGGAGAACGTGCACGCCATGCTGCTCCTGATCGCCATCCTGCTGACGCTGGCCGTGATCTGGCAGCTGTACAAGAAGAAGTACGTCAGCGCCGTCGTGTCCGCCGTCGTCGCGGGCGGGCTGTACGCCTGGTACGCGCTGACGGACCAGGTGCCGAGCCAGTTCGTGGACGCGGCCCCGTACGTCACGACGCTGCTGGTGCTCGCCCTGTCGGCGCAGCGGCTGCGGATGCCCAAGGCCGACGGCATGCCCTACCGGAAGGGTCAGGGCAAGTGACGTCCACGGAGAGCGGGTTCGACTGGGAGGCGCTGCGCACGATCGCCCGGGACGCCATGTCCCGTGCGTACGCCCCGTATTCGCGATATCCGGTGGGCGCGGCGGCCGTTGTCGACGACGGGCGCGTCGTGACCGGCTGCAACGTGGAGAACGCCTCGTACGGCATCGGGCTGTGCGCCGAGTGCGGGCTGGTCTCCCAGCTGCAGGCGACGGGCGGCGGGCGGCTCACGCACTTCGCGTGCGTGGACGGGCGGGGCGCCGTGCTGGTGCCCTGCGGACGCTGCCGCCAGCTGCTCTTCGAGTTCGGCGGCGGTGAGCTGCTGCTGGACACCCCGGACGGGGTGCTCACGCTCGACGCGATGCTGCCGCAGGCGTTCGGCCCGCAGCACCTCGCATGACACGGAGGTGACCCTTCCGCGCTGCCCGCGGAAGGGTTGCCTCCCCCCTCTTTCTCTATGCGCGTAGAGTCGCGCTGGTACCACTGTCCGACCCCGCTGGAAGGAACACCTAGGCCATGGACGCGATTTCCGTCATCCGCACCAAGCGGGACCGGGGCGAGCTGAGCCCGGAGCAGATCGACTGGATCATCGACGCGTACACGCGCGGCGAGGTCGCCGACGAGCAGATGTCGTCGCTGGCGATGGCGATCCTGCTGAACGGCATGAACCGTACGGAGATCGCCCGCTGGACCGCCGCGATGATCGCCTCCGGCGAGCGGATGGACTTCTCCTCGCTCTCCCGTCCCACCGCGGACAAGCACTCCACCGGCGGCGTCGGCGACAAGATCACGCTGCCGCTCGCCCCGCTGGTCGCCGCCTGCGGCGCGGCCGTGCCCCAGCTGAGCGGCCGGGGCCTCGGCCACACCGGCGGCACGCTCGACAAGCTGGAGTCCGTCCCCGGCTGGCGGGCGCTGCTCTCCAACGAGGAGATGCTGCACGTCCTGGACTCCACCGGCGCGGTGATCTGCGCGGCGGGCGACGGCCTCGCCCCGGCCGACAAGAAGCTGTACGCCCTGCGCGATGTGACCGGCACGGTCGAGGCGATCCCGCTGATCGCCTCCTCGATCATGTCGAAGAAGATCGCCGAGGGCACCGGCTCACTGGTCCTGGACGTGAAGGTCGGCTCCGGCGCCTTCATGAAGACCATCGAGGACGCCCGGGAACTGGCCTCCACCATGGTGGGCCTGGGCACCGACCACGGCGTGCGGACGGTGGCCCTGCTCACCGACATGTCCACCCCGCTCGGCCTCACCGCGGGCAACGCCCTGGAGGTCCGCGAGTCGGTCGAGGTCCTGGCCGGCGGCGGCCCCGCCGACGTGGTGGAGCTCACCGTCGCTCTGGCCCGCGAGATGCTCGACGCGGCCGGCGTCAAGGACGCCGACCCGGCGAAGGCCCTCGCGGACGGCTCGGCGATGGACGTCTGGCGCCGCATGATCGCGGCCCAGGGCGGCGACCCGGACGCGTCCCTCCCGGTCGCCCGCGAGCAGCACGTCGTCACCGCTCCGGCCTCCGGCGTCCTGACCCGCCTCGACGCCTACGGCGTCGGTGTCGCGGCCTGGCGCCTGGGCGCCGGCCGGGCCCGCAAGGAGGACCCCGTACAGGCGGGCGCGGGCGTCGAGCTGCACGCCAAGCCGGGCGAGACGGTCACCGAGGGCCAGCCGCTGCTGACCCTCCACACGGACACCCCGGAGAAGTTCGCGTACGCCCTGAAGTCCCTGGAAGGGGCGTACGACGTCTCCCCGGCGGGCACGGACTTCACCCCGAACCCGATCGTGCTGGACCGCATCGCCTGACCCTCGCACGGGTGAACGGGACCGGTGGCACCCCACCGGTCCCGTTCGCGTTTCCCCCGCCGGCGGACGGCCCGGCCCGCGGGGCACCGATGAGTTCCGGGGCCGGGGCCGGTCTGCCGGGGTGTGGAGGACAGGGAAGAGCCGTTCGTCGTACACCTCGCCGGAGTCGTGGAACCGGACGATGTCCCAGGGCTGTGCGCGGGGTTGGGCGCGGCCCTCGACGGGGCCGGGGACCGCGAGGTGGTCTGTGACGTGGGCGGGGTGGTGCGGCCGGGCCTCGCGGTGGTCGACGCCCTGGCCCGGCTGATGCTCACCGCCCGGCGGGCCGGGTGCCGTTTCCGGGTCCGGGGCGCCGGGCCCGAACTGCGCGTGCTGATCGGGCTCGTCGGGCTGGCCGGGCGCTTCGATCCGCCCGTCCCGCCCGACGCCCTCACGCCTCCAGGCGGTCCGGAAGAGCGAACAGCGGGAACCAGCGCTTCGTGTCCAGGAAGAAGTCCATCCCGCCGACCTTGCCGTCCGAGATCTCCAGGACGATGAGCGCCCACGGCGTGTAGCCGTCGCCGTCCTCGGCGGGGTGGTAGTGGGCGAAGGCCGGGGAGCCGTTCGCCACCGTAGGGACCAGCCTGGAGCCGCGGCAGACGTCCCCGACGCCCAGCATCCAGCCCACGATGTCGTCGTGTCCCCGCAGCCACAGGTCGTAGGGCGGCATGGACATCGTCGCGTCCTCGTGCAGCAGCGCCGTCAGCGCCGCCATGTCGTACCCCTCGAAGGCCGCGACATAGCGCTTCAGCAGCTCCTGCTGGTCCTTGTCGAGCGGGTCGGCCGCGTCGGACCTCGCGGGCTGCGACTGCGCGAGCGTCGCCCGGGCCCGCTGGAGCGCGCTGTTGACCGAAGCGACCGAGGTGGACAGCAGCTCCGCCACCTCGCTCGCCTTCCACGCCAGGACCTCGCGCAGGATCAGCACCGCCCGCTGCTTGGGCGGCAGGTGCTGCAGGGCCGCCACGAACGCCAGCCGGACGGTCTCGCGCGACACCGCGGTCTCCGCCGGGTCCGCGACCGAGGGCAGCACCCGCCCGTCCGGCACCGGCTCCAGCCAGGTGATCTCCGGACGGGCGTGGAGCTGCGCCTGGGCCACCGGCGTGGCGGCCGTCAGATCCATCGGACGGGCCCGCCGGTTGCCCGCGTTCAGCGCGTCCAGGCACACGTTCGTCGCGATGCGGTACAGCCAGGAGCGCAGCGACGACCGTCCCTCGAACGTGCCGAAGCTGCGCCAGGCCCGCACCATCGTGTCCTGGACCGCGTCCTCCGCCTCGAAGGCGGAGCCCAGCATGCGGTAGCAGTAACCGGTCAGCTCGGTCCGGTACTTCTCCAGCTGGGAATCGAGATCCTGTGGTACCGCCACGTCGCTCATCCGGGCCACCCCTGTCGCGTCCGACTTCTCACCGGAAGCTACAGGAGGGCACTGACAGAACGGGTCAGGTCCCGGGCTTGCGCCCGTACACGAACACGTCGTCACCGTTCTTCAGCAGGTTCCAGTACGCCTTCGCGTCCGCCTCGCGCATGTTGACGCAGCCACCCGAACCGGGCGGGTTGTACATGGACTTGGTGACGGAGTGGAACGCCTGCCCGCCGTCGAAGAACTGCGAGTACGGCATCCACACCTTGTAGATGCTCGACCAGTGCTTGACGTTGCGGTGGTACACGCGCTTCGAGCCCGTACGGGTCTCCGCGCCGTCCCGGCCGGTGCGCACCGGGACCGGGCCGTACTTCAGCTTGGCCCCGTCCTGGATCCAGCTGAGCTGCCGGGTCAGGTCGACACAGGCGATGCGGCCCTTGTTCGTCGGGCACTTGCCCGCCTTGTTGGGCGTCTTGCCGGCCGCGCGCTGGGCCAGGATCGTGTTCATGGTCTGCCAGGTCAGCGGCCCGGCGTACCCGATGGTCGGCGTTATGCCGTGGCTCTTCTGGAACGCCTGGGTCGCCTTGCAGTCGGCGGACGACTGCTTGCCGTCCACCGGCCGGCCCAGGAACTTCTCCACCTGCTTCTGGTACGGACCGGTCGATGCCGTGCACGACGCGGCCTGCGCCGGCGCGGCGCCGAGCGCCACCGTCAGCGGCACCACGAGCCCGGCGATGCCGAGTGCGGCGCCGGTCCGTCTGCGTGTCCCACCCATGAGAAACCAACTCCCCCTGGAGTCCGGTGCGGTTGTTATGCCCGTAGGACGTCCGGGAGAACGACGGGGTTGTACGGATACGGTCACGGGTCAGTTCCGAACGGCGGCGGGGACGAACCGCCGCTCGCGCACCCGCGCGCTGTGCGTCCCGTACAGCGTGATCGACACGACCCCGAGGACGGCGACCAGCCCCAGCAGGACCGTGCCCGTCCAGCCGCCGGAGTGGAAGGCGACCGCGCCGAGCGTGCCGCCCGCGCTGCTGCCCAGGTAGTACGCCGACTGGTAGAGCGCCGACGCCTGGGCGCGGCCCGTGGTGGCGGTGCGGCTCACCGACGAGGAGGCGACCGCGTGACCGGCGAAGAAGCCGGCCGTGATCAGGACGAGTCCGAGCAGGACGCCGGCCAGCGCGTCGCTCAGCGAGACCAGCAGCCCCGCGGCGGTCGTGCCCACCGCGAGGTACAGCGCCCCGCGCCGGCCCATCCGGCCGACCAGCCTGCCGGCCGCGGCCGACGAGACCGTACCCACCAGGTAGACCAGGAAGATCGAGCCGACGACCCCTTGCGGAAGCGAGAACGGCGCCTCGACCAGCCGGTAGCCGATGACCGTGTAGACCGCGCCGAAGACCGTCATGAACAGGGCGCCGATGGCGTAGAGGCGCATCAGCAGCGGGTCGGCGAGGTGTGTACGCACGGTCCTGGCCAGCGCGCGGGGGTCGAGCGAGCCGGGGGCGAAGTGCCGGGCCCGGGGGAGCATCAGCCGGAACACCACCGCGCACACCAGGGCCAGCAGCCCGACCGCCGCCAGCGCCGCCCGCCAGCCCCACAGCTGGGCCACCCAGCCGGTGACGATGCGTCCGCTCATCCCGCCGATGCTGTTGCCCGCCACGAACAGGCCGATCGCCGCGACCAGCGCCCGCGGCCGCACCTCCTCCGCCAGGTACGCCATCGCCGACGCGGGCAGCCCGGCGAGGGCCGCGCCCTGCACGGCGCGCAGCGCCACCAGCCACTCCAGGTTCGGCGCGAACGGGACGAGCAGTCCCACGACGACCGCGACCACGAGGGAGCCGGTCATCACACCGCGGCGTCCGAACCGCTCGGACAGGGCGCTCATCGGCAGGACGCACAGGGCGAGCGCGCCGGTCGCGGCGGAGACGGTCCAGCTGGCCCCCGAGGCGCTCACGCCGAAGCCGGCGGAGACGGCCGGGAGCAGGGCCTGCGTCGAGTAGAGGAGGGCGAAGGTGGCCACTCCGGCGGCGAAGAGGGCGAAGCTCATCCGGCGGTAGCCGGGTCGGCCGGGGGAGAGGCGTGTGTCGGCGTCCACGGGTGTGGTGGACGCCTTGGTACTGGCAGGAGGCATACGACGACCGTAGGCACCGCCAGTTCATGCGTCCAATGCATGGAACGGCTTTAATCGTTCCCATGGTGCATGAGTACAGGTCACAGCGGTGGCTGTCACCGAACAGTAACGAAGAAGACATGGGACCGCTGCTCGCGCCGCGTCTGGCGTACTTCGCCGCGGTCGCCCGCCACGAGCACGTCACCCGGGCCGCGCAGGAGATGGGGGTGCCGCAGTCGACGCTGTCACGGGCCGTGGTCCGCCTCGAACAGGACCTCGGGGTCGCGCTCTTCGCCCGCAAGGGCCGCACGGTCTCGCTGACCCCGGCGGGCCGTACCTTCCTCGCCTCCGCCGAGCGCGCGCTCGCCGAGGTCGAGCGGGCCGCCGACTCCGTGCGCGCGGACGCCGACCCGTCGGCCGGCCGGGTCGCCTTCGGTTTCCTGCACACCATGGGCTCCGAGACCGTGCCCGGGCTCATCCGCGCCTTCCGGGCCGATCACCCGAAGGTCCGCTTCACCCTGGTGCAGAACTACGGCGAGGCGATGATCGAGCGGCTGCGGGCCGGCGAGCTGGACCTGTGCCTGACCTCTCCCGTGCCGGACGCCCCCGACCTGGTCGCCCGCCGCCTGGACGAGCAGCGCCTGCGGCTGGTGGTCCCCGACGACCACCGGCTGGCCGGCCGCAAGCGGGTGCGCCTCGCGGAGGCCGCCGACGAAACGTTCGTCACCCTCGAACCGGGCTACGGCCTGCGCCGCATCACCGACGACCTCTGCACGGAGGCGGGCTTCACGCCGCGCGTGGCCTTCGAGGGCGAGGAGGCCGAGACCCTGCGCGGGCTGGTCGCGGCGGGCCTGGGCGTCGCGCTGCTGCCCCCGCCGGCCGTGCCCCGCCCGGGTGTCGTGGAACTGACGGTGACGGCGCCCCGCGCGGCCCGCGAGATCGGGGTCGCCTGGCTGGACGGCCACCCGGACACCCCGCCGGTGGCCGCGTTCAAGAAGTTCCTGCTCTCCCGCCGGGGCAAGCTGCTGCCCGAGCCCGAGTGACCCCGGCCTACCGCAGCGCCCGGCGGAAGCCGGCCGCCAGGGGCATGCGCAGCCCCAGCGGCGGGGGCGCCGCCAGCGCGTCGGCGACCGGCCGGGAGAACGGGCGGCCGAACAGCGCGCCCAGCACGAAATCGGCCGCCAGGGCGAGGACCTCGCCGTGGTGCTGGCGCAGCGCGTGCCCGTCCGTGTGGACCTCGAAGCGGCAGGTGTCGCGGTTGGCCTTCTTGGCGCGCTCCGCGAGACGGTACGACAGCTCGGGGTCCGTACGGGCGTCGTTGGTGCCGTGCACGATCAGCACCCGCCGCCCCACCAGCTGCTTCACCGGCTCGGGTCGGGCCGCCACGTCGTCCTCCGGCAGCCAGGGCGCCAGCGCCAGTACCGAGTCGACCGCCGTGTGCCCGGCCGCGCGCAGGGCCGCCCGGGCCCCCATGCCGTGCCCGGCCAGACAGACCGGGACGTCGCCGTACCGGCGCACCACCTCCGAGGCCGCCCACCCCGCGTCCTGGGCGAGCCGCGCGTCGGCGCCGTTCCAGCCCCGGCTGCGGTAGTGCACGACATGGGCCACCAGACCCTCGCTCCGGCCGGCCCGGACGAGGCTCCTGGCCAGCGGCAGGGCCGCCACACGGGCCAGCGGCGAGGGTCCGCGCGCCGACTCGGGCGCGCCGTCCGGCAGGACCAGCACCACCCCGCCCACGGCCGGCGCGGCTCCCGAAGTCCCGACGCTCCTGCCCAACCGGGGCGCCCGCGCGCCGCCCGTCCCTACGAGTGCGTGGTGTGCCATGGCAGAACAGTCTCAGAAGGGCAGGTGTACGCCACCCGTCCGCGCGGTCACTGTTACGTATCGACAGGTGCGACGAGCCGGCTCTTTCTACGCGCGTAGGGACTAGAGTGCGAAAATGACGAGCCAGACCTCCAACGTCCCCACTCCGGACCAGATCCGCCGCGCCCCGAAGGTGCTGCTCCACGATCACCTCGACGGCGGACTGCGCCCCGGCACGATCATCGACCTCGCCCGCGACGCGGGCTACCACGCGCTTCCCGAGACCGAGCCCGACAAACTGGGCGTCTGGTTCCGCGAAGCCGCCGACTCCGGCTCGCTGGAGCGCTACCTGGAGACCTTCGCGCACACTTGCGCCGTCATGCAGACCCGCGAGGCGCTCGTCCGCGTCGCCGCCGAGTGCGCCGAGGACCTGGCCGAGGACGGTGTCGTGTACGCCGAGGTCCGCTACGCCCCGGAGCAGCACCTGGAGGCGGGCCTCACCCTGGAAGAAGTGGTCGAGGCCGTGAACGAGGGCTTCCGCCTGGGTGAGCGGCGCGCCCGTGAGGACGGCCGCCGCATCCGCGTCGGCGCCCTGCTCACCGCCATGCGGCACGCCGCCCGCGCCCTGGAGATCGCCGAACTGGCCAACCGCTACCGCGACCTCGGCGTGGTCGGCTTCGACATCGCGGGCGCCGAGGCGGGCTTCCCGCCCACCCGCCACCTCGACGCCTTCGAGTACCTCAAGCGCGAGAACAACCACTTCACGATCCACGCGGGCGAGGCGTTCGGCCTCCCGTCCATCTGGCAGGCCCTCCAGTGGTGCGGCGCCGACCGGCTCGGCCACGGCGTGCGCATCATCGACGACATCGAGGTGGCCGAGGACGGCAGCGTCACGCTCGGCCGCCTCGCCTCCTACGTACGCGACAAGCGCATCCCGCTGGAGCTCTGCCCGACCTCCAACCTCCAGACCGGGGCGGCCGCCTCGTACGCGGAGCACCCCATCGGCCTGCTGCGGAACCTGCACTTCAGGGCCACCGTCAACACCGACAACCGGCTCATGTCGGGCACCAGCATGAGCCGCGAATTCGAGCTGCTGACCGACGTGTTCGGTTACACGCTCGACGACATGCAGTGGTTCACCGTCAATGCGATGAAATCAGCATTCATTCCTTTCGACGAACGACTGGCGATGATCAATGACGTCATCAAGCCGGGGTATGCCGAGCTGAAGTCCGAATGGCTGTTCAGGCAGACCGCTGTGACCAGCGAATCCGCGCACCAGACGGACTGATCGCGCGCCACGGGGGCGAAACGCGGGCGGCCGGGAATCCGGTGACCCGGCCGCACCGGGTGTTTGCGGAGCTCGCCGGGGCCTGACTAGCTTGCAGAGCCGCTCCCCTTTCCCGAATTCCCCCAAGGACGAATTTCGATGAAGCAGTCTGCCGCCAAGACCCTCGGTGTCGCCGCGCTCGGTGCCGCTTTCGCCGCGACCGGCGCCGGCAGCGCCGCCGCGGTCGGCTCCCTGCCCGCCGGTACGGCGCTGGAGACCGTCAGCACGGCCCTGCCGGTCGCCCAGACCGCCGCCGCGCAGCTCCCCGGCGGTGCCTCCGAGGTCGTCACCACCGCCCAGCGCGCCCTCGGCGCGGCCACCGAGGGCGCTTCGCTCTCCGGCCTCCCGCTCGCCACCGCCACCGGCCTCCTCGGCGGCCTCCCCGTCGGCGGCAGCGTGCCGTCCGCGGGCCTCGGCGCCTGATCGCCGTACCTCCCGGGCACGAGCGGCGGGGCGCACACCCTCAGGGGTGTGCGCCCCGCCGTCATGGACGGGCGGACGATCCGGCGCGATCTACCAGGCCGGGCTCGCCGACTTCTCCGACGGCAGCAGCACCCACAGCGCCAGGTACAGCAGGAACTGCGGGCCGGGCAGCAGACACGAGACCAGGAAGATCACGCGCATGGTCGTCGCGGAGGTGCCGAAGCGCCGGGCCAGCGCCGCGCACACTCCACCGATCATGCGTCCGTCACGGGGGCGGGCAAGTGCGGCCATGGTGGGCTCCTTCGCGAGGATCGCGGGAAGCCGTTCGGTACGGCTTCCTCTGTCTCCATGCTCACCCGGCGAAGGGGTGCAAAACGTCGGACTACGGGGCGACCCCGACCCTGGGAATCGTCGGGGTCGCACCCTGAGACCCCTCGTCCCGCAGGAGGGCGGCGCCCCGCCCCGGCACCCTGCTCCCGGCCACCGGCCGCGACGACTCCTGCTGCCTGCGGCGCAGCCGCGCCCGCCAGGCGGGAACCACGGCCAGATGGACGAGCGCCACACCGGCCGTGTTCAGCACCAGCGCGTCCACGTCCACGACCCGTCCCGGGACCACGGTCTGCAGGAGCTCGATCCCCAGCGACAGCAGCGCACCGGCCGAGACCGTACGGGCCAGCGACCCCCACGGGGACACATCCAGCCGGCCACCCGCCATCGGCAGCAGCACACCCAGCGGCGCCAGCAGCAGCACGCCCTCCCCGAGCCGTCTCGCGGCCTCGGCCGGACCGAGCGCGAGGTCGGCCTTGATCCCGGCGAACAGCTCCATGTTGGCGGCCGTCACCCACATCACATCCAGTGGCCGGAGCGTCAGCCACCCCACGAGCACCAGATGCACGAGGAGGAGGACGAGACCCGTCGAACGGAAGCAGAGGGCGGCACTGCCGCCCGAACCTTGACGCTGCACGCCCCCCAAGACGTCGTCGGCGGCAGGATCGGTTCCGCTCGTGCCCATGAGTGCCGGAACGGCTCAGGGGGCCTGCGTCGGCGCACCCGACTCCGGGCGCTCCTTGATGTCCCCCGTGCACCGGTAGGCGCGCGCCGCATAGGGGCCCGGGCCGCCCAGCACCGCCGTCCCGGCACTGGCCGTGGTGCTGTTCTCCGCGTACGTGCAGACGATCTGCGACAGCGCGGCGGGCGGCAGGTCCTCCGGCTGGCGGCTGAGCCGCAGCGTGTCCGCGGGATCGCCCTCGCGCGCCGCCGCCACGGTCAGCGGCCCCTGCACGTACGTGGTGAAGCCCGCCTCGCGCTCCGTCTGCGACAGCTCGGCCCCGAGCTGGTCGAGCAGCTCCTGGGCCACCTCGACCCGGCCGGCCCGCCCCTTGTCGCCGGGGGCGGGCGCCGACCGGTTCACCGCCTCCAGGCCGGAGGCGCACACCAGATAGACCCGCACCGGCACCTGAGGCACCTGGGGAGCCCGGGTGACCACCTCGTCGTCCGACAGGCTGCACGGCATCCGCGAGGGTGCCGCGCCCGCGTCGACCGGCACCGTCGGCCTGATCCCGCAGCCCGTGGCGAGCGCGGCGACCGCGGCGACACCCGCCAGTGCGGCCGCGCCCCGACGGTCACGGCGCCGATTGCGCACCCTCACTGTCCGCCACCCTCCCGGCCCAGGCCGTTCTCCTCGCCCTGACCGCCGCTGCCCGACGGGTCGCGCGGCAGCCTCAGCACGAACACCGCGCCGTCCCCGTCCGGCGAGTTGGCCGCGGTGATGCCACCGCCGTGGATCAGGGCGTTCTCCATCGCGATCGACAGACCGAGCCCGCTGCCCTCCGAGCGCGGCCGGGACGCGCTCGCCTTGTAGAACCGGTCGAAGACGTGCGGCAGCACCTCCTCGGGGATACCCGGGCCGTGGTCGCGGACCTCGATGACCAGGTCGTCCTCCACCATCCGCACGGAGACCCGCACCGGGGAGCCGCCGTGCTTCAGCGCGTTGCCGATCAGGTTCGCGAGGATCACGTCGAGGCGGCGCGGATCGAGCCGCGTCACGATGCCGCGCTCGGCGTCCAGGTCGACCGCGTCCAGCCACGCCCGCGCGTCGATACAGGCCGTGACCTGGTCGGCGACATCGACGTCGTCGAGGACCAGCCGGGCCGTGCCCGCGTCGAAACGCGTGACCTCCATCAGGTTCTCGACCAGGGTGTTCAGCCGCCGGGTCTCGCTCACCACCAGCGTGACGGCCGGCGCGATCATCGGATCGAGGCTCTCCACCTCCTCCTCCAGCACCTCCGTCACGGCGGTCAGGGCGGTCAGCGGGGTACGCAGTTCGTGCGACATGTCCGCGACGAAACGGCGGCTCGACTCCTCGCGGGCGCTCATGTCGGCGACCTTCTTCTGGAGGTTCTCCGCGGCGCTGTTGAACGTCCTGGACAGCTCGGCCAGTTCATCGGTGCCGGAGACCCGCAGCCGGGTGTCCAGCTCGCCCTCACCGAGCCGCCGCGCCGCCTCCCCGAGGCGGTGCACCGGCTTCAGGACGGTGGTGGCCGCCGCGTGCGCGAGCAGCGCGGAGCCCAGCAGGGCGAGCAGCGTGGCGACGCCCAGCGACCAGGCGAGCGAGTTGAGGTCCTGCCGCTCCTGGTCGAGCGACTTGAACATGTAACCGGTCGGCCCGCCGCCGGCGATCCGCGTCCCCGCCACCAGGTACGGCGTCCTGCCGTGCGTCGTGCGCTGCCAGAACAGGTGGTACGCGTGGCCGTTGCCGGGCGATATCTCCTGCTGCTCGTTGACCGCGACCCGCAGCGACTCCGGTACGTCGTCCAGGGTGAAGCGGTCGGGGTCCGACGCCCCCGCGATCGGCTTGCCCTCGTCCCGCTCGCCCAGCAGCAGCACGCCGTACCCGGCGCTGCCCGCCGCCATCTGCTCGGCGGTCCGGCGCAGCTCCTCCTCGGTGGGCCGCAGCGGCAGCGTGGCCGCGCGGTTCTGCATCTCCTGCCGGAAGTCGCCCAGCGCCGCGTCCTGGGTACGGGTCAGCACGGCCTCACGGTTGAGCCAGTACGCGATCGCGGACGCGGAGACGGCGGCGGTGAGCGCCACGAGGGCGAAGACCACGACGAGACGCAGCCTCAGGCTCGTCCACCGCAGCCCCGCGACGAGCGAGTTCTTGGCGGCACGGGTCACGGGGTCGGCACGTCCAGCCGGTAGCCCACGCCCCGTACGGTGCGGATCAGCGTCGGCGAGGACGGCACGTCCTCCACCTTGGCCCGCAGCCGCTGCACGCACGCGTCCACCAGACGCGAGTCGCCCAGGTAGTCGTGCTCCCACACCAGCCGCAGCAACTGCTGCCGTGACAGCGCCTGGCCCGGCCTGCGGCTCAGCTCCAGCAGCAGCCGCAGCTCGGTGGGCGTGAGCTGGAGGTCCTCGCCGTTCTTCGTCACGGTCATCGCCGACCGGTCGATGACCAGCGAGCCGAACGTCGCGGAGTCCGTCGACTCCCGCTCGCCCCGCCGCAGCACGGCGCGGATCCTGGCGTCCAGCACCCGCCCCTGGACCGGCTTGACGACATAGTCGTCCGCGCCGGACTCCAGCCCGACCACCACGTCGATGTCATCGCTGCGCGCGGTCAGCAGGATGATCGGCAACTGGTCCGTACGCCTGATCCGCCGGCACACCTCGAAACCGTCGATGCCGGGCAGCATCACATCCAGCACGATCAGGTCGGGCCGCTGCTCCCGCAGCAGTTTCAGGCCGTCCTCGCCCGTCGCCGCGGTGGCCACACGGTGGCCCTGGCGGGACAGGGAGAGTTCGAGGGCCGTGCGGATGGCGTCGTCGTCCTCGATCAGCAACAGGAAAGGCACGGACGTCATTCTGTCCCATGGTGGAAGGGAGTTCGACCTCCCCGTGGGCCCGGTGCGGGCGCGGCCCCGGCCGCCCCGGCCCCGCCGGCCCCTGTGACAGGTCTGTGACAGTCGGCGGACACCGCTATGAACTCCCCCGGGCAAGCTTTTTGCACACGGACCGAAGCAGACTCCACACCGACGGGGGGCGCGAGATGAACGCACTGCACAGCACCACGACAAGCGCAGTTGTCACGCGTCTCCATGACGTCACGAGGAGCACCGAGAAGTCCGGCGCGGTGAACGGGCGGGGGTGCGTTCGCAGCGCCGGGCGTCAGCACAAGGCGCCTTGCATGGTGGCCGTGACTGACGGGGGAGCGGCGTACAGGGAGGCCCCGGGGGAGCGGGCGAGCCTGTCGGAGGCGGAGTTCACCGCCTACGTACGGGAGCGACGTGCCTCCCTGTACGCCACCGCCTACCACCTGACCGGTGACCGCTTCGAGGCGGAGGACCTGCTCCAGAGCGCGCTGTTCTCCACGTACCGCGCCTGGGACCGCATCAGCGACAAGGCGGCGGTCGGCGGCTATCTGCGCCGCACCATGACGAACCTGCACATCAGCGCCTGGCGGCGCCGCAAGCTGAACGAGTACCCGACGGAGGAGCTGCCGGAGACGGCGGGCGACACCGACGCGATGCGCGGCACGGAGCTGCGCGCGGTGCTCTGGCAGGCGCTCGCCCGGCTGCCCGAAACGCAGCGCACGATGCTGGTCCTGCGCTACTACGAGGGCCGTACGGATCCGGAGATCGCGGAGATCCTGGACATCAGTGTCGGCACGGTGAAGTCGAGCATCTGGCGGTCGCTCCGCCGGCTGCGCGAGGACGACGTCCTCAGCTTCGGCCGTGACGAGGAAGAGTCCTTCGGCCAGTTGGTGGCCTGAGGGCGACGGGGGGCGGCCGCGCGTTTCGGGGGAGACGGCGGCCGGCACGGGGGAAAGCGGGATACGGGGAAGGCGCGGGGCCGGACAGGCCGGGGGGACCTGTCCGGCCCCGCGCCCGTTTCCGCGCCCGGAACCTCGCCGCCGGATCAGGCGGCCGGTTCCGGCGCGGGAGCGGCCGTCGGTGCCTGGCGGCGGCCCGCCGCCGCGGCGGCCAGGCGGCCCAGTGCCTCGGCCTTGCCGCACGGGTGGGCGCCCAGCGCGCTCTGGCGGGCGACGATGGAGCGTTCCGCGCGCATCAGGCGCCACCCCCTGCGCAGCAGGAACGGAACCGACTTGCGGCCCTCGCGGAGGTCGCGCAGCAGCCGGCGGCGGAAGGTCGTCGCGGGACTGCCGCGCAGGCACAGGGCGTCGGCCAGGACGCCGAGCTCCCGGCAGCGCGCGACGATGTCCGCCGCGAAGATGCCCTCCGCCACGAAGAGCGGGGTGCGCTCGATGTCGAGGGTCCTCGCGTCGACGCGCGAGCTGGTGGCGAGGTCGTAGACCGGGACGTCCGTCCGGCCCGTCGCGCACAGCTCGACGATCGCGGCCACCGCCGCGTCCGCGTCCCAGGACAGCGGTGAGTCCCAGTCGATGTCCTCACTGGCGGGGACCAGCGGAAGGGTCGGGTCGTCGGCCTCCTTGTAGAAGTCGTCCAGGCGCAGCACGGGCAGATCCGTGCGGGCGGCGAGGGAGGACTTGCCGGAACCGGAGGGGCCCGCGAGCAGCACGACGCGGGTCGGTATGGGTTGGGAACTCACGGGACACCAGTGTGAGGCATTGACCCGGTCGGGGGACCCCCTCCGGGGTCCGTTGGTATCGAGCATCACATGTCAAATACGCTGCGTGTCCGATCGATCACCTTCCCCGCAGGAGTCCCCATGGCACGTCGTACCTTGCTGAAGGCCGGGCTGACCGTCTCGGCCCTCGGGGCCGCCCTCGCCGCCGGCGGCGGCACGGCGCAGGCCGCCGGCGCGCCGGACGTCGACGCCGCTTCCGCCGTACGGGCCACCACGGGCGCCGTTCCGCACGCGGTCGGCGCGGTCAAGCACCTGAAGATCAACCCGCTCGCGCAGACCGGGGTCGACCCGCTGGACAACGGCGTCGGTACGCAGGTGGCCGACTTCCGGCCGGTCGACACGACCATGGTGACCGGCTCGCTGACCAGCGCGCCGAACCTGCCGGTGGCCGGGCCGCTGCTGGGCGGACTGCTTCCCGGCTGAACCCTCGCGCCGTGACCGGCGGTCGTGCCGGTACGGGAACGGCCCCGCTTCCCCCGGACGGAGGGGAGGCGGGGCCGTTCGGCGTGCGGGACCCGTCAGTACGCGGAACCCGAGGCGCCCAGGGAGCCGGTCGGGTGCCAGACCGTCTTGGTCTCCAGGAACGCCGTCATGCGGTGCGTGCCCGGGTCGGCGCGGAAGTCCACAGGCTGTGGACGCAGAACGCGCTTCAGGTTGTCCGCTGCGGCGACCTCCAGGTCGCGGGCGAGCTCCGCGTCCGCGCCCGTCAGGTCGATCGCGTTGACGTCCTGGTGGGCGGCGAGCGGCGCCGCGATCTCGGCCGTCCGGCCGGAGAGGATGTTGACCACGCCGCCGGGCAGGTCGGAGGTGGCCAGCACCTCGCCCAGGGACAGCGCGGGCAGCGGGGCCTTCTCGGAGGCGATGACGACCGCCGTGTTGCCGGTGGCGATCACCGGGGCGACGACGGAGACCAGGCCCAGGAAGGACGACTCCTGCGGCGCGACGACGGCCACGACGCCGGTCGGCTCGGGGGCCGAGAGGTTGAAGTACGGGCCCGCGACCGGGTTCGCCCCGCCCACGACCTGGCTGATCTTGTCCGTCCAGCCCGCGTACCAGACCCAGCGGTCGACGGCGGCCTCGACTACCTCCGCCGCCTTGGACTTGGACAGCCCCTCCGCGTGCGCCACCTCGTGCGCGAACTGGTTCTTGCGGCCCTCCAGCATCTCGGCGACGCGGTAGAGGATCTGGCCCCGGTTGTACGCCGTCGCGCCCGACCAGCCGCCGAACGCCTTGCGGGCCGCGACGACCGCGTCCCGCGCGTCCTTGCGGGAGGAGAGCGGGGCGTTGGCCAGCCACTTGCCCTTGCCCGCCGCGTCAGCGGCTGATGTCGCTGTGGTCACCTCGTACACCCGGCCGCTCTCGCTGCGGGGGAACTTGCCCCCGACGTACAGCTTGTAGGTCTTGAGCACACTCAAACGGTCAGACATCGAGGTATGCCTCCAGGCCGTGACGGCCGCCCTCGCGGCCGAAGCCCGACTCCTTGTAGCCGCCGAACGGCGAGGTCGGGTCGAACTTGTTGAACGTGTTGGCCCAGACGACGCCCGCGCGGAGCTTGTTCGCCACCGCGAGGATGCGGGAGCCCTTCTCCGTCCAGATGCCGGCGGACAGGCCGTACTGGCTGTTGTTGGCCTTGGCGACGGCCTCGTCGGGCGTACGGAAGGACAGCACCGACAGCACCGGGCCGAAGATCTCGTCGCGGGCGATCCGGTGCGCCTGGGTGACGTTGGTGAACAGCGTCGGGGCGAACCAGTAGCCCGAGGAGGGCAGCTCGCACGCCGGCGACCAGCGCTCGGCCCCCTCCGCCTCGCCCGTGTCGGCCAGCGCCGTGATCCGGGCCAGCTGCTCGGCGGAGTTGATCGCGCCGATGTCGGTGTTCTTGTCCAGCGGGTCGCCCAGGCGCAGCGTCGACAGGCGGCGCTTCAGCGCGTCCAGCAGCTCGTCCTGGATCGACTCCTGGACCAGCAGGCGGGAGCCCGCGCAGCAGACCTGGCCCTGGTTGAAGAAGATGCCGGTGACGATGCCCTCGACGGCCTGGTCGATCGGGGCGTCGTCGAACACGATGTTCGCGCCCTTGCCGCCCAGCTCCAGGGTGACCTTCTTGTCCGTACCGGCGACCTGGCGCGCGATGGCCTTGCCGACGGCGGTCGAACCGGTGAAGGCGACCTTGTTCACGTCCTCGTGCTCGACGAGCGCGGCGCCGGCGTCCCCGTAACCGGGCAGGATGTTGACGACGCCCTTCGGCAGGCCCGCCTGGCGGCAGATGTCAGCGAAGAACAGCGCGCTCAGCGGGGTCGTCTCGGCCGGCTTGAGCACCACCGTGTTGCCGGTGGCGAGCGCCGGGGCGATCTTCCACGCCAGCATCAGGAGCGGGAAGTTCCAGGGGATGACCTGGCCCGCGACGCCCAGCGGACGCGGGTCGGCGCCGTAGCCCGCGTGGTCGAGCTTGTCCGCCCAGCCCGCGTAGTAGAAGAAGTGCGCGGCGACCAGCGGGAGGTCCGCGTCGCGCGTCTCCTTGATCGGCTTGCCGTTGTCCAGGGTCTCCAGGACGGCCAGCTCGCGCGACCGCTCCTGGATGATCCGGGCGATCCGGAAGAGGTACTTGGCGCGCTCGGAGCCCGGCAGGGCCGACCACGGGGCGAACGCCCTGCGGGCGGCCCGCACGGCCCGGTCCACGTCCTCGGCACCGGCCCGGGCGATCTCCGACAGCACCTCTTCGGTGGCGGGGGAGACGGTCTTGAAGACCTTGCCGTCGGCGGCCTCGGTGAACTCACCGTCGATGAACAGGCCGTAGGACGGCGCGATGTCGACGACCGAGCGGGACTCGGGAGCGGGTGCGTACTCGAATGCAGATGCCATGATGATCAGTCCACCGTCACGTAGTCGGGACCGGAGTAACGTCCGGTGGCCAGCTTCTGACGCTGCATCAGCAGGTCGTTGAGCAGGCTCGACGCGCCGAACCGGAACCAGTGGTTGTCCAGCCAGTCGGCGCCGGCGGTCTCGTTGACCAGGACCAGGAACTTGATCGCGTCCTTGGTGGTGCGGATGCCGCCCGCGGGCTTCACCCCGACCTGTACCCCGGTCTGGGCGCGGAAGTCGCGCACGGCCTCCAGCATGAGCAGCGTGTTGGCCGGAGTGGCGTTGACCGCGACCTTGCCGGTCGAGGTCTTGATGAAGTCCGCGCCGCCGATCATGCCCAGCCAGGACGCGCGGCGGATGTTGTCGTACGTGGAGAGCTCGCCGGTCTCGAAGATCACCTTCAGGCGTGCGGCGCCCGAGGCCTCCTTCACCGCGCGGATCTCGTCCAGGACCTTCAGGTAGTCACCCGCGAGGAACGCCCCGCGGTCGATCACCATGTCGATCTCGTCCGCCCCCGCCGCCACCGCGTCGCGGACGTCCGCCAGCTTGACGGCGAGCGCGGCGCGGCCGGCCGGGAAGGCGGTCGCGACGGAGGCGACCTTGACGTCCGTGCCGGCGAGGGCCGCCTTCGCGGTGGCCACCATGTCGGGGTAGACGCAGACCGCGGCCGTGCGGGGGGTGGTGCGGTCGGTCGGGTCGGGATGGACGGCCTTGGCGGCGAGCGCCCGGACCTTGCCCGGGGTGTCCGCGCCTTCCAGCGTCGTCAGGTCGATCATCGAGATGGCCAGGTCGATGGCGTACGCCTTGGCCGTCGTCTTGATCGAGCGGGTACCGAGGGACGCGGCGCGCGCTTCCAGGCCGACGGAATCCACACCGGGCAGCCCGTGGAGGAAGCGGCGCAGTGTGCTGTCGGACGCGGTCACGTCAGCAAATGCAGTTGCAGTGGTGGGCATGGTCACCAGGGGAGCATATCTACGCGCGTAGCTGCCTGTACACCCCCGCTTCGCGAACCGGGGCGAAACCGCTGGTGGCCGGTGGGCCGTGATTGCTGTCACATGCCTGTGACGTGGAGCGGATCGCTCCTCCATACAAGATCCATACGTTGGTCCGTACAGCCCCGCCGACACTCACCGGCCCCACCCCCTCCCCACCGCCCTCGGCGGGGGAGGGGGCTCAGCGCAGGCGGCAAGCGGCTCTTCCCGTCCCACCTGTCCACACCACAGGAGTCGTTATGCGTACCGCCCTCCGCACCGCCGTCGCGACCGCCGCCCTCGCCGGTGCCGCCCTCGCGCCGGCCCTCACCGCGGGCACCGCCTTCGCGTCGGACGCCGCCCGGCCGGCCGCCGCGGAGGGTGGGGCCGCCGGGGCCGGCACCTCTGGTACCTCCGGGACCTCCGGCACCTCTGACACGGGCGGCGCCGGGACCACCGTCGAACGCGAACTGCTCCGTACCGAGAAGCTCGTCGACGGCCTGACCGGGAAGGTCTACCGGACCGGCGACGCGGCCTACGCGGCCGAGATCCTGCGCGGGGGGAAGCCGCTCGGCACCCTCACGATCGACAAGGCGAGCGGCAGGAAGCCCGTCCGGGGCCAGTACGGGCGGGTGAGCGTCCAGCTCCTCGCCAACGGTGACCTGGTCACCGCCCTCACCGGCGACGACGGCCCCCAGGGCCAGATCGTCGGCCGGTACGAGATGACGAACGGAGTGAGCGCCCTGGTCCACGGGGCCGGTGAAGGCGTCTTCACCGCCCAGGTCCTCAAGAAGGGCGCCGTGATCGGCACGCTCTCCGTCGACCCCGCGAAGGGCAGGACGTACGACCAGGGGAGCTTCGACGTCGTCCACGTCCAGCTCTTCCAGGACGGCAAACTCCTCTGGGTGCACGGCGGCGACGACGAGGACGGGAAGGGCAGGCTCGTCCGGACGGAGACGCTCTCCGACGGAACCCTGGTCAAGATCTACAAGGTCGGCTCCGGCCACTACCGCGCCGAGTCGTTCGTGGACGGCTACTCCATCGGTGTCCTGGACGCCGACGGACGCGCCGTCGCCGGCCAGAACAACGGCAGCTTCCTGGTCCTCCACCCGGACGGCACCATCCTCCACTGGATCGGCAACTCCACGTCCGACCGCAGGCCCGGCACCTACCGCCTGCCCGGCGGCCGTCTGGTCGAGCTGCACAAGAAGGACGGCCGCTACGGCCTGGAGCTGACCAAGGACGGTCACTCGCTCGGCATCGTCTACGCCGATGGCCCGCGGGTGGTCCTCCAGGAGGACGACACCGTGCTCGTGCTGGAGCAGGACGGTTCCTTCTCCCACCACATCGTCGGAGCCGCGAAGCAGACCCCGGCCGTCCTCGTCGACGGGGCCGGTGCCGGTCCCGGCACCGGGGCCGGTGCCGGTGCCGGGACCGGGACCGGTGGCACCACGCCGCAGGGGGGCTCCACCGGCACGGCGGCGCGGACGTCCGCCCAGACCACCGTCGTCCCCCGGGGCGGTGTGGCCGCCGGTGCCGAGATCGCCGGCACCGCCGAGACCGCCGAGACCGCCGAGGCCAACGAGAACGCCCTGGTCGCCGCAGGCGCGGGTGCCGCCGCCGTCACCGCCGCCGGACTCGGCTTCGTCGCGCTGCGCCGCCGTACCGCCGGCGACCGCGGCTAGGGGGTGTCTCGCCGATCTGGCCGGATCCGTGAGCGCGCCCCGCACCGCCGGCACCACGCTTGACCCGCACCGCCGGCCCCACGCTTGACCTGCACCGACCCGAGCAGGAGCACCACCCCACCCCAACGGGCGGGCCGCCGCGCCTTCCCGCGGCGGCCCGCTCACCCGCACCGTCACTCCCGTCACTCCCGTCACTCCCGTCACTCCCGTCACTCCTGTCACTCCCGAGCCGGCGCCCCGCCACCCCCGAATCCCGCCCTCCGCCGTAAGCCCCGTCGTCCCCGTACTCCGTACTCCCGCAGTCCCCGTATCTCCCGTCCCCTGGAGCCACGCCATGCCCGCCGCCCACCGCGCCGCCGCCACGCTGCTCGCCCTGGTCGCCGCGGCCGGACTCGCCGGATGCGGTGCCGGTGCCGAGGCGCCGGCCACCCCGCCCGCCCACGTCGAGCCCGCCTCCGCCGCGCCGAGGGCCGGCGCCCCGGCCGCCGCCCCCATGCCCAGGTCCGAGCCGGTGCGCGTGCGGGTGCCGGCCGCGGGCGTCGACACCGGCCCCGTGCTCGCCCTCGGCCTGGCCGCCGACGGCACCGTCGAGGTGCCCTCCGTCGCCGAGGCGGACCGGATCGGCTGGTACGACAAGGGCGTCACGCCCGGCGAGACCGGCCCCGCCGTCCTGATCGGCCACTTCGACACGGCGAAGGGCCCCGCCGTGCTCAAGGACGTCGCCAGGGTGAGGACCGGCGACGAGATCAGCGTCGATCGCGCCGACGGCACCACGGCCGTCTTCCGGGTGCGCGAGCTGGAACAGATCGGCAAGAACACCTTCCCGACGCGGAAGGTGTACGGCGACACCACCCGCCCCGAACTGCGTCTCGTCACCTGCGGCGGCGATCTGGTGAACGGTCACCGACCCGACAACATCATCCTGTACGCGGATCTCGTCGCCCGAGTCCCGTGAGGCAGAATCGGCCCCATGACGACCCCCCAGCCCTCCGAGCCGTCACAGCCGGGCTACGCCGACCGGGCCTTCCGCTCACCCCTCGGGATCGCGGGCGGTGTGCTGCTCCTCGGCTTCGCCGCCTGGATCGGCGGTGACGCGCTGATCCGGGGCGAGGGCCGGGTCCCCTGGATGGCCCTGGCCGGGCTGCTGTGCGTGGTGCCGCTCGTCGTCGCCTTCACCTTCCGGCCCGCGGTGTACGCGGGTGACGACCGGTTGCGGGTGCGCAACCCCTTCCGCACGATCGACCTGCCCTGGGCGTCCGTCGCGGACGTACGGGCCGGGTACTCCAGCGAGGTCATCACCCGGGAAGGCACCAAGTACCAGCTCTGGGCGGTCCCCGTCTCGCTGCGCGAGCGCAAGCGCGCGGCCCGCCGCGACTCCCGCGCCGCCCGGCACGGCCACACCCCCGCGCAGTCCGGCTCCGACGGCACGGGGGCCCGGCTGGCCGGCGCCGACCAGGCCATGGCCGACCTGCGGGAACTGGCCGAGCGCGGCGCGGCGCGCCCCACGGCCCAGGGCGACCCGCGGGTGCGCTGGGCGTACGAGATCATCGCGCCCGCACTGGCCGGTCTGATCGCCCTCGCGGTGCTCGTCGTCACCGGCTGAACCGGCGGTACGCGCCCCTCACCGGACGGGGCCCCCCTCCCCCGGGCCCCTTCGCCCCCCGGTCCTCCGCACCCGTCACGGCGGCCCGGGCCACACCAGCAGCATGTACGCGCCCAGCCACGCCGACGACAGGGCCGCCGCCCCCAGCACCAGCGCCGCCGCGCGGAGCCGGGCCCGGCACACCGCCAGGGCGATCGGCAGCAGCAGCGGGAAGCCGGGCAGCAGGAACCGGGCGCGCGGGAAGTAGACGCCGCCGCTGCCCAGGACCACCAGCAGCAGCACCCCCGTGAAGACCAGCAGCGCCACCGGCTGCCGGTCGGCCACGCTCAGGACGAACAACCCCGCCGACACCACCAGCACCAGCGACACCACCACCAGGAACAGGTGCGGCGTCCGGTCGTACGCCAGGTGCTGGCGCAGCTGGCGCAGGGTCACCGGTCCGCCGTCCCAGGCGTTGCGCCACAGCCGCTGCACGGCGAAGTAGCCGTCCCAGCGCCCGAGCCGCAGCCCCACCCATCCGACGTACCCCAGCCAGCCCAGCGGCGCGGCCAGCGCCGCCCAGAGCGCGGTCCGGTCCCGGCCGCGCCCCCGCGCCGCGAAGGCCAGCAGCCCGCTCACCGTGACCGCCGCCGCGAGCGCGACCCCCGTGGGACGGGTCAGACCGGCCAGGATCGCGAGGCCCGCGGCCCATGCCCAGCGCCTGGTCAGCACCGCGTACAGCGCCCAGGCGCAGAGGGCGGTGAACAGCGACTCGGTGTAGCCCATCCACTGGACCACCGCGACCGGCAGGGCGCCCCACAGCACGGCCAGCACGGTGCCGGCCGGACGGCCGTGGAGCCGGTCGCCCACCGCGAACACGCCCCACGCGGCGGCCAGCGAGCAGCAGACGGCGATGACCAGCCCCACGGAGGCGCGCGAGCCGGGCGTCACGGCGGCCACGGCCTTGATCAGAGCCGGATAGAGCGGGAAGAACGCCAGGTCGTTGGAGTCCATCGTGGTGCCGAGGGCGTCCTGGTAGCCGCGGTCCGCGATCCGCAGGTACCAGCGGGAATCCCATGAGGCGGCCAGCGTCGGCCAGACGCCGTGGTCCTTGAGGTGTGCCCAGCGGGCCAGGACCAGCAGCCCGACGAGCCGTACCGCGAGATAGCCGAGGAGCGCGGGCGCGGCGTGCCGCAGGGAGCGGGCCGTCCGGTCCCGTACCCGGCCGGCCACCGGGGATCGCGGCCGCCGGGAGGCGGGGACGGTCGGGCGCGTGGTGGTCACCGGCGGCACGGGGGCGCTCCTCGGCACTCGGCGTCGATCTACCGGGTTGACCCTGCTCGCAGGCCCGTGGAATCAACCGGAACGCTGCGTCAGGTGCCGTACGGGAATCACCCGCGCGAGGGAATCGCGCGGTCGTTCCCCTGCCCGCCCGCCCGCCCGACGGCCGGCGCGGGGCCGGAACGGCGCGTGGCCGGAAACACCGCGTGCCCGCACGGAGGGTTCCGTACGGGCACGCGGACCGCTGTCCGGGCCGGCTCAGATTCCGGCCGCGGCCGCCAGGTCCGTCTTGAGGGCGGCCAGGATCTCCGCGCCCCGGGCGCGCGCGTCGGCCAGGCCGGTCGCGTCGCCGACCGGCACGACGACCTCCAGGTAGCACTTGAGCTTCGGCTCCGTGCCACTGGGCCGGACGATCACCCGGGCCTTGAAGTCGCCCTCCAGGTAGTACCGCAGGCCGTCCGTCGGCGGCAGCGTGCCGGTGCCCCGCGTCAGGTCCTCGGCCACCGTGACGGTGAGGCCGGCGAGCGACGTGGGCGGCTGTTCGCGCAGCCGGCGCATGGCGTTCGCGATGACGCTCAGGTCCTCGACCCGCACCGACAGCTGGTCGGTGGCGTGCAGCCCGTGCTCGACGGCCAGGTCGTCGAGCAGGTCCTGGAGCGTACGGCCCCGCTCCTTGAGGTCGGAGGCAAGCTCGGTGACGAGCAGGGCCGCCGTCACGCCGTCCTTGTCGCGCACGCCCTCGGGGTCGACGCAGTAACCGAGCGCCTCCTCGTACCCGTACCGCAGGCCGTCCACGCGCGCGATCCACTTGAAGCCGGTCAGCGTCTCCTCGTACGCGACCCCGGCCGCCTCGGCGATCCGGCCGAGCAGCGAGGACGACACGATCGACTCGGCGAAGGTGCTGTTCCTCCCCTGACGCGACACCCCCTTGTGCACCAGGTGGGCGGCGAGCAGCGCGCCGACCTCGTCGCCGCGCAGCATCCGCCAGCCGCCGTCCACGGAGCCGTCGGGGACCGCCACGGCGCACCGGTCGGCGTCCGGGTCGTTGGCGATGACGAGGTCGGGCCGGGCCTCGCGGGCCGTGGCGAACGCCAGGTCCATCGCGCCCGGCTCCTCCGGGTTGGGGAAGGCGACCGTGGGGAACGCCGGGTCCGGCTCGGCCTGCTCGGCCACCAGGACGGGAGCGGGGAACCCGGCCCGCTCGAACGCGGCGAGCACCACGTCCTTGCCGACGCCGTGCAGGGCCGTGTAGACGACGTTCGCGGTCCGGGGCGAACCGGCGGTCAGGACGGCGTCCGTACGCGCCAGGTACGCCTCCAGGACCTCGTCCCCGAGCGTCTCCCAGCCGTCCGACGGGCGCGGCACGTCGGCCAGGGCCCGCACGGCGGCGATCCCGGCGGCGATCTCGCCGTCCGCGGGCGGGACGATCTGCGAGCCGTCGCCGAGATAGACCTTGTAGCCGTTGTCGCGCGGCGGGTTGTGACTGGCGGTGACCTCGACGCCGGCGACGGCACCCAGGTGCCTTATCGCGAACGCGAGGACCGGCGTCGGGAGCGGACGCGGCAGCAGGGCGGCGCGCAGTCCCGCGCCCACCATCACGGCCGCCGTGTCACGCGCGAAGTCCGCCGACTTGTAGCGCGCGTCGTACCCGATCACGACCGGACCGCCGGTCAGGCCCTTCGCCTTCAGGTACGCGGCGAGACCGGCGGCGGCCCGGATGACCACCGAACGGTTCATCCGCATCGGCCCCGCGCCCAGCTCGCCGCGCAGCCCGGCCGTACCGAACTGGAGCGTGCCCCCGAACCGGTCGGCGAGCTCGTCGAGGTCGCGCGACTCGATGAGCTTGGCGAGCTCCTCCCGGGTCTCGCCGTCCGGGTCCTCGGCCAGCCACGCCTGCGCCTGGGCGATGAGGTTCTGCTGCACGGTGGTCTCTGCCTCTCTGGATGTCGTACGTGTGTCCGGGTGTCCGGGTGTCCGGGCTGTCGAGCACCGGTGTACCGGTGTACCGGTGTGCCGGTGCACGGGTGCGCCGGTACACACCATGCCGGTGTCCTTCCCGGGACGTCCGCTCCCGGGCCGGATCGCCCGAGCGCCCCGCGCCGGCCGGCCGGGGCTGTCGCCCGGGGCCGGTGCCGTGCGCGGGGCGCGTCGGGGGTGGGTCAGATCCGCTCCAGGACGCGGGTGAGCAGCTCACCCATACGGGCGGCCGAGTCCCGGCCCGCCTGGAGGACCTCCTCGTGGTTCAGCGGCTCGCCCGACAGGCCGGCGGCGAGGTTGGTGACCAGTGAGATGCCCAGTACCTCGGCGCCCGCCTCACGGGCCGCGATGGCCTCCAGGACGGTGGACATGCCGACCAGGTCGCCACCGAGCACGCGGACCATGTTGATCTCGGCCGGGGTCTCGTAGTGCGGGCCGGGGAACTGGACGTAGACACCCTCTTCGAGGGTCTCGTCGACCTCCTGGCACAGCGCGCGCAGCCGCGGCGAGTACAGGTCGGTCAGGTCCACGAAGTTGGCGCCGACGATCGGGGAGGCGGCCGTCAGGTTGATGTGGTCGCTGATCAGGACCGGCTGGCCGGGGCGCATGCCCTCGCGCAGGCCGCCGCAGCCGTTGGTCAGTACGACCGTCTTGCAGCCGGCGGCGACGGCGGTGCGCACGCCGTGGGCGACGGAGGCGACGCCCCGGCCCTCGTAGAAGTGGGTGCGGCCGAGGAAGACCAGAGCGCGCTTCTCGCCGATCCGGTACGACCGGATCTTGCCGCCGTGGCCCTCGACGGCCGGGGGCGGGAAGCCGGGAAGCTCGGTGACCGGGAACTCGGCCTCGGGCGCGCCGAGCGCGTCGACGGCCGGCGCCCAGCCGGAGCCCATCACGAGGGCGACGTCGTGGGTCTCGGTGCCGGTCAGCTCGCGCAGGCGCGCGGCGGCGGCGTCGGCGGCGGCCAAGGGGTCGACAAGGGCGCCCTGGGAGTGGTCCGGGGTGGCAGTTGCGTTCACAGAGTCTCTCGCCTCGCGAAGGAACGTCGCCCCGGCCACGTCTGTCCGGCCGGGGGTCCGGGGGTCGCCCCGGATGAAAAGCAGTGACGTCCAGAGCGTAGCCCGAGAATTCCTACGCGCGTAGATGACGACGCGGACGGACATGCGATCGTTGTCTTGTCGTTTCCGACGAGAAGCCCCCCACACGTCGCGCGGGACCCGCCCAGCGGGGGGCGTCGCCGCAGGTGGGAGCCGTGGCGGTCGCAGGGCGACCGGTGGGCGCGCGGCCCGGGCGGAGGGCGCCGCGGCAGGCCGGGACCGGCCGGCGCGGCTGCGGGATGCCGTACGGGGCCGGGTCGGCGCGCGACAGCACCGCGGCGAGCGTGCGCGCGGGGCGTCGCGAGCCCGGCAGGACCGGCGGGACGCCCCTAGCAGGGACGCTTGCGGAGCTCCATCACGTAGTCGTGCGGGGCGCCCGCCGACTCGGCCGCGTCCGCGATCTCCCCCAGGTAGCGCGCGGAGGGCAGACCGCCCTCGTACCCGTTGAGCACGTACACCCAGGCGGGCTCCTCGCCGTCGAGGGTGTCGACCCTCACCCGCATGCGCCGGTAGATGTCGAGCCCGACGCCCTCCCAGCGGTCCATGGAGTCCTCGTCCATCGGGGCGATGTCGTAGAGCGCGACGAACACCTGGGAACGCGGTGCCTCCACGATGGTGGCCAGCGCCCCTTCCCAGCCCATCTGCTCGCCGCCGAAGGTGAGCCGCCAGCCGTTGAGCCAGCCGGTGCCGCGCAGCGGGGAGTGCGGGGCGCGGCGCGTCATCAGCCGCGCGTCGAGGTTGCCGGCGTACGCGGCGTAGAGCGACATGGGATCGAGGGTACGGGAGGGTCGCGGGTGAGCGCTGTTCCGCCGTTGGAGGGCCCCGGGGCGAACCACTTCCCGCGGTGCGGGACAATGGAGTACGTACTCCATCCATCGGGGGCCACCCCCGAACCCCCGGCCCACCAGTCCGCGGGGTTGCCGTGACGAGAGCGCGAGGCGTAAACCCCTGTGACCCGGATCGTGATCATCGGAGGCGGACCCGGCGGATACGAGGCGGCCTTGGTCGGCGCCCAGCTCGGCGCGGAGGTGACCGTCGTGGACTGCGACGGCCTCGGCGGAGCGTCCGTCCTCACCGACTGCGTCCCCTCGAAGACCCTCATCGCGACCGCCGAGGTGATGACGACCTTCGACTCCTCGTACGAGGAACTGGGCATCATCGTCGCCGACGACACCCCGCACGTCGAGCAGGCCGCCCGGGTCGTCGGGGTCGACCTCGGCAAGGTCAACCGCCGGGTGAAGCGACTCGCCCTCGCCCAGTCGCACGACATCACCGCCTCCGTCACCCGGGCCGGCGCCCGCGTCCTGCGCGGCCGCGGCCGGCTCGACGGCCGCCAGGCCATGGACGGCTCGCGCCAGGTGATCGTCACCGCCGCCGACGGCACCGAGGAGACGCTCACCGCCGACGCCGTGCTGATCGCGACCGGCGGCCACCCGCGCGAGATCCCGGACGCCCTGCCCGACGGCGAGCGCATCCTCAACTGGACGCAGGTGTACGACCTGGACGAGCTCCCCGAGGAGCTCATCGTGGTCGGTTCCGGCGTCACCGGTGCCGAGTTCGCGGGCGCCTACCAGGCCCTCGGCTCGCGCGTCACCCTCGTCTCCTCGCGCGACCGGGTGCTGCCCGGCGAGGACCCGGACGCGGCCGCCGTCCTGGAGGACGTCTTCCGCCGCCGGGGCATGAACGTCATGGCCCGCTCGCGCGCCCAGTCCGCCAAACGGGTGGGCGACCGGGTCGAGGTCACCCTCGCCGACGGCCGGGTCATCTCCGGTTCGCACTGCCTGATGGCGGTGGGCGCCATCCCGAACAGCGCGGGGATGGGCCTGGAGGAGGCGGGCGTACGGCTCAGGGAGTCCGGCCACATCTGGACGGACAAGGTGTCGCGCACCACGGCGCCCGGCGTCTACGCGGCAGGTGACGTCACCGGGGTCTTCGCGCTCGCGTCGGTCGCGGCCATGCAGGGCCGGATCGCGATGTACCACTTCCTCGGCGACGCGGTGACCCCGCTGAACCTCAAGACGGTCTCCTCCAACGTCTTCACCGACCCGGAGATCGCCACCGTCGGTTACACGCAGGCCGACATCGACGCCGGCAAGATCGACGCCAAGTCCGTCAAGCTGCCGCTGCTGCGCAACCCGCGTGCCAAGATGCAGGGCATCCGCGACGGCTTCGTGAAGATCTTCTGCCGCCCGGGCACGGGCATCGTGGTCGGCGGCTGTGTCGTCGCGCCGCGCGCCAGCGAGCTGATCCACCCGATCTCGATCGCGGTCGACAACAACCTGACGGTCGAGCAGATCGCGAACGCGTTCACCGTGTACCCGTCGCTGTCCGGCTCGATCGCCGAGGTGGCCCGGCAGTTGCACACCCGCAAGACGTCCGCCGAGGGTTGAGCCCCTCCGGGGGCGGTCGCGGGCAGCGCCCCGAACGCCCCCAAGTGGCGGAAAGCGGCGGGGAGTCGGGGCCGGCGGCGTCGGCCCGGCCGTCCGGAGCGGGCCCGTGCGAGCGGGCCGGGCGGCGGTCGCGAAGGGTCCCCGTACACTCGAACAGGGTCGTCCATACCACTGGGCGGCCCTGTTTGTTCGCATCTTCTCGAATTCGGCCCATAGCGCTGCAAGGAATCGTCACTCAGGTTACTGTCAGTTTCGTGTTCGCTGCAGAACGTCGTCAGTTGATCCTCGAAATGGTGCGCGCCAACGGAGCCGTGTCGCTCCGTGAGCTCGCCCGCGTAGTCCAGACCTCCGAAGTGACCGTACGGCGGGACGTGCGGGCGCTGGAGGCAGAAGGACTCCTCGACCGCCGGCATGGCGGTGCGGTACTGCCGGGCGGCTTTACGCGAGAGTCCGGCTTCCCGCAGAAATCCCATCTCGCGACCGCGGAGAAGACGGCCATCGCCGACGTCGCCGCGAGCCTCGTCGAAGAGGGCGAGGCCATCGTGGTCGGCGCCGGTACGACCACCCAGGAACTGGCCCGCCGGCTGGCCCGGGTGCCCGGGCTGACCGTGGTCACCAACTCCCTGCTGGTGGCCCAGGCACTGGCCCACGCCAACCGCGTCGAAGTCGTCATGACCGGCGGGACCCTGCGCGGCTCCAACTACGCCCTCGTGGGCAGCGGAGCCGAGCAGTCCCTCCAGGGGCTCAGGGTCTCGCGGGCCTTCCTCTCCGGAAGCGGCCTGACCGCCGAGCGCGGCCTGTCCACCTCCAACATGCTGTCCGCCAGCGTGGACCGCGCGCTGGTCCAGGCGGCCGCGGAGGTCGTGGTTCTCGCCGACCACACCAAGCTCGGCACCGACACCATGTTCCAGACCGTCCCCACGGACGTGATCACCCGTCTGGTCACCGACGAGCCGCCGGTGCACGACGACCGGGCGGGTACGGAGCTGCAGGCGCTGGCCGACCAGGGCGTGCAGATCACGGTGGCGGGCGCGGGCCCGGCGGCCGCGAGCGGCGACGGCGCGGCCCCCGGGCGGCAGTCCCGCCGGGACGTGCCGCTCCCCGGCCAGCGCGGCCGCCACCCGGGAGCCCCGCTGCGCAGCGCGGCCTCGCTGGCCGGGGAGGGGCCGGCGGACCGCCCCAGGGTCGCCGACCTCCGCCGGCGCTGACCCCGCGCGGCGGAGGCCCGTCCGACCGCGGCGGCCGGGAAGGGCGTACGCCGTGGAGCCCCGGGCGGTGCCGCCACGGGACGTGCCGACGGCCGGGAGCGGTGCCGGGCCCCTCGACGGCCCGTGCCGACGGCCGAGCGGTGCGGGGGCCTCACGGGCGTGCCGGGCGGGTCCGTGTCGCCCGGTGTGTCTCGGCGCGTCCTGGTGCATCTCGGCGCGTTTCGGCGGCGCGTTCCTGGTGCGCGCGGCCCCCGCCGGTGTCACCCGCGGTGCCGCCCGGCGGGCGGGGCGGTCAGGGCTTCAGGCCGCGTACCGTCAGGGTGAGCAGACGGTCGGCCAGCTCCGGGTCGTCCGGGGACTGTTCGGCGGCCAGCGCGATGGCGTTCGTCAGCTGCATGAGGTCGCCCATCGACACGTCCTCCCGGACCGCGCCCGCCTCCTGGGCCCGGCCCAGCAGCACCTGCCCGGCCGCGCGCAGCGGCACGCTGCACCCGGACAGTGCCGAACTGCGGTCGTGGGAGGCCGACATGAGGGCCCGCGCCAGCCCCCGGTACTCCCCGGCATGGGTCACATTGGCGCGCAGCCACATGACCAGGGCCGTACACGGCTCCTCCGATTCCGCCAGCTCGCGCGAGCGGTCGAGGAGCGCCGTCAGCGCCTCCTGGAAGACGGCGTTCATCAGCGCCTGCCGGTTCGGGAAGTGCCGGTACAGCGTCCCGATCCCCACCCCCGCCCGCCGTGCGATGTCCTCCAGCGACGCGTCGGTGCCGTGCTCGGCGAAGGCACCCCTGGCCTCGGCCAGCAGCCTTCCGTAATTGCGGCGGGCATCCGCGCGCATGGGGCGCGCCGCACCCTGTGCCGTACCGGTCGTCGCCATCGCGCTGTCCTCCCTCTGCCGCCCCCCGGGCCTCCAGGATGCCATCGAGGACGGACGAAGGGGCCCGCCGGGCATCATGCCGACGGGCCCCACGCTCGCGAAGAGCCTCCGCGTCAGTCCTTGATCTCGCAGATCGCGGCACCGGAGGTGATGGACGCGCCGACCTCGGCGGCGAGGCCCTTGACCGTGCCCGCGCGGTGCGCGTTCAGCGGCTGCTCCATCTTCATCGCCTCCAGGACGACGATGAGGTCGCCCTCCTTGACCTCCTGGCCCTCCTCGACGGCCACCTTCACGATGGTGCCCTGCATCGGGGAGGCGAGGGTGTCGCCCGAGGCGGCCGAACCGGCCTTCTTGGCGGCGCGGCGCTTCGGCTTGGCCCCGGCGGCCAGACCCGTCCGGGCCAGGCTCATGCCCAGCGAGGACGGCAGCGAGACCTCCAGACGCTTGCCGCCGACCTCCACGACGACCGTCTCGCGGCCCGCCTCGTCCTCGGCGTCGGCGTCGGCCGGGGCGGCGAAGGGCTTGATCTCGTTGACGAACTCCGTCTCGATCCACCGGGTGTGGATCCGGAAGGGGTCGCTGGTGAACGCCGGGTCGGCGACGACCGCACGGTGGAACGGAATGGCGGTGGCCATGCCCTCCACGGTGAACTCCGCCAGCGCACGCGCGGCACGCTGGAGGGCCTGCTCACGGGTCGCGCCGGTGACGATCAGCTTGGCGAGCAGCGAGTCCCAGGCCGGGCCGATCACGCTGCCGGACTCCACGCCCGCGTCCAGACGGACACCGGGGCCGGTGGGCGGCGCGAAGGTGGTGACGGTGCCGGGCGCCGGAAGGAAGTTGCGGCCCGGGTCCTCACCGTTGATGCGGAACTCGAACGAGTGACCTCGCACGGCGGGGTCGCCGTAACCGAGCTCCTCGCCGTCGGCGATGCGGAACATCTCGCGCACGAGGTCGATACCGGTGACCTCCTCGGTGACCGGGTGCTCGACCTGGAGACGGGTGTTGACCTCCAGGAAGGAGATCGTGCCGTCCACGCCGACCAGGAACTCGACGGTGCCGGCACCGACGTACCCGGCCTCCTTGAGGATGGCCTTGGAGGCGGCGTACAGCTCGGCGTTCTGCTCCTCCGAGAGGAACGGCGCCGGGGCCTCCTCCACGAGCTTCTGGTGGCGGCGCTGGAGCGAGCAGTCACGGGTCGAGACCACGACCACGTTGCCGTGCTGGTCGGCCAGGCACTGCGTCTCCACGTGCCGCGGCTTGTCCAGGTAACGCTCGACGAAGCACTCCCCGCGCCCGAACGCGGCCACGGCCTCGCGGACCGCCGAGTCGTAGAGCTCGGGCACCTCCTCCAGCGTGCGGGCGACCTTCAGGCCCCGCCCGCCACCACCGAAGGCGGCCTTGATCGCGATCGGCAGGCCGTGCTCCTCGGCGAACGCGACGACCTCGTCCGCACCCGAGACCGGGTCCGGCGTGCCGGCCACGAGCGGCGCGCCGGCGCGCTGCGCGATGTGACGGGCCGCCACCTTGTCACCCAGGTCGCGGATCGCCTGCGGCGGCGGGCCGATCCAGGTGAGCCCGGCGTCCAGGACGGCCTGGGCGAATTCGGCGTTCTCCGAGAGGAATCCGTAGCCCGGGTGGATGGCGTCCGCCCCCGAGTCCTTGGCGGCCTGGAGCACCTTGGCCATGTCCAGATAGCTGGCGGCCGGTGTGTCACCGCCCAGGGCGAACGCCTCGTCGGCCGCGCGGACGTGCAGGGCGTCCCGGTCCGGGTCGGCGTAGACGGCTACGCTCGCGATCCCGGCGTCCCGGCAGGCACGGGCGACACGGACAGCGATTTCGCCACGGTTGGCGATGAGCACCTTGCGCACGATGGCTCCCTCCTTGCTGATTTCCCGGGAGACGCTGCCCCCGATGAGCGGCTGCGCCGCGGGCCGGGCCCCCGACCGGATCCGCCCGGCCCCGGGTGCTCGACGGGTCACCGCGCCGAAGACTTCCCAAAACACGCTGAGTTTAGGGACTGCCGACACGGCCTTTCGACCCATCCCCAATGGTGAGCTTGCCCACACGGAGCGTGATACGGATCTTGGCCAAGTGGGAAAATCCCTTGTCGCACCACGTTACGCAGGATTTCTCCACCGCACAGTAACCCCATGATGTGGTCAAGGTCTCTGTCTGCCGGACCAGTGCCCCATGCCGTTTCTTTGTGGAGTCCCTACGAATGGGCGAATGATTCTTTGCGGCGGTGTCAGGAGTCTTGCCGAGAGGTTTACCGGTTAGTAACGTTCCCGCTGTCGTCATACCGCTGGTAACAGGCAGGGGGACCCGTGGTGGCCCGCAGACCGATAGCCCTGACGGCCGCGCTCGTGCTGCTCGGCGAGGCGGTGGGGATCGCGCTGATCCACCTCGTGCTCGCCACGGTGGTCGACAGCCAGCGCATGTCCCTGGCCGGTGTCGACCCGGGCCTCATGATCACCGGTACCTGGGTGATGGGCGGCGTCTTCGCCCTCTTCCTCGTGCTGTGCGCGGCGGCGCTGGTGCGCGCCGCCTGGCGCGACCGCGCACCCGGCCGGCCGGGCCGGGTGCTGCTGATCTCCTGCGCGATCGTCCACGGCGTGCTGGGGGCGCTGGCGGTGGGACTGGTGGGCTGGCCCGCGTTCGCCTTCATGATGGCGGTGCTGGCGCTGCTCGTGCTGGCGCTGCTGGTGTACGCGCCGGAGACGGGCACGGAGGCCGCGCCTCCCGAAGGCGGCGTTCCGGCCGGGCCCGCGGCCGGTTCCGTGTCCGCCGCCCCGTACGGCCGCCCGGCCGGGGAGGGCGCGACGCCCGTGTGACGGGCGGTCAGGAGGCGCCGGGCGTCCACAGGTCGGTGATGGAGACCCCCAGCTCGGCCAGCAGGCGGCGCAGCAGCGGGAGCGAGAGCCCGATGACGTTGCCCGGGTCGCCGTCGATGCCGTCGACGAACGGGGCCGAACGTCCGTCCAGCGTGAAGGCGCCCGCCACGTGCAGCGGTTCGCCGCTCGCGACGTACGCGGCGATCTCGTCGTCCGTCGGCTCTCCGAAGCGCACGACGGTGGAGGCGGTCGCGGAGGCGTACCGCTTGGCCGCCGTGTCGTACACGCAGTGCCCCGTCTGGAGGACGCCCACGCGGCCGCGCATCGCCTTCCAGCGGGCGGTGGCCTCCTCGGCGTCGGCCGGCTTGCCGAGGGCCTGCTTGTCGAGTTCCAGGACCGAGTCGCAGCCGATCACCAGGGCGCCCGCGACCTCGGGGCGGGCGGCCACCCTGGAGGCCTTCGCCTCGGCGAGGGAGAGGGCCAGTTCGGCCGGGGTGGGGGCGGTGACCTTGTCCTCGTCGACACCGCTGACGATCACCTCGGGCGCGAGTCCGGCCTGGCGGAGCAGGTTGAGTCGGGCGGGCGAGGCGGAGGCGAGGACGAGCCGGCGCTGAGCAGTCATGGGCGCCATCGTACGGAAGGGCGGGGAGCCGGCGGGGCGGTGCGCGCCCTGCCCCCGGGCCCCGTCCCCGCGCCCCGCCGCCGGGACTTCTTCCCCGCGCCCCGCCGCCGGGCTCCGCCGAGGTCCGCCCGGGCCGGGACGGGCCGCCCGGCGTGGCGGCGGTACGCGTCCGCCGCGACGGCGGCGGGCGGGGCCGGTGTCCGCTCAGTGCAGGCCCGTGACGAACATCGCCAGCACCATGGCGAGCGCCAGCAGGATCCCCGCGCGGCGGAGCATGGCCTGCATGTCCCGCATCTCCTTGGGGGGCTCGTTCTCGGGGTCGGACCACAGCATGCCTTCGATCCTGCTGTTCGCGGGGGCGCGGCGCCTGAGTACGCGTACTCAGGCCCCCTCCTGCCTACGGACTAGGCGTGTACCCCTCTTCCGCGCCGCGGGTGTACGCGCCCGCCGCCGTCGCGGCCAGCGCCGCCGTCACCGCCCGCTCCGCGTCCTCGGCGGCGAGGGGTTCACGGCTGACCGCGAAGCGGTAGTACAGCGGCGCGGAGACCGCGCGCAGCACCTCGGCGGGGTCGGTGCCGGCCGGCGCCTCGCCCCGGCCGGCCGCGCGCTCCACGACCGGCGCCCACTCCCGCAGACGGGTCGTGTAGAAGCCGTTCAGCGCGGTGGCGCACTGCTCGTCGCAGGCCGCCGCCGCGATGACGGCCCGGAAGACGGGGCCCATGCGCGGGTCGGTGAGGGTCGTGAGGACGAGTGCGGCGTTGGCGCGCAGATCGCCCTCCAGGGACCCGGTGTCGGAGCAGGGCAGGGACTGTTCGGCCATGTCCCGCAGGAGGTCGGCGATCAGGCCGACCGGGGAGCCCCAGCGGCGGTACACGGTGGTCCTGCCGACGCCCGCGCTCGCGGCGATCCGGTCCAGGTTCAGGGCGTGGAAGCCCTGGAACCCCTCTGCCGACAGGGCTTCCTGGGTGGCTTCGAGGACGGCGGCGCGGACCTTGGCGGTACGGCCGCCGGGGCGCACGGTGCCCGGCGTGGCTTCCAAATGGGCCTCCAGTTCCGTTAATGGCGGGGACTCTGCTACGGTCTGCCCATCTTAACGGAACCGGAAGCCCATTAGTGCTTCGGGAGCAGGGAGTCATGCCATGAACAAGCTCGTCAGCCGTGCCGCCGCCCCGCTCGCCGCAGGCGCGCTGGGGCTCACGCTCCTCACCGGCACCGAGTCCCACGCCCACCGCGCCGCCTGGACGGCCGCCTGGGCCGCCTCTCCGCAGCTTCCCGCCACCGGGTTCACCCCGAACTGGTCCCAGGAGGGCTTCTCCGGCCAGACCGTCCGCCAGGTCGTACGGCTCACCGGCGGCGGCGACCGCGCCCGCATCCGGCTCTCCAACGCCTACGGCACCTCCCCGCTCGACATCACGGGGGCCACCATCGCCCGTACGGACAAGGGGGCGGCCGTCCGGCCCGGCTCGGTCCGCCACCTCACCTTCGGCGGCCGGCGGTCCGTGACGATCCCCGCCCACGGGCAGCTCTCCAGCGACGCGGCCGCCCTGTCCCTGGCCAGACTCGACTCGGTGACGGTCACCCTCCACCTGGCCGGGACCACCGGTCCCGCGACCTTCCACTCCCAGGCGTGGGCCGACAGCTACCGGGCCGAAGGCGACCACCGGGCCGACACCGGCGGCGCGGCGTTCCAGGACAGGAGCCGGTCCTGGTACTACCTGTCCGGGGTGGACGTCAGCGGTACGCGTCCCGCCGGACGGGACGGAGTGGTGCTCTTCGGCGACTCCATCACCGACGGCTTCGGCTCCACCCCGAACGCGAACCGCCGCTACTCCGACGCCCTGGCCGAACGCGTCGACCGTCCCGTGCTCAACGCCGGCATCGGCGGCAACCTGCTCCTCAACGACTCCGCCTGGTACGGCGAGCGCTCCTCCGCCCGGTTCCGCCGCGACGCCCTCGACCTGCCCGGCGTCTCGACCGTCGTCCTCCTCCAGGGGGTCAACGACATCGGCTTCAGCGAGGCGCGTGACCAGCCCACCTACAAGCCGTCCCCGGTCCTCTCCGCCGCCGAGCTCATCGCCGGCTACCGCGAACTGATCCGTGCCGCCCACGAGCGGGACGTGGAGATCATCGGCTCCACGCTGCTGCCCTTCAAGGGCACCACCCACTGGGGCGCGCGCGCCGAGAAGGTCAGCGCCGAGGTCAACGACTGGATCCGGCACTCCGGCGAGTTCGACGCGGTCGTCGACTTCGACCGGCTGCTCGCCGACCCCGAGGACCCGCAGCGACTGAACCCCGCGTACGCGTACGAGGACGGCCTGCACCCCGACGACGACGGCTACCGCAGGATGGCCGAAATCCTGGCGCCCCTGCTGAGGGCCTGACTCCGGGGCCGGCACCCGGGGCCCGGCACTCCGAAGACCCCTCGACCCCCGGAGATCCCCCCGGGCCGGCGCCCGGCCCGGGACGCGCGGAGGCCGGGCTCTTCCCCGAAGAGCCCGGCCTCCGCGCGTGTGCGTTCCCGATCGCGTCCCGGGGGGCCTCCTAGAGCGGCCAGTAGGAGCGTGCCCACGACCGCGGACCGGGCTGCGGTCGCCTGGTTCGCGCGATCCGCGCGGGGTCCGACCAGCCCTCGGGCGGCAGCGGCGCGCCGTCCGTCCCGGCGGAAGCCGTCGCGGCGGCGCGCGCCCGGACCACCGCCAGTGCGGCGGCCAACTCCTCCGGAGTCGGGTTTCCTCGTACGACCTTGATCATCGCCAGGTCCCTTCCCAGACGTCCTACAGGGGGATGTTTCCGTGCTTCTTCGGAGGCAGACTTTCCCGCTTCGTGCGCAGCTGACGCAGGCCCTTGACGATCTGGACCCGGGTGTCGGAGGGCATGACCACGGCGTCGATGTAACCGCGCTCGGCCGCGGTGTAGGGGTTGAGCAGGGCGTCCTCGTACTCCTGGATCAGCCGGGCGCGGGTGGCCTCCGCCTCGTCCGCGTCCTTCGCCGCCTCGATGGCGCGCCGGTGCAGGATGTTGACCGCGCCCTGGGCGCCCATGACGGCGATCTGGGCGGTGGGCCAGGCCAGATTGAGGTCGGCGCCCAGGTGCTTGGAGCCCATGACGTCGTACGCGCCGCCGAACGCCTTGCGGGTGATGACGGTGATGAGCGGGACGGTGGCCTCGGCGTAGGCGTAGATCAGCTTGGCGCCGCGCCGGATGATGCCGCCGTACTCCTGGTCGACGCCGGGCAGGAAGCCCGGCACGTCGACGAAGGTGATCACCGGGATGTTGAACGCGTCGCAGGTGCGCACGAAGCGTGCGGCCTTCTCGGAGGCGTTGATGTCCAGGCAGCCCGCGAACTGCATGGGCTGGTTGGCCACGATGCCGACGGGGAAGCCCTCGACCCGGCCGTAGCCGGTCACGATGTTCGGCGCGAACAGGGCCTGGGTCTCCAGGAACTCCGCGTCGTCCAGCACGTGCTCGATCACGGTGCGGATGTCGTAGGGCTGGTTCGCCGAGTCCGGGATGAGGGTGTCCAGCTCCCGGTCCTCGTCGGTGAGCTCCAGGTCCGCCTCCTCGGGGAAGGCGGGGGGCTCGGAGAGGTTGTTCGAGGGCAGGTACGCCAGGAGGGACTTGACGTACTCGATGGCGTCCTTCTCGTCGCCCGCCATGTGGTGGGCCACACCGGAGGTGGTGTTGTGGGTGCGGGCGCCGCCCAGCTCCTCGAAGCCCACGTCCTCGCCGGTGACCGTCTTGATGACGTCGGGGCCGGTGATGAACATGTGGGAGGTCTGGTCGACCATGACGGTGAAGTCGGTGATGGCGGGCGAGTAGACCGCGCCGCCCGCGCAGGGGCCGACGACCAGGCTGATCTGGGGGATGACGCCCGAGGCGTGGGTGTTGCGGCGGAAGATCTCGCCGTACATCCCCAGCGCGCTGACGCCCTCCTGGATGCGGGCGCCGCCGGAGTCGTTGATGCCGACGACCGGGCAGCCGGTCTTCAGCGCGAAGTCCATCACCTTGATGATCTTCTGTCCGTAGACCTCGCCCAGGGCGCCGCCGAAGACCGTGAAGTCCTGCGAGAACACGGCGACCGGGCGGCCGTCGACCGTCCCGTACCCGGTGACCACGCCGTCACCGTAGGGGCGGTTGTTCTCCAGGCCGAAATTGGTCGAGCGGTGCCGGGCGAACTCGTCCAGTTCGACGAACGACCCCTCGTCCAGCAGCAGAGCGATCCGCTCCCGGGCCGTCAGCTTGCCTTTCGCGTGTTGCTTCTCCACCGCGCGCTCGGAACCCGCGTGTGTCGCCTGCTCGATACGGCGCTGCAGATCCGCGATCTTTCCCGCGGTGGTGTGAATGTCGATCTCGTGGGGCTTTGCCGGCTCGGACATCGGGATGCGGCTCCCTGACTGGTCACGGGGTCGTTGGCTACTGCCCCGTAGAGTATCGGCGGGAATACCGTTCGGCAGTGCGGTGTTTACCACACCTAGGCTGGCTTGCATGACGCCCTCACATGGTCCATCGCACGGTTCCGCCGGCCGCTGGAGCGACCTCGACCGCCCCCCGCTGAACGCGACCGCCCTGCGCCGGGCCCTGCTGCTCCCCGACGGCCTGTGGACCTCGCTGGAGATCGTGCCCGAGACCGGGTCCACCAACTCCGACCTGGCCGCCCGCGCCGGGTCCCTGCCCGAGGGCGCGGTGCTGATCGCCGAGGAGCAGACCTCCGGCCGGGGACGGCTCGACCGCTCCTGGTCCGCGCCCGCCCGGTCCGGGCTGTTCCTCTCCGTCCTGCTCAAGCCCGAGGACGTGCCGGTCGGGCGCTGGGGGTGGCTGCCGCTGCTCACCGGAGTCGCCGCCGCGACCGGTCTGGCCCGCGCGGGCGGGGTCGACCTTTCGCTGAAATGGCCCAACGACCTGCTGGTGACCGTGGCGGGCGCGGAGCGCAAGACCGGCGGCATCCTCGCCGAGCGGGCCGGGGACGACGGCATCGTCGTCGGGCTCGGGATCAACGTGACCCTGCGCGAGGACGAGCTGCCCGTCCCCACGGCCGGATCGCTCGCCCTGGCGAACGCCGTCTCCACCGACCGGGACACCCTGCTGCGGGCCGTCCTGCGCTCCCTGGAGCAGTGGTACCGCAGGTGGACCGCGGCAGGCGGCGACCCCATGCTCTGCGGGCTCCAGGAGGCCTACGCGGCGGGCTGTGCGACGCTGGGCCGGAGCGTACGGGCGGAGCTCCCGGGCGACCGCGCGCTCACCGGCGAGGCCGTCGCCATCGACGGCGACGGACGGCTGGTCGTCGCCGGCGCGAACGGCGGACGCGAGGCGGTGGGGGCGGGCGACATCGTCCATCTGCGCCCGGTGGACTGAACGCGCTGGCCCACCGGGACGTGAGCTAGGGCACACCTGCCGTATCGTTGAGGCGATCCAGGCGACAGATCGGCAGGACAGTGGGCAGGGAACGGGCAGGAGGCGGCCGGTGACCGTCGACGACGCGACTTCTGGCGGGGCGGAGCCGCCCTCGCATCCCACCCCCCACCATGTCGTCGACCATACGGTGGAGCCGACGGACGACCCGCTCGCCATCCGGCTGGAGCAGCTGATCCTGGGCGCGGAGCGGCGCTACACGCCCTTCCAGGCCGCCCGCACCGCCGGCGTCTCCATGGACCTCGCCTCCCGCTTCTGGCGCGCCATGGGCTTCGCCGACATCGGACAGGCCAAGGCGCTCACCGAGGCGGACGTGCTGGCGCTGCGCCGGCTGGCCGGCCTCGTCGAGGCGGGACTGCTCAGCGAACCGATGGCGGTGCAGGTGGCGCGCTCCACCGGCCAGACCACCGCCCGTCTGGCGGAATGGCAGATCGATTCCTTCCTGGAGGGGCTGACCGAGCCCCCCGAGCCCGGCATGACCCGCACCGAGGTCACCTACCCGCTGGTGGAGCTGCTCCTGCCGGAGCTGGAGGAGTTCCTGGTGTACGTGTGGCGGCGGCAGCTGGCCGCGGCCACCGGCCGGGTCGTCCAGGCCGCCGACGACGAGGAGATGGTCGACCGCCGGCTGGCCGTCGGCTTCGCCGACCTGGTCGGCTTCACCCGGCTGACCCGGCGGCTGGAGGAGGAGGAGCTGGGCGAGCTCGTGGAGGCGTTCGAGACCACCTGCGCGGACCTGGTCGCCGCGCACGGCGGCCGGCTCATCAAGACGCTCGGTGACGAGGTCCTCTACGCGGCCGACGACGCGGGCACGGCGGCGGAGATCGCGCTGCGGCTGATCGAGACGCTCACCCACGACGAGACGATGCCGGCGCTGCGCGTGGGCATCGCCTTCGGCACGGTCACGACCCGGATGGGCGATGTCTTCGGTACGACGGTGAACCTGGCGAGCCGGCTCACCTCGATAGCGCCGAAGGACGCGGTCCTGGTGGACGGGGCGTTCGCCGAGGAGCTGTCGCGTACGGGCGAGGCACCGGTCTCCGAGACGCAGGCGGCGGAGGAGGCCGCCCGCGCCGAGAAGGAGGGCGAGGAGCCCCCGTCGTACCGCTTCGCCCTCCAGCCCATGTGGCAGCGGCCGGTCCGCGGTCTCGGTGTCATCGAGCCCTGGCAACTGCGGCGGCGGGAACCTAGGATCCCCGGATAACGTTCGTTAACCGGGAGGGTGTCAGGCATGTCGGAGCAGGTGTCCGATCAGGTGTCCGGTCAGGTGGCGGAGCGGCGTTTCGGGGAGTTCGTCGCCGTGCGCCGTCACGGGCACGTCGCCGAGCTGGTGCTCGACCGGCCCAAGGCCATGAACGCCGTCTCCTCGGAGATGGCCCGCTCCATCGGCGCCGCCTGCGAGGCGCTCGCCGCCGACCGCTCGGTCCGGGTGACCGTGCTGACCTCGTCCCACGACAAGGCGTTCTGCGTCGGCGCCGATCTGAAGGAGCGCAACTCCTTCACCGACGCCGAGCTGGTGCGCCAGCGGCCCGTCGCGCGCGGCGCGTACACCGGTGTCCTGGAACTGCCCATGCCCACCATCGCCGCCGTGCACGGCTACGCGCTGGGCGGCGGGTTCGAGCTGGCGCTCGCCTGCGATGTGATCGTGGCCGACCCGACGGCCGTCGTCGGCCTGCCCGAGGTGTCCGTGGGCGTCATCCCGGGCGGCGGCGGTACGCAGCTGCTGCCGCGCCGGGTCGGGGCGGCCCGCGCCGCGGAGCTGGTGTTCTCCGCCCGGCGCGTGGAGCACGAGGAGGCTCGGCGGCTGGGACTGGTGGATCTGGTGGCCGAGGACGCCCGGACGGGCGCGCTGGAGATGGCCGGGCGGATGGCCGCCAACTCGCCCGTCGGGCTGCGGGCCGCCAAGCGGGCCATGCGGCTCGGGCAGGGCCTGGACCTGCGGGCCGGGCTCGAGGTCGAGGACGCGGCGTGGCGCTCGGTGGCGTTCTCCGGCGACCGGGCCGAGGGAGTGGCGGCCTTCAACGAGAAGCGCACGCCGCAGTGGCCGGGTGAGTAGCGGGCGGCGGGCCCCGGCGGCGGGCGTGTTCCGGGCGGCCGTCGCCGGGTGAGGTTCCCGGGCCATCCGATGGGTGGAAAGTCCGGAGAATTCCCTAAGCTTATGGGATGGGAGAGGATGTCCGGCTACGGGCGGTAGTGGCGCTGGCACAGGCGATGGCTTCGGCGCACACCCCCCGCGAGACCTGGCGGGCGGCCGCGCTGGGCGCGCGCGACGCGCTCGGCGGGACGTTCGCCGCGCTCTCGATGTGGGAGCGGGACCTCGGCCGGCTGAAGGTCCTGGTGAACGCGGGGGAACGGGCCCCGGGCGAGGAGGAGTTCCCCGACGCGGAGACGTACCCGGTGCACCAGTTCTCGGAGATCACGGAGTTCCTCCACGAGAAGTGGGCGGGGGGCGGTGAGCCCAACGCCTGGGTGGAGACGGCCCGGGGCCCGGACGCCGACGCGGCCCCGCACGGGCGGGTGGCCGCGCTGCGGCGGCGCGGGCGGGGCTGCTGCGTGGTCGCCCCGATCGTGCTGCACGGGCGGGCCTGGGGCGAGCTGTACGTGGCCCGCCCGGCCGGGGCGCCGGTCTTCGACCGGGCCGACGCCGATTTCGCGACCGTGCTGGCGTCCGTCGTCGCGGCCGGCATCGCGCAGACCGAGCGGCTGGAGGAGGTCCGCAAGCTCGCGTTCACCGACCCCCTGACCGGGCTCGCCAACCGGCGGGCGGTGGACATGCGGCTGGACGAGGCCGTCGAGCGCTTCCTGTCGGACGGCTCGGTGGTCAGTCTCGTCGTCTGCGACCTCAACGGTCTGAAGCGGGTCAACGACACCCTCGGGCACGCCGTCGGCGACCGGCTGCTGGAACGCTTCGGCTCCGTCCTGTCCTACTGCGGCGCGATACTGCCGGGTGCGCTGGCCGCGCGCCTGGGCGGGGACGAGTTCTGCCTGCTGTCCGTGGGGCCGACGGCGGACGAGGTGGTGGCGGCGGCCGACGAACTGTGCAGGCGGTCGGCCGAGTTGGAGCTGGGTGAGGGCGTGGCGTGCGGCGTGGCGTCGACCGGCGACCCGATCGGACCGCTCCGGTCGGCCCGGCGGCTGTTCCGGCTGGCGGACGCGGCGCAGTACCGCGCCAAGGCGGCGCGCTCGCCCAAACCGGTGGTCGCCGGGCGGGACGGCGCGGTGATCCGGCTGGCGGACGCGCCGCCGAAGGGCGCCCGCGACCGCCGCCGCTTCCGCGACGCCAGCCCCGGCCCCTGAGCCGCGCCGGCCCGGTGCCGGTTCCGCCGGCGATCCGTTGGGGGCCGTGTCTGGTCCGGGGCGAGTCGGCCCGGGGCCGGTGCGGCGGAACCGCGGGTAAGGGGCCGGTGCCGGGCGGGGTAGTGACACGTTGGGATTCAATCCGTACGCTGCTGAATATGGATATGCACACAGTCGTGGTGGGGACGTCCGGTACCACCGCACAGGACGTCATCGCCGTGGCCCGGGGCAAGGCCCGCGTCGAACTGTCGCAGGACGCGCTCGACGCGCTCGCCAGGGCCCGCGCGATCGTCGATGCCCTCGCCGCCAAGCCCGAGCCCGTGTACGGAGTGTCGACCGGGTTCGGGGCGCTCGCCACGCGGCACATCAGCCAGGAACTGCGCGCCCAGCTCCAGCGCAACATCGTCCGGTCGCACGCGGCCGGCATGGGCCCCCGCGTGGAGCGCGAGGTCGTGCGCGCCCTGATGTTCCTGCGGCTCAAGACCGTGGCCTCGGGCCGTACCGGGGTGCGCCCGCATGTCGCGCGGACCATGGCGGACGTACTCAACGCCGGGATCACCCCGGTCGTCCACGAGTACGGCTCGCTGGGCTGTTCCGGCGACCTGGCGCCGCTGAGCCACTGTGCGCTGACCCTCATGGGCGAGGGTGACGCCGAGGGCCCCGACGGCGTCGTCCGGCCCGCCGGCGAGCTCCTGGCCGCCCACGGCATCGAGCCCGTCGAGCTGCGCGAGAAGGAGGGCCTCGCCCTCCTCAACGGCACCGACGGCATGCTCGGCATGCTGATCATGGCCCTGGCCGACCTGGACAAGCTCTACACCTCGGCGGACATCACCGCGGCCCTCTCGCTCGAAGGGCTGCTCGGCACCGAGAAGGTGCTCGCCCCCGAGCTGCACGCCATCCGCCCCCACCCCGGCCAGGGCGCCGCCGCCGCGAACATGCTCGCCGTCCTCCACGGCTCCGGCCTCACCGGCCACTTCCAGGAGGACGAGGCGCCCCGCGTCCAGGACGCCTACTCGGTGCGCTGCGCCCCCCAGGTCGCGGGCGCCGGACGCGACACCCTGGCCCACGCCCGGCTCGTCGCCGAGCGGGAGCTGGCCTCGGCCGTCGACAACCCGGTGGTGCTGCCCGACGGCCGCGTCGAGTCCAACGGCAACTTCCACGGGGCGCCCGTCGCGTACGTCCTCGACTTCCTGGCGATCGCCGCCGCGGACCTGGGCTCCATCGCCGAGCGCCGCACCGACCGGCTGCTCGACAAGAACCGCAGCCACGGCCTGCCGCCGTTCCTCGCGGACGACGCCGGCGTCGACTCGGGCCTCATGATCGCCCAGTACACCCAGGCCGCCCTGGTCAGCGAGATGAAGCGGCTGGCCGTACCGGCCTCCGCCGACTCCATCCCCTCCTCGGCCATGCAGGAGGACCACGTCTCCATGGGCTGGTCGGCCGCGCGCAAGCTGCGGACCGCCGTCGGCAACCTCAACCGGATCATCGCCATCGAGCTGTACGCCGCGACCCGCGCCATCGAACTGCGCGCCGGTCTCACCCCGGCGCCCGCCTCGCGCGCCGCCATCGACGCCCTGCGCGCGGCAGGCGTCCAGGGGCCGGGGCCGGATCGTTTCCTCGCCCCCGACCTGGAGGCGGCCGACGCCTTCGTACGCGACGGAGAGCTGGTCGCGGCCGTCGAGCGGGTCACCGGCCCGCTGGCGTGACCGCCTGAGCGCAGGACATGTCGAGGGCCGTCCCCCGCCGGGGGCGGCCCTCGGCGTTTCCGGGGCGTGCTCACCGGGGGTGCCCGGGGCTCCCGGCCCGGAGCCCCCGCTCCGGAATCCGGGCGGGGCCGCGGACCGGCCGGCGGCGCGCTCAGAGCGCGGCGCGCGCCCCTCGCCGGACCGCGAAGGTCACCAGTCCCGCACCGATCCCGAGGAACGCCGAGCCACCCAGCAGATACGGGGTGGTGTCCACGCTGCCGGTGGCGGCCAGCACGAGGTCCTCACCGGGCCGCGCGGGCTCGGCGGCCGCTCTGGCCTGCTGCTTCGCCGCCGGCTGTTCACCGGTGGCATTCGCCGAGGGGACGAACCACAGCGCACAGAGCAGGGTGCCCGCGGCGGTGGCGGTCAGGAGCGGTCGGCGTGCGACGGACACAGATTCAGATCCCCTTGCGGCAACCGAGAATTGACGTGTGCACCGATGCTAATGAACACAGCGGGTCGTGGGAAAGTCGCGGGGTCCGGCAGCTTACGCTCCGTCATATGGGCACTTCTGAGACAGCACGGTATGTACGACTTCGAGTGGACCTGGTGGTGGAGATCACCGACACCGACGACCTGACGGGCGCCGCGCTGGAGCGGATCGACGCCGACGAGTTCATGCCGGACGAGGAACGCGCGCACGCCCGGTCCGCGGTGCGCGAGGACGAGGCGGAGGCCCTTGCCTACCTCGTCGAGCCGTTCGACCTGCTGGGCGAGGTGCCGGGGATCGATCTCGCCCAGGCGTCCTGGAGCAGCGAGCAGGTCGACTACGACCCCGACGCGGACGAGTGGGACCTCGACGAGGAGGATGATGAGGAGCTCGGCGGCATCGACGGCGCCGGCGCGCAGACCGCCGGCCGGGCCGGCGACGGTGCCGCGAGGCCGTAGCGCGCACCTGTGAAACGCTTCGGGCCCCAAGCCTGCGCGCGCGACCGCGCGGAGGCCCGGGGCCCCTCCGTGCGGGCGGGGAACCGGAGCCCGCCCGGGAGCGTCGATGATCAGTGTTGTTCCCCACATCCTCTTCGTATGGGGAACCGGACGGGCTGTTATGGGTGTTGTTGCAATTGTTGGCAGGGAATCGGCGACGATGGAGAAGCGTGTGATGACGGACAGCAAGCGGCGCAGGGGCCTCATGGCCGCGTCCGCACTGCTCGGCGGCGTGCTGGTGCTCACGGGCTGCACCGATGGCGACAGCCAGGCGGCCGAGAACGCCGACGGTGCCAAGAAGTCACAGGCGCAGGTGGACGCGGCGGCGGCGAAGGACGCCTCCCAGGCCCGAATAGCGATCTCGCCGAAGAACGGCGCGCAGAACGCGGGCATCAACAAGGACACCAAGGTCACCGTCAGCGACGGCACGCTCACCGAGGTGACGATGGCCACCGCGGACGGCAAGAGCGTCAAGGGCGAGATCTCCGCCGACGGCAAGAGCTGGGCGCCCTCCGAGCAGCTCGACCGGGCGACCACCTACAAGATCGCCGTCTCCGCCAAGGACTCCGAGGGCCGCGAGGCCCACGAGAACTCCTCGTTCACCACCGTCTCGCCCTCCAACAGCTTCATCGGCAACTTCACCCCCGAGGACGGCTCCACCGTCGGCGTCGGCATGCCGGTCTCGATCAACTTCAACAAGGCGATCACCGACCGCAAGGCCGTCCAGTCCGGGATCACCGTGACGTCCAGCACCGGCCAGGAGGTCGTCGGCCACTGGTTCAACGGGCAGCGCCTGGACTTCCGGCCCGACCAGTACTGGACCGAGGGCTCGACGGTCACCCTGAAGCTGAACCTCGACGGCGTCGAGGGCGCGAAGGGCGTCTTCGGCGTCCAGCAGAAGACCGTCACCTTCAAGATCGGCCGCAACCAGGTCTCGACCGTCGACGTCGCCACCAAGACCATGAAGGTCACCCAGGACGGCAAGACGATCAGGACCATCCCGATCTCCGCCGGCTCGCCCGACAACCCGACCTACAACGGTCAGATGGTGATCTCCGAGAAGTTCAAGGAGACCCGGATGAACGGTGCCACGGTCGGCTTCACGGACGACGACGGCAAGGGCGAGTACGACATCAAGGACGTGCCGCACGCCATGCGGCTGTCCACCTCGGGCACCTTCATCCACGGCAACTACTGGGGCTCCGACTCGATCTTCGGCAGCACCAACACCAGCCACGGCTGCGTGGGTCTCAACGACGCCAAGGGCGCGAACGACCCGAGCCAGCCCGGTGCCTGGTTCTACGACAACTCGATCGTCGGAGACGTGGTCGTCGTCAAGAACTCCAAGGACACCACCATCAAGCCGGACAACGGTCTGAACGGCTGGAACATGAGCTGGTCGGAGTGGAAGGCCGGCTCGGCGGTCTGAGCCACGGACGAGGCGGCGGTACCCCCACGGGGTGCCGCCGCCTTCGCGTGTCCGGGACGGCCGCACGTTTGGGCCGCCCGGGGGTCCGGGCCGCCGGCCCGCCGGTCACCGCCTCCCGACGACCTCGTCCACACCCCAGTTGGCCAGCAGCCGCAGCGACTCGGCCGACGCCGACCCCGGCTCCGCCGTGTACGTCACCATGCTCACGTCGTGCTCGTCCGCCACCCGCAGCGTCTCGTACGTCAGGGACATCTCGCCCACCAGCGGATGGTGCAGCCGCTTGGCGCCGTGGCCCTTGTCCTGCACCGTGTGCGCCGCCCACAACGAGCGGAACTCGGGGCTGTGCACCGACAGTTCGCCGACGAGCGCCGAAAGCCGGGGATCGTCCGCCGAGCACCCCGCGTACAGCCGCAACAGGCTCACCACGTCGGTCGCCTTCGTCTCCCAGTCGACATACAGATCACGGGCGCCGGGGGAGAGGAAGACCTGCCAGGCCATGTTCCGCTCGCCCGGCGGCATCGCCTCGAAGTCGCCCAGCAGCACCCGCGCCATCCTGTTCCAGCCGATGATGTCCAGCCGCCGGCCCACGAGGTACGCGGGCACCCCGTCCATGGCGTCCAGCAGATGCTGGAGCGCGGGCCGCACCGTCTGCGGGCGCAGCGGCGACGTCCGCTTCTTCTTCTTGGTCGGCTTGGCGAGGTGCGTCAGATGGGCGTGCTCCGCGTCGGTCAGCCGCAGCGCCCGCGCGATCGCGTCGAGCACCTCGGAGGAGACGTTCTGGCCGTTTCCCTGCTCCAGACGCGTGTAGTAGGCCACGGACACCCCGGCGAGCTGCGACAGCTCCTCGCGCCGCAGCCCCGGGACGCGGCGACGGCGGCCGAACTCGGGCAGACCGACGTCCTCCGGCTTCAGCCGGGCCCTGCGTGAGCGGAGGAATTCGCTGAGTTCGGCGCGCTGGTCCATACGATGAATTATTCCTGGTCCTCCGCCCGAACCCCCGGACCTGCCTGTCCCTGCCAGTGGTACGCACGCTGGGCGTACGCAGAACAGAGGCCTGGGTGAACCGCGCGAACGACGGCAGGGTGGAGACCATGACCACCAACGTCCACGCCTACGCAGCCCCCGCCGCCCACGCTCCCCTGGAGCGCACCACCGTCCCGCGCCGGGCGGTCGGAGAGCACGACGTGCTCATCGAGATCAAGTACGCGGGCATCTGCCACTCCGACATCCACCAGGCGAAGAACGGCTGGGGCGAGGGCATCTTCCCGATGGTCCCCGGCCACGAGATCGCCGGAATCGTCACCGAGGTGGGCTCCGGCGTCACCCGGCACAAGGCCGGCGACCGGGTCGGCGTCGGCTGCTTCGTCGACTCCTGCCGCCAGTGCGAGTACTGCCTCCAGGGCCTGGAGCAGTACTGCACCCAGGGCATGACCGGCACGTACAACGCCCTCGGCAAGGACGGCGAGCCGACCTACGGCGGCTACTCCACCCACATCGTCGTCGACGAGAACTACACCCTCCGCATCCCCGAGGGTCTGCCCCTCGACACCGCCGCGCCGCTGCTCTGCGCCGGCATCACCCTGTACTCGCCGCTCGCCCACTGGAAGGCGGGCCCGGGCAAGAACGTCGCCATCGTCGGCCTCGGCGGCCTCGGCCACATGGGCGTCAAGATCGCCCACGCGCTGGGCGCCGAGGTCACCGTCCTCAGCCAGTCCCTGCGCAAGCAGGAGGACGGCTTCAGGCTGGGTGCCGACCACTTCCACGCGACCGGCGACCCGGAGACCTTCGAGAAGCTGGCGGGCACCTTCGACCTGATCGTCTCCACGGTCTCGGCCCCGCTGGACCTCGGCGCCTACCTGGGCCTGCTCAGGACCGACGGCGCACTGGTGAACGTGGGCGCCCCCGAGGAGCCCGTCTCGCTGAACCTCTTCTCGGTGATCGGGGGCCGCAAGACCCTCGCCGGCTCGATGATCGGCGGGATCGCCGAGACCCAGGAGATGCTCGACTTCTGCGCCGAGCACGGGCTGGGCGCGGAGATAGAGCTGATCCGCGCCGACCAGATCAACGAGGCGTACGAACGGGTGCTGAAGAGCGACGTCCGCTACCGCTTCGTGATCGACGCCGCCACGATCTGAGCCGCGCCGCGCCCCGGCCGCCTGCGGACATCCGTCACCGGATCCGCCGCGACCGGGGCGCCCGCGCGTCCGGCCGGGGCCGCTCAGGCCGCCCGGCCCCCGCGCAGTTCGAGACGCCGGCCCCTGAAGGCGCTCCGGAAACGCCGGTCGTGCGAGACCACCACGACCGCGCCCTCGTACACCGCCAGAGCGGCCTCCAGGTCCTCCACCAGACCGGGTGCCACATGGTTCGTCGGTTCGTCGAGGACGAGCAGATCGGCCGGGAGCGTCACCAGCCGCGCGAGCTCCAGACGCCGCCGCTGGCCGGCCGAGAGCGCCGCGACCGGCACCGCCAGATCCTCCTCGCGGAACAGCCCCAGGCCCAGCAGCTCGTCCGCGTGCTCCTCGGGCGCTCCCGGCCGGCCCGCCGCGTACGCCGAGAGCAGCGGCCGCCGGGAGGGCCGTACCGGCAGCTCCTGCGGCAGATAGCCGACCCGCCCCGGCCGGTGCACCGTCCCCGCGTCGGGCCGCAGGTCCCCGGCGACGACCCGGAGCAGCGTCGTCTTCCCCGCCCCGTTCGGCCCGGTCACCAGCAGCCGGTCGCCCGCCTCCACCCGCAGGGCCGCCAGCCGCAGCCGGTCGCCGACCGCCACGTCCGTCAGCTCCGCCAGCACGGCCGGACCCGCCGGGTCCCGCCGGCCTTCCGCCGTCACGGACAGCCGGGCCGTGAACCGCAGCGGCACCGGGGGCGCGGCCACCGGCTCGCGCTCCAGCCGCTCCAGCCGCCGGCGCGCCGCCCTGATCCGCCCCGAGAGCTTCGCCTCGTGCGACCGCCGGTGCTTGCCCCAGCCCTCGCGCGGATCCTTCCCGCCGGCCGCCAGCCGCTGCCCCGCGCCGGCGAGCTCCAGGCGGGTACGCGCCAGGTCGTCCAGCCACTCCTGATGGTCCAGCGCCCAGCGCCGCCGGGCGGCTGCCTTCGCCGCCCGGTAGCCCGCCCAGCCGTCCCCGTACCGGGTCACCGCACGCGTGTCCCGGTCGACCTCCAGGATCGCCGTCGCGAACGACTCCAGGAACTGCCGGTCGTGGGTGACCGCCAGGACCGTGCCCCGGTGGTCCCGCAGCTCCCGCTCCAGCCACTCGGTTGCCTGCCGGTCGAGATGGTTCGTCGGTTCGTCGAGGAGCAGCAGCTCCGCCCCGGAGGCCAGGACGCAGGCCAGCGCCAGCCGGGAGCGCTCCCCGCCGGACAGCGAGCCGAGCGTCCGCTCCCTGCCGATCCGGCCGATCCCCAGGCCCTGGAGGGCGGCGTCGACGCGGGCGCCGGCCACGTAGCCGCCGCGCTCCTCGAAGACGGACAACAGATCGCCGTAGGCGTCGAGTTCGGCCGGGGAGGCGTCCGCCAGGCACTCCTCGGCCGCCCGCAGCCGCCGCTCCATGGCGCGCAGCTCCGCGAGCGCCGCGTCGACCGCGTCCCGCACGGTCGCCGACGGTTCGAGGTCCAGCGTCTGGCCGAGGTGGGCGATGCCACCGGGGAAGCGGACGCCGACCTCCCCGCCGTCCGGCCGCTCGGCCCCGGCCAGCAGCCGCAGCAGCGTCGACTTGCCGGAGCCGTTCTCCCCGATGACGCCGGTCTTCTCGCCGGGCCGGACGGTGAAGGTGACCTGGTCCAGTACGGACCTGTCGCCGTACGCCTTGGACACGTCCTTGAAGGTCAATTGGGCATGGGTGCGTTCGCGCATGGTTCTTTCCCTGGGATGCGGGTTCGATCCGGACCGTGCGGAAGGGACGCCGAGGCCCGCCCACGCGCCGGTGCGTCAGTGGGCCGGGCCGCGTCCACGGCCGGTATCAGAGAAAGAAGTAGTGCAGGTGCGAACCCATGCGGTCGAGTGTAGGACCGCACCCCGGTGACGGCGCGGTCCTTTTCCGCCGCCGTCCGCGTGAGGGCCGCGCGGCCCCGGCACGCGAAAGCGCCGCCCGCCGGGCCTTCGGCCGGCGGGCGGCGCTGCTACGGGCGCTGGGGCGTCCGGTCGTCTCCACGGGCGTCCCACCGGGCGGGCGGCGCCCCGGCCGGCGATCTCGCGCCGGCCGGCCCCGGGCCGGGGAGGGTCAGCCGTCGGCCTTCGCGACACCGATCGGGCAGCTCACGCCCGTGCCGCCGATGCCGCAGTAGCCGCCCGGATTCTTGTCCAGGTACTGCTGGTGGTACGGCTCCGCCACGAAGAAGGCGCGGCCCTCGGCCGGGAGGATCTCCGTCGTGATCGTGCCGTACCCCGAGCCCTCCAGGACCCGCTGGTACGCCACCCGGGAGGCGTCGGCGCGCTCCGCCTGCTCGGGGGAGTGGGTGTAGATCGCCGAGCGGTACTGGGTGCCCACGTCATTGCCCTGGCGGAAGCCCTGCGTCGGGTCGTGGGACTCCCAGAAGAGCTTCAGCAGGGACTCGTACGGGACGACGGACGGGTCGAAGACCACGCGGACCGCCTCGGTGTGGCCCGTCATGCCCGAGCAGACCTCCTCGTAGGAGGGGTTCTCGGTGTGACCGCCCTGGTAGCCGACGAGCGTGGTCCACACGCCCTCGGTCTCCCAGAACTTGCGCTCGGCGCCCCAGAAGCAGCCCAGCGCGAAGTCGGCGACCTCGAACCCGGCGGGATAGGGACCGACGAGGGGGTTGCCCAGGACGGTGTGGCGGTCGGGGACGGGGAACCCCGGCTCCGGGCGGCCCCGCAGCGCCTGGTCGGGGGTGGGCAGAACCGGCGTACGGCCGAACAGCATGACTCGGTCTCCTTCGCGGTGGCAGCACCCGGCACAACGCTCGGGGACCGCCGCGCATTCCGCCGCCCGCGCCCCGCCGGGCCGCCCTGCGGCAGCCGCTCAGTGCGGCAGGGTCGCCGGGCTGCCGCCGTTCGCCTCGTACCCCGCCACCGCCAGGGCCCGGTACACCGCGTACTCCGCCGCCGGGTCCTCGCTCATCGTCCACGGCAGCGCGCCGATGTGACCGTCCACGCGGACCAGCTGGTGCATCGCCTCGGTCCAGCGCTCGGCGCGCACCAGGAAGTGGACCAGCAGATGCCGCACGTGCGCGAGCATCGGGTCGTCGGGGCGGGCGGCGTGCACCGCGAACAGGGCGCCCTCCATGGCCCTGGATACCACTTCGGTGCCGTAGAAGTCGCGTACCAGCGCGATGTCGGGCAGGTGCTCCCAGACCGCGAACAGCGGCAGCGCGGCCAGCAGCGACCCCTGAGGGGCGCGTGCGGCGGCGCTCATGGCGAACCGGTCCGCGTCCCGGCGCGAGCCGTGCCACTTCTCGCACCAGTAGTGCAGCGCGGCGAGATGCGCCCCCATGTGCTGCGGCGCACGGTCGATGATCTTCGCCCACACCTGGTCGAACTGCTCGTGCGAGTAGCCGAGCCCGCGCGCCACGGCCAGCTCGATCACGTACGGGACCGGGTCGCCCGGGGCGAGCAGGGCCGCCTCGCCGCACACCGTACGGGCCTCTTCGAGGATGATCCGGAAGTCGTCGGTCCCGGCCGACGACGAACGCCACGCCTGCTGCACCAGGAACTCGGCGTGCACGGCCGCCCCGCCCGCGTCCTTCGGCTTCTCCGCCCGCCAGGCCCGCAGCCAGGCCCCCCCGACACCGGGCCGCTGCTGGAGCTCCAGCGACGCCGCGCCCGCGAACGCCTGCACCCGCTGCCAGCGCACCTCGCCGTCCTTGTCGGTGCCGGCGAGCAGCTGCGACGCGGCCCGCCAGTCCTGGGTGCGCTGCACCACGTCGAGGACGTCGAGCAGGTCCTGGTCGGGGCCGGGCATCCGGACGTCGAGCTGTTCCTGGCGCACGAATCCGTACGCGCCGGGGTCGGCGGCGTCCGGCGAACCGGGCTCGGCCAGACGGATACCGGAACGGCGGCGCAGCAGCCACGGCGCGACGACAGCCGCGATCACGCCGACCGCGAACAGGATCCAGAGAATCTCCATTGAGCCATTGTCCCGGATGCCCCGGCCGGGCAACCTCCCGCCGGTCCCACCCGGACTACGCTCGGGCCTCATGAACGCTCAGCACACCCATGAGAACTTCGAGACCCGCGCCATCCACGCGGGCAACACCGCCGACCCGCTGACCGGCGCGGTCGTCCCGCCCATCTATCAGGTGTCCACGTACAAGCAGGACGGCGTGGGCGGCCTGCGCGGGGGCTACGAGTACAGCCGCAGCGCCAACCCGACCCGCACCGCGCTGGAGGAGAACCTCGCGGCGCTGGAGGGCGGCCGTCGTGGCCTCGCCTTCGCCTCCGGCCTGGCGGCCGAGGACTGCCTGCTGCGTGCGCTGCTGTCGCCGGGCGACCACGTCGTCATCCCGAACGACGCCTACGGCGGCACCTTCCGGCTGTTCGCGAAGGTCGCCTCCCGGTGGGGTGTCGAGTGGTCCGTGGCGGACACCTCCGACCCGGCCGCCGTGCGGGACGCGGTCACCGACCGTACGAAGGCGATCTGGGTCGAGACCCCGTCGAACCCGCTGCTCGGCATCACCGACATCGCGGCCGTGGCGGACGTGGCGCGGTCGGCGGGCGCGAAGCTGGTCGTCGACAACACCTTCGCGAGCCCCTACCTCCAGCAGCCGCTGGCGCTGGGCGCGGACGTCGTCGTGCACTCGCTCACCAAGTACATGGGCGGTCACTCGGACGTCGTGGGCGGCGCGCTGGTGACGGCCGACGAGGCGCTGGGCGAGGAACTGGCCTACCACCAGAACGCCATGGGCGCGGTGGCCGGTCCGTTCGACTCGTGGATCGTGCTGCGCGGGATCAAGACGCTGGCCGTGCGGATGGACCGGCACAGCGAGAACGCGACCCGGGTCGCGGAGATGCTGAGCGGGCACCCGAAGGTCACGCAGGTCCTCTACCCGGGGCTGCCCGAGCACCCGGGCCACGAGATCGCGGCCAAGCAGATGAAGAGCTTCGGCGGCATGATCTCGTTCCGCGTCGAGGGCGGCGAGGAGGCGGCGGTCGAGGTCTGCAACCGCGCCAGGCTCTTCACGCTGGGCGAGTCCCTCGGCGGCGTCGAGTCGCTGATCGAGCACCCGGGGCGGATGACGCACGCCAGCACGGCCGGTTCGCTGCTGGAGGTGCCGGGGGACCTGGTGCGTCTGTCGGTCGGCATCGAGAACGTCGAGGACCTGCTGGCGGACCTCCGCCAGGCGCTGGGCTGACCGGGGCGGCCCGCCCCGCCGGACGTCGGGCCGGCGCCGGACGGGCCACCACCGGGCGGGGCCGGCCGGGCGGGCCCGGTGTCGGCCCGCCCGGTGGGGACCCTGCCCGGCCGGGCGGGGCGCTGCCCGGCCACCGCCCGGTCAGGCGGGAATCCTCTCGTCCTCCAGGAACGCGCGGACCTGGGCGCGCAGCTCGGGGGTGTCCTCGTGCTGGTGGACCGAGACGGCGTGCTCCGTGGCGGCCCGGACCACTTCCTCTTCCTCACCCGTGATGGTGAGCGTGCAGTTCATCTCGCTCGGGTACTTGCGGCAGTCGGCGACTTTCCTGGTCATGGCGGCCTCCTCGACGTGCGCGTTACGCCGCTTCCTCCAGCGTAGGCCGCTCTCACCACCCCTCGAACGGTGGCGTGAGACCGGACGGCGGGGCCTGCCAGGGCTGTGCCACCGACGCCCACACCACGAAAGCGAGCATCCCGGCGGCCAGCGTCAGCCACATCAGCCGACGCCGTGCGCGGGCCCGGAGGAGCGCGCGGGTGCCGCGGGCGAGCGCCCGGGGCAGCAGGTCCGGCGGCACCTGCGGCCGGGGCGTGTCCAGCATCCGCCGGACCTCGTCCTCCTTGCGGTCATGGCGGCTCACGGGGTCACCGGCCCGGCGGGGGCGGCCGGTGCGGGCCGGCGCCGGCCGCCGCGCAGCGCCGCGACCGACCGGGTGCAGATCGCGCGCACCCGGTCCACCGGCAGCCCGAGGAGCGCCGCCACCTGCTCCTCGGCGACCCCCTCGTACAGGCGCCACACCACGACGAGCCGTTCCCGGGGGGTGAGCGGGGACAGGACGCCGCCCCGGCCCCGGCGGAAGCGCCAGGCGGAGCGGGCGAACCGGGCGGCCAGCTCCTGGCGGGCGCGGTCGTACGGATCCTCGCCGGGCGGCCGGTCCCAGCGCGCGTACGCCGCGGCCAGGGCGTGGCACAGCAGCCGCTGCGCGGCCGGGGCGCGCCCCGGGTGCTCGGTGGTCAGCAGTGTCGCGGCATGCAGCAGTCGGCCCGCCGCGCCCGTGACGAACACCTCGAAGTCCCGGTCGCGGTGGCGCTGCCGCACCGGTTGCCGCTGACGCACCACGTCCTCATATGAGGCCAGACACGCGGCCCGGGTCAAGAGGCCGGCGTGGCCTCCGTGTCCGCGGGCGGCAGACCCGCCTGCCGGGCGGAGAGCGCGGTGTTGAAGCGGGTCAGCAGGGAGCAGAACGACTCGCGCTCGTCCTCCGTCCAGCCGTCCGTCACCTGCGCCATCAGATCGCGGCGCGAGGAGCGGACCTCCTCCAGCCTGGCCTGGCCCCGTGGCGACAGCTGGAGGACGACCGCGCGGCCGTCCTCGGGGTGCGAGGTCCGCTTGACCAGGCCGGTGTCGACGAGCGGGGCGACCTGGCGGGTGACGGTGGAGGAGTCGATGCCCATCCCCGCCGCCAGCGCCTTCACGCCCATCGGCCCTTCCTGGTCGAGCCGGTTGAGCAGCAGGTAGGCGGCTCGGTCCATCGAGTTGCGCAGCTGACCGGTGCCGCCGAGGCGGGTCTGCTCCGCCCGCCGGGCGAAGACGGCCACCTGGTGCTGGAGGGCATCGAGGAGACCGGCATCAAGATCAGTCGTCATGTCCTGTGATGTGGGCATGGCTACAGGGGCTCTCTCGTGCGGTGGTCGGTTGGTGGGGGACAGAGTACGCGGACCTGTGCGGGTCCGTACCGGCCCTGCGCAAACGTGACGGGCGTCCACGACGCCCGGCGGCCCCGCCCCGGTGAGCTGCGAGACTTGCCGTCATGAGCTTCCGTACGCATCACCCCTTGCACCCGCTCATCCTCGATGACGTCCGCGGGGCGCAGAAGATGCTGTCCGGGGTCGCCCGGATGACCGCGATGGAGGGCAGCCGGCACCTGTCGCAGCTGGTCGGCGCGCCGGTGCACCTCAAGTGCGAGAACCTCCAGCGGACCGGCTCGTTCAAGCTGCGCGGGGCGTACGTGCGGATCTCCTGCCTGCGCCCGGAGGAGCGGGCGGCCGGTGTCGTCGCCGCGTCCGCGGGCAACCACGCGCAGGGCGTCGCGCTGGCGTCCTCGCTGCTCGGGGTGCGTTCCACGGTGTTCATGCCGGTCGGCGCCCCGCTGCCGAAGGTCGCCGCGACCCGCGAATACGGCGCCGAGGTGCGGCTGCACGGGCACGTGGTCGACGAGACGCTGGCCGCCGCGCAGGAGTACGCGGAACGGACGGGCGCGGTCTTCATCCACCCCTTCGACCACCCGGACGTCATCGCGGGGCAGGGCACGGTGGGCCTGGAGATCCTCGAACAGTGCCCGGAGGTCCGCACGATCGTCGTCGGTGTCGGCGGGGGCGGCCTGGCCGCCGGCATCGCCGTCGCGGTGAAGGCGCTGCGGCCCGATGTGAAGGTGATCGGCGTGCAGGCCGGGGCCGCCGCGGCCTATCCGCCCTCGCTGGCGGCCGGCCGGCCGGTCACCGTCGACTCCGCCGCGACCATGGCCGACGGCATCAAGGTGGGCCGCCCCGGCGACGTGCCGTTCGGGATCGTCCGGGACCTCGTCGACGAGGTGCGCACGGTCTCCGAGGACGCCCTGTCCTCGGCGCTGCTGCTCTGCCTGGAGCGGGCGAAGCTGGTGGTGGAGCCGGCCGGGGCGAGCCCGGTGGCCGCGCTGCTGAGCGCGCCGGAGTCGTTCGAGGGGCCGGTGGTGGCGGTCCTGTCCGGCGGGAACGTGGATCCGCTGCTGACGCAGCGCATCCTGCGCCACGGCATGGCGGCGGCCGGCCGGTACCTGAGCCTGCGGCTGCGGCTGACGGACCGGCCCGGGGCGCTCGCGACGATGCTCGCGGTGCTGTCGGTGGCCGACGCCAACGTGCTCGACGTGGGCCACGTACGGACCGATCCGCGTCTGGGACTCACGGAGGCGGAGGTGGAGCTCCACCTGGAGACCAAGGGCCCCGAGCACTGCCGTGAGGTGGAGGCGGCGCTGCGCGACGCGGGGTACACGGTCATCCCCTGAGCCCCTGGGCCTCCGGCCGGGCTGTGCCCCTGTGCCCCTGATCCCGGCGCGCCGGTGGCCGCGCGGGCGGTGCGAGCACGGTACGGGAAGCACGAAGGGCCGGGTCGCGTGGTGCGACCCGGCCCCTGGGCCGTGGGACCGTGCGCAGGCGGCCCGGCGCGGCGCCGGGCGTCCGGCCGGGGCCCGCGGCTCACGTCCGCGGCCCCCGCCAGGTCTCAGCCCTGGTACGGCTTGGCGTCGAGGATCCGCACGGAGGCCTTCTTGCCGTTCGGCAGTTCGTACTCGGCGTCCTCACCGGTCTTCTTGCCGCTGACGCCCACGCCGAGCGGGGACTGGGGCGAGTACGTCTCGATGTCGGAGCTCGCGTACTCGCGGGAGGCGAGCAGGAACGTCATGGTGTCGTCCTCATCACCGTCGAAGGCGATGGTCACCACCATGCCCGGCGCCACGACACCGCTCTCGGTGGGCGCCTCGCCCACCTTGGCGTGCTCCAGCAGCTGGGTCAGCTGCCGGACGCGCAGCTCCTGCTTGCCCTGTTCCTCCTTGGCCGCGTGGTACCCGCCGTTCTCCCGCAGGTCGCCCTCCTCGCGCGCCGCTGCGATCTTCGCGGCGATCTCGGTTCGCGCGGGACCAGACAGGTACTCCAGCTCGGCCCTGAGCTGGTTGTACGCCTCCTGGGTGAGCCAGGTGACGTTTTCGCTGGTCTGGGTCACAGGTGCTCCTCGTCGGTACTGGGAATACAAAGCATCGCCCTACCCAGAAGGATGTGCCTTCCTGGATGGGCGAAACCACGAGCCTAACAATTACGGGGCGGAAGGGGGAGGACGAAAGCCATGGAATTTCCGTCTCCGCAGGTCAGCGCCGCGCGGAGAGGCGCGGCCGGGCGCGGCCGTATGTCGCGCGCGGCGCCGCGCGCGCCCACCGCGGGCGGCCGCCCGGTTACTCCGAGGTGCAGCCCATCAGCTCGCTGCTGGTCGCCTTCTGCGTGACGCGGACGGTGACGACCTGGTCGATCCGGTCCACGGGCTGGTCGAAGCGGACGTCCTTGCGGCCCACCTCGGCACCGTCCTCCGCCAGGGCGCGCAGGGTGCAGTACCCCTTGGCGTCCTCGTCCTTGCGGACCTCCAGGTGCACCTTCACCTGGTCCTCCGCGGAGACGTCGAACTTGATCATCTCGGCGCTGACCTTCTGGCCGGCGATGTAGTCGTAGCCGAACCAGCCGACCATCGCGACCAGCCCGACGCCCAGCACGGCCCCGACAACCTTGAGCCTGCGGTCGGCACGCTCGTCCTCGGAGCGGCCGTACCGGCCCTCTGGGAGCTGCTCGCGCACCGCGCTCATGATCGTTCCTTTCCCGCGCCGGACGGCGGAATTTTCCGCGCACCGATTCCGTCACTATAGAAGCCGCACGACGCGACGAATCATTGAGGATCGAGTCTTGACTGAGCAGCTTCGACTGATGGCCGTTCACGCCCACCCCGACGACGAGTCGAGCAAGGGCGCGGCCACGATGGCCAAGTATGTGTCCGAGGGGGTGGACGTGCTGGTCGTGACCTGCACGGGGGGCGAGCGTGGCTCCATCCTCAATCCGAAGCTCCAGGGCGACGCGTACATCGAGGAGAACATCCACGAGGTCCGCCGCAAGGAGATGGACGAGGCGCGCGAGATCCTCGGGGTGGGACAGGAGTGGCTCGGCTTCGTCGACTCCGGGCTGCCGGAGGGCGACCCGCTGCCGCCGCTGCCCGAGGGCTGCTTCGCCCTGGAGGACGTCGACAAGGCGGCCGGTCGCCTGGTGCGCTCCATCCGCGCGTTCCGTCCGCAGGTCATCACGACCTACGACGAGAACGGGGGGTACCCGCACCCCGACCACATCATGACCCACAAGATCACCATGGTGGCCTTCGAGGGCGCGACCGACGCCGAGAAGTACCCGGAGTCGGAGTTCGGCCCGGTCTGGCAGCCGCTGAAGGTCTACTACAACCAGGGCTTCAACCGTCCGCGCACGGTCGCGCTCCACGAGGCGCTGCTGAGCCGTGGACTGGAGTCCCCGTACGGCGAGTGGCTGGAGCGCTGGGAGGAGTTCGAGCGCGCCGAGCGCACGCTGACCACGCATGTTCCGTGCGCGGACTTCTTCGAGACCCGCGACAAGGCCCTGATCGCGCACGCCACGCAGATCGACCCGGACGGCGGCTGGTTCCGCGTCCCGATGGAGCTCCAGAAGGAGGTGTGGCCGACCGAGGACTACGAGCTCGCCAAGTCCGTGGTCGGAACCTCCCTCCCCGAGAGCGACCTGTTCGCGGGCATCCGCGACAATGCCTGATATGAGCGCACACCAGGCACTGACCCAGCTCGCCCCTCTCGCCAAAGAGCTCGACGAGAACAAGGTGACCCCCGGCGTCCTCGGTTTCGTCGTCTTCGCGGTGATGGCCGTGGGCGTTTGGCTGCTGATGAAGTCGATGAACCGCCACATGGGCAAGGTCGACTTCGAGGAGGCCCCGGAGCCGGCCCCGGCGGGAGCCTCGCCCAAGGGCGCGCCCCGGGAGTAGGCAGGGCTCTCCCTCCCCTACGGGCTCTCCGCCGGGGAGGGAGGGAACGCCGCGGCGGGCAGCCGGCCGGACGTCTCCGGCCGGCCCCCCGGGCTGACGTCTCCCAGCGCTGTCAGACGGCTCCCAGGTCGACAGTGACGGGGAAGGGCGCGGCAGTCTTGATCACGCCGGTGAACATTTCGCCGTCCCTGTACGCCTTGGTGGCGGGGTCGGGGACGTAGGTGTGGATGATGGGGACACCGGTGGTGGCCTGCTCGACCCGCCAGTAGAAGGGGATGCCGGCCTTGGCGTACTGGTCGACCTTCACGATCCGGTCTGTGGTCTCCGAGCCGGGCGACACCACCTCGACGACCAGGAGTACGTGCTCGGGGCGGGTAGGCGTGAGGTCGATGGTTTCCGTCCGGTAGACGATGACGTCAGGACGGCGGTTGGTGAGTGGAACGTCCTGCAGGCGGACGTCGAAGTCCGTGTCCGCGTTCCAGTCCGCGCCCGCGGCGGCGTCCAGGGCGTTGGCCAGGATTCGGGTCAGCCGGTTGTGGCGCTTGGAGGCGCTCGGCCTCACGACGACCATCCCGTCGACGATCTCGATACCGGCGCACTGCTCCTCGGACCAGGAGTCGTACTGCTCCGCGCTGATCTGCGTACGCATCCACGCGGGCGCCACCATCCCGGCGGTCATGGTGTACCTCCTTCGAGAGGCCTCGGCAGGTCCGGCGCTGCTGCGCCAAGCCCACTGTTTCGAGGTGCCGGGCTGCCCGACTCGGAAGGGAAGGAGCCGCCCGCGACGTGATGGCTCACAAGCGCAATTCGGCCGGGCGGGCAGGGCCCGTGAGGGTTCCGCCGGACGGGCCGGGCGCTGTGAGAGGCTGGGGTGTATGAACCGGTTGGCTGATGTGACCTCGCCTTATTTGCTTCAGCACGCTGATAATCCGGTCGACTGGTGGCCGTGGGGACGTGAGGCGTTCGAGGAAGCGAAACGGCGCGATGTGCCCGTTCTGCTATCGGTCGGATACTCTGCGTGCCACTGGTGTCATGTCATGGCGCACGAGTCCTTCGAGGACGGGGCCACCGCCGCGTACCTCAACGAGCACTTCGTGTCCGTCAAGGTCGACCGCGAGGAGCGGCCGGACGTCGACGCCGTCTACATGGAGGCCGTCCAGGCGGCGACCGGACAGGGCGGCTGGCCCATGACCGTCTTCCTGACGTCCGAGGCCGAGCCCTTCTACTTCGGAACCTACTTCCCGCCCGAGCCCCGGCACGGCATGCCCTCCTTCCGCCAGGTGCTCCAGGGCGTGGCGTCCGCCTGGACCGACCGGCGCGACGAGGTCGGCGAGGTCGCCGCCAACATCGTCCGGGAGCTGTCCGGACGCTCCCTCGCCCACGGCGGCGAGGGTCCTCCCGGTGACCAGGAGCAGGCGCAGGCGCTGCTCGGGCTGACCCGCGACTACGACGAGCGGTACGGCGGCTTCGGCGGGGCGCCCAAGTTCCCCCCGTCCATGGTGATCGAGTTCCTGCTGCGCCACCACGCCCGCACCGGGGCCGAGGGCGCCCTGCAGATGGCCGCCGACACCTGCGAGGCGATGGCGCGCGGAGGGATCTACGACCAGCTCGGCGGCGGGTTCGCCCGCTACTCGGTGGACCGCGAGTGGGTCGTGCCGCACTTCGAGAAGATGCTCTATGACAACGCCCTGCTGTGCCGTGTCCACGTCCATCTGTGGCGGGCCACCGGCAGCGACCTGGCCCGCCGGGTAGCCCTGGAGACGGCCGACTTCATGGTGCGTGAACTGCGCACCTCCGAGGGAGGGTTCGCCTCGGCCCTGGACGCCGACTCCGACGACGGTACGGGCAGGCACGTCGAGGGCGCCTACTACGTGTGGACGCCCGGTCAGCTGCGGGACGTCCTGGGCGAGGACGCCGCGTACGCCGCGCGGTACTACGGCGTCACCGAGGAGGGCACCTTCGAGGAGGGCGCCTCCGTGCTGCGACTGCCGCGGGACACCGGGCCGGGGACACCGGACACCCCGGACGCCGAGCGCGTCGAGCGGATCCGCCGCCGGCTGCTCGCCGCCCGCGACGAGCGCCCCCGCCCCGGCCGCGACGACAAGATCGTCGCCGCCTGGAACGGGCTCGCCATCGCGGCGCTCGCCGAGACCGGCGCCTGCTTCGACCGGCCCGACCTGGTGGAGCGTGCCACCGAGGCGGCCGACCTGCTGGTCCGGGTGCACATGGACAGCGGGGCGCGGCTGGCGCGTACGTCCAAGGACGGGCACGCCGGTGCCAACGCCGGGGTGCTGGAGGACTACGCCGACGTCGCCGAGGGGTTCCTGGCGCTCGCGGGCGTCACCGGCGAGGGCGTGTGGCTGGAGTTCGCCGGATTCCTGCTCGACATCGTCCTCGACCAGTTCACCGGTGAGGGCGGGTCGCTGTACGACACGGCGCACGACGCCGAGCCGCTCATCCGCAGGCCCCAGGACCCCACGGACAACGCCACCCCCTCCGGCTGGTCGGCCGCCGCCGGAGCGCTCCTGTCGTACGCGGCGCACACCGGCTCCGAGGCCCACCGCACCGCCGCCGAGGGTGCCCTCGGCGTGGTGAAGGCCCTCGGTCCGCGCGCCCCGCGCTTCATCGGCTGGGGCCTGGCCGCCGCCGAGGCGCTGCTCGACGGGCCGCGCGAGATCGCCGTGGTCGGGGACCAGGCCGATCCGGTGGCCGCGGAACTGCACCGCACCGCGCTGCTCGGCACGGCTCCCGGGGCGGTCGTCGCCTTCGGCGAGCCGGACAGCGGCGAGGAGTTCCCGCTGCTCAGGGACCGGCCGCTGGTGGACGGGCGGCCCGCGGCCTACGTCTGCCGCCACTTCGCCTGCGACGCGCCTACCACGGACGCATCCGAGCTTGCCCGGAAACTGTCCAACTGACTCGGGAAACACACTTTTTATCGGGACAGCTCCTGACTGTCACCTTCCCCCTCTATTCTCTTCGAACGAAGGAGTGGGAGCGCCGCACACGTTCTGGGGAGGGGTGCGCGGCGTTGACCGAGGGCGTCGTCGGCCAGGGGGGTCCTGCCGCGGTCCGCCCCTGATGTGCCTTTCGCTTTTGGGGAACGATCCGTGCTGCGGCGGTGTGTCGCGTTCGTGGGTTCGTGCGTGTCCGCTCCGCCGCGGCAGGTCCGAGGGGGGACCTTCCGTGTTCGTATCGGTGTTCATCGCCGCCGTTTCACTGGCGCTTTTCTGGATGGCCGCGTTCACGCTGTGGTGGCAGATGCACGCCTGGCGAACGCCCGAGGTATACGCGTCCACCCGTTTCGCGCGCCCGGACGGCACGCAGGGACGGTCCTTCTCCCTGCTGCTGCCCGCCCGGCACGAGCAGCTCGTGCTGGAGCACACGATCGACCGGCTGCTGGAGTCGACCCACCGCGACTTCGAGATCATCGTGATCGTCGGGCACGACGACCCGGAGACCGCCGAGGTCGCCGAGCGGGCCGCCGCCCGTGACCCCGCGCGGGTGCGGGTCGTCGTGGACACCCACGAGACCAAGAACAAGCCCAAGGCGCTCAACACCGCCCTGCCGCACTGCCGCGGCGACATCGTCGGGGTCTTCGACGCCGAGGACCAGGTCCATCCGGAACTGCTCGCCCACGTCGACCACGCGTTCACCGCCAGCGGCGCCGATGTCGTGCAGGGCGGCGTCCAGCTGATCAACTTCCACTCCAGCTGGTACTCCCTGCGCAACTGCCTGGAGTACTTCTTCTGGTTCCGCAGCCGCCTCCACCTGCACGCCGCCAAGGGCTTCATACCGCTCGGCGGCAACACCGTCTTCGTCCGCACCGACGTGCTGCGCGACGCGGGCGGCTGGGACGAGAACTGCCTGGCCGAGGACTGCGACCTGGGCGTGCGCCTGTCCTCCGCCGGCAAGAAGGTCGTCGTCTCCTACGACGCCGACATGGTCACCCGGGAGGAGACCCCCGGCTCGCTGGTCAGCCTGCTCAAGCAGCGCACCCGCTGGAACCAGGGGTTCCTCCAGGTCTACCGCAAGCAGGACTGGCGCCGGCTGCCCACCCTGGGCCAGCGGATGCTCGCCCGTCACACCCTGATGACGCCCTATATGCAGGCGTTCACCGGGCTGATCATCCCGGTGAACGTGGCGATCGCGCTCTTCCTCGACGTCGGCGTCGGCGTCGCGGTGATCACCTTCCTGCCGATGCTCACCGCGATGGTCACCTTCGTCTTCGAGCTGGTGGGGCTGCACGACTTCGGCAAGCAGTACGGCCTGCGGGTGCGGCTCGTCCACTATCTGAAGCTCATCGTCGGCGGCCCCTTCTACCAGGTGCTCCTGGCGGGCGCGGCGGTCCGGGCCGTCTGGCGCGAGCAGCGCGGGCGCAACGAGTGGGAGCTCACCAGCCACGTCGGCGCGCACCTCGTCGAGAAGGCGGCCACCCGATGACCTCCACGCTGACCCCGCCCGAGCGGACCGCCCCCGCGTCCGGCCCCGCCACGCGCAGGCCGCCCGTCCCGCAGGGGCCGCTGCGGCTGCGGTCCTCCCGGCCCGACCAACTGGTGTGCCTGGCCCTGCTGCTCGCCATCGGCGTCGTCCAGGGCGTCAACATCGCCGGTTTCCCGTCCTTCAGCGACGACGAGGGCACCTACCTCGCCCAGGCGTGGGCCGTCCAGCAGGGCGAGGGCCTCGCCCACTACACGTACTGGTACGACCATCCGCCGCTCGGCTGGATCCAGCTGGCCCTGCTGACCTGGATACCGGCGTGGATCGCCCCCGAGTCGATGACCGTCGGCGCGATGCGCTCGGTGATGCTGCTGGTCACCCTGGTCACCGCGGTCCTGCTGTACGTCCTGGCCCGCCGCCTGGCGCTGCCCCGCTGGACGGCCGCCCTGGCCGTCGGCCTGTTCGGGCTCTCCCCGCTCTCCGTGGAGCTGCACCGGGAGATCTTCCTCGACAACATCGCGGTCGCCTGGATCCTGGCCGCCTTCGTCCTCGCCGCCTCGCCCAGCCGTCATCTGTGGCACCACTTCGCGGCCGGGATGTGCGCGGCCGTCGCCGTGCTGTCGAAGGAGACGATGCTGCTGGTGCTGCCCGCCGTCCTGTTCACCCTGTGGCGGCACAGCCACCGGGACACCCGCAAGTTCGCCGTGAGCGGCGCGCTGACCTCCTGTGCCCTGATCGGTCTGCTGTATCCGCTGTTCGCTCTGCTCAACCATGAGCTGCTGCCGGGCAGGGGCCATGTGTCACTGTGGGACGGCGTCGTCTACCAGCTGTCGCGGCCCGGGTCGGGTTCGGTCTTCGTGGACGGCAGCGGAGCCGACAAGGTCGTGGACTCCTGGCTGTACTACGACCGGGTGCTGCCGCTCGCCGGGCTCGCCGCCGCGCTGCTCCTGGCGGCCTGCCACCGCTGGTCGGTGACGGCCCGCGCGACGGCCGGGCCCGCCTTCGTGGTGGTCCTGCTCGGGGCGGTCGCCGCCTTCCGCACCTCCGGATACCTGCCCGACATGTACATCATCCAGGCGCTGCCCTTCCTGGCCCTGTGCCTGGCCGCCGTCGCCGCTTCCGTGCGCGGACTGCTGGCCCGGCGGCTGCCGAGGACGGCCGGGGCGGCCGTCTTCGCCGCGCTGCTGCTGACCGGCGCGTTCCATACCGTGCCGCAGTGGTACGAGGGCGGTCGCACCGCCATGACCGACGACCCCAACGCGAGCTTCCGCGCCGCCGCCGCGTGGATGGACCCCGCCGCCGGCCACGTCAGCGACCCGGCGGGGACCCGGGTGCTGGTCGACGACTCGCTCTGGCTCGACCTGGTGCACCACGGGTACCGGCCCGGCACCGGGGCCATCTGGTTCTACAAGGCCGACCTCGACCCTGCCGTCACCGAAGTGCTGGACCGCGGCTGGCGGGACGTCGACTACGTCATCTCCACGCCCACCGTCCGGCGTGACGCCAAGGACCTGCCGACCGTCGCCGACTCCCTGCGCAACTCCGAGGCGGTCGCCACCTTCGGCGAGGGCGCGCAGCGCGTCGAGATACGCCGGACGACCGGTGGTGATCGCCGGTGACCAGCCCGCTGACCCGGCCCTCGGACATCCGGCCCGCCGGCCCGCGGGTCGCCGCCCCGGCCGCCGTCACCGTCGTCGTACCGACCTTCAACGAGTCGGCGAACGTACGTGAACTGCTCGCCCGCATCGAGGCGTCGCAGCCGGCCGGTCTGCCGTACGAGGTCCTCTTCGTCGACGACTCGACCGACGACACGCCGGCCGTGATCCGGGAGGCCGCCCCCGGTTTCCCCTTCCCGGTCACGCTCATCCACCGGGAGCGGCCCGAGGGGGGCCTCGGCGGCGCGGTCGTCGAAGGGGTCAGGGCCGCCGGTGCGGACTGGGTGGTCGTCATGGACGGCGACCTCCAGCACCCCCCGGAGCTGATCCCCGGTCTGGTCGCACGGGGCGAGGCCACCGGGGCCGACCTGGTGGTCGCCAGCCGGTACGCCCGGGGCGGCAGCCGCGCCGGACTCGCCGGCGGCTACCGGCTGCTGGTCTCGGGCGTGTCCACGATGCTGACCAAGTCGCTCTTCCCGCGCAGGCTGCGCGGCATCAGCGACCCGATGAGCGGCTTCTTCGCCGTGCGCCGGCGGACGGTGGAGGCCGGGCGGCTCGCGCCGCTCGGCTACAAGATCCTGCTGGAATTGGCCGTGCGCTGCCGTCCGGACGGCATCCGGGCGGTCGCCGAGGTCCCGTTCCGCTTCCAGGAGCGGTTCGCGGGCCGGTCCAAGTCGACCGCCGCCGAAGGGCTGCGGTTCCTGCGCCACCTTGCCGGGCTGCGCACCGGCACGGAACTGTCCCGCCTGGTGGTCTTCGGTCTGATCGGACTCACCGGCTTCCTGCCGAACCTGGCGGCGCTGTACGCGCTGACCGGCGCCGGCCTGCACTATCTGCCGGCCGAGGTGCTCGCCAACCAGTTCGGCGTGGTGTGGAACCTGCTGCTCACCGAGGCACTGCTGTTCCACCGGGAGCGGGCGCACCGGCACTGGGCGGACCGCTGGGGGCGGTTCACCCTGCTCGCCAACGCCGATCTGCTGCTGCGGATTCCGCTGATCGCGCTGATGGTGGGCCGGCTGGGCATGACGGTCCTGCCCGCCACCGCGCTGGCGCTGGTCGCGACGTTCGTCCTGCGGTTCGCCGCGACCCGCGCCCTGATCTACGTACCGAGGAGAAGCCGGACGGACAGCCGGACGGACAGCCGGACGGACAGCCGGACTGACAGCCGGACGGACCGCGGGTCAGGAACCGTCGCGGGCGGTTCCGCGCCGGGAGCCGCGCCGGGCCGGGGGAAGGACGCCTCATGACACGTACACGTACACGCGCACGCGTCCGCAGACCGTGGCGGCGGACGCTCGCCGTCTCCACCCTGCTGGCCCTGGTGGGCGGCGGCCTGTCGCTCTCCACCGCCCAGGAGGCGGAAGCCGGGGTGAACCTCCTGGTCAACCCCGGCTTCGAGAGCCTCAAGTGGGAGGGCACGCCCCGGTGCTGGGACATCTACGGCTGGGGCGACAACGACCACTCCTTCAAGGTCACCGACCGGGCGCACAGCGGCGGGCGGGCCATGGAGCTCACGCTGACCCGCCGGGCCGGCGGCGACCGCAAGGCGATGATGTACGAGACCCCCTCCTGCGCGCCGAACGTGACACCGGGCCACCAGTACGACCTCTCCGTCTGGTACACCTCCACCAGTCCGGACATCGCCGTCACCCTCTTCCGCCACGACGTGCGGGAGGGCTGGGTGTACTGGACCGATGTGATGAGCCCGCCGATGAGCACGGAGTACCGGCGGGCCGAGGTGCGCACCCCGGCCGTCCCGCCCGGCACCGACCAGATCAGCTGGGGCGTCTCCCTCTACGGCACCGGCACCCTCACCACCGACGACTACGCGATGCGGGACGCGACCCTCCCGGCGGCCGGTGAGGTGTGCACCGCCGGGCGGGCCTGTACCGAGGGCGCGTGGGAGGTGCTGCCGTTCCGCAACCCGGTCCGCTCCATGCACGCCGTCGTCCTGAGGACCGGAAAGGTGCTGCTGGTCGCGGGTTCGGGCAACGACCCGGAGCGGTTCGCCCGGGGGACGTTCGAATCGGCCGTGTACGACCCGGCCGACGGCTCGTTCAAGGAGATCCGGACGCCCATCGACATGTTCTGCGCCGGCCATGTGCAGCTGTCCGACGGCAAGGTGCTGATCATGGGAGGCAACAAGGGCTACCCGTCGGCCGACGGCCGGGTCGGCTACCAGGGCTACAAGGACTCGTACCTCTTCGACCCGGGGACCGAGACCTACACCCGCACCAACGACATGAACGACGGCCACTGGTACCCCTCGGCGACGGTCCTCGGCAACGGCGACGTGATCTCCTTCGGCGGGCTGCGCGAGGACTCCACCGGCTCGGTCACCGCCGAGAAGTGGTCCGCAGCGCGCAACGCGTGGCTGCCGATGGGCGAGGTCAAGCAGACCTGGTCGTACTGGGGGCTGTACCCGTCCATGATCCTGATGCAGGACGGCCGGCTCTTCTACTCCGGCAGCCATGTCTTCGGCGGCGGGACGCCCGGCACCGGCGCCTCGGTGTACGACTACGAGGCCAACACCGTCACCGACGTACCCGGGCTGCGGAACAAGGACGAGCGGGACCAGTCGGCGAGCGTGCTGCTGCCGCCCGCCCAGGACCAGCGCGTGCTGACCATCGGCGGCGGCAACAACGAGACCAACCCGGACGCGAACCGGCTCACCGACATCATCGATCTGAAGCGCCCCAGCCCGTCGTACGAGCCGGGCCCGCCGCTCCCGCAGGGCACCCAGTCGCTCGGCGGGGCGGCGCCTGTGCCGCAGACCGGCGCGCAGGGCAAGATGTACGTCTCCGCGGTGCTGCTGCCCGACGGAAAGGTCTTCGAGACGGGCGGCGCCCTGCACAACCGGGCCGACCCGGTCTACGAGGCGTCGATGTTCGACCCGGCGACCGACACCTGGCAACCGGGCATGGCCACCGATCCGGCCGACCGGGGCTACCACTCGGCGTCCTTCCTGCTGCCCGACGGCCGGGTGATGTCGGTGGGCGACAACCCGGGCGACGGGTCCTACACCGACAAGGTGTCCGTCTACACGCCCCCGTACCTCTTCAAGGGGCCCCGGCCGCAGATCACCTCCGTTATCGACAACCGATGGCGGTACGGGGACACCCAGCGGATCACCGTCGACCGGCCGATCGCGCGGGCCGAGCTGATCCGTCCCTCGGCGGTCACCCACTCGTCCGACCCCAACCAGCGGTTCGTGGACCTGCCGATGAGCGTGCTCGACGACCGGACGATCGACCTGAACGTCACCAGCAACCCCGACCTCGCCCCGCCGGGCTGGTACATGCTCTTCGGGGTCGACGCGGCCGGTGTCCCGACGGTCGCCGAGTGGGTCCACCTCGGCGGTCCCGCCGCGTCGGACGCGCCGTCACCGCATGTCCACGACTTCGCCGGTGAGCTCGAACGGCAGCCGCGGAAGGCGGAGCACCGGCGGGCATCGGCGCCGGTGAGCCCCCGGATCGCGGGGTGCGACCGGCACTACGGCACGGCCGACGTGTGCGTTCCCACGGCCTTCCCCCGGCCGGTCCGGGCGACGACGAAGGCCCGCTGCGACTGGCTGGCGTCCCACGGCTACGCGCGGCTGAAGGTCAACGGCGAGGACGACCCGCTGCGCCTCGACCCGGACCGGGACGGCCGGGCGTGCGGAAGGGGGGACCTGCGCGGGGGGAGCCGCTAGGCCGTGTCGGTCAGGCCGGATCAGCCCGGCAGGACCGGGAGACTCCGCTAGGGCCCGACGGCCCCCGCCCGTCCACCTGCCGGGGCGGGCCGCAGGGCGAGACCGCCCTTGAGGACGTCGAGGGTGCGGTCGACGAGGGCGACCAGATCGTCCCGCTGGCCGTGCTCCGCCCAGTGGATCGTCACCTCGCGCAGGGCGCCCATGACGGCGGCGGTGACGATCCGTACCTCCAGGTCGTCCGCCGCCCGCCCGGACCGGGCGGCCAGGGCGCGCGACAGCAGCCCGGACGTCTCGGCCATGGTCTCGGTCATCCGGGCCCGGACGGCCGGGACCTCCACCATCAGCCGGGTGCGCTGACGCATCTCCTCGGGATCGTCCGCGAGGACCGCCCGTACGGACTCCACGAGGAGGTGCCGCAGCGACTCCAGGGGCTCCTCGTCGGCGGGACGGGAACGCAGCACCGACTCCACGACCAGTTCGTGCTCACCGGTGAGGACGATGTCCTCCTTGGCGGGGAAGTAGCGGCAGACGGTGCTCGGGGACACCTCGGCCGCCTCGGCGATCTGCTCGACGGTGGTGGCCTGGTACCCCTGCTCGGCGATCAGCCGGTGCGCGGCCCGGCGGATGGCGAGGCGGGTCTTGCGCTTCTTGCGCTCGCGCAGCCCCATCCGGGGCTGTCCTGCGAGCAGGGGGTCGGCGGCCATGTGTCCATTGTCGGTGAGGCTCAGCCGTGCCGGTACGCCACGAGCGAGATCCCCACGTAGTGCACGACGAAAGCGGCCAGGGTGAGGGAGTGGAAGACCTCGTGGAAGCCGAACCAGCGCGGTGAGGGGTTGGGGCGCTTGAAGCCGTAGACCACCCCGCCCGCGCTGTAGAGCAGGCCCCCGGCGATCACGAGGACGAGCACCGCGATGCCGCCCTTGTGCATGAAGTCGGGCAGGAAGAAGACGGCGGCCCAGCCCATCGCGATGTAGCAGGGGGTGTACAGCCAGCGCGGGGCGCCCACCCAGAACACCCGGAAGGCGATTCCCGCCACCGCTGCGGCCCATACCGCCCACAGCAGCACCCGCCCGGTGGAGTCCGGGAGGAGCAGCAGGGTCAGCGGGGTATAGGTGCCCGCGATGATCAGGAAGATGTTCGCGTGGTCCAGCCGGCGCAGCACGGCGGTGGCCCGCGGACCCCAGTCGCCCCGGTGGTAGAGCGCGCTCACACCGAAGAGCAGGCAGGCGGTGAGGACGTAGATGCCGCAGGCGATCCGGCCGCGCGTCGAGTCGGCGAGCGCGGTCAGCACGATGCCCGCTATGAGCACCGCCGGGAACATGCCCGCGTGCAGCCATCCCCGCAGTTTCGGTTTCACCGGCGGAGGGTCGATCTCGGTCACTTCGGGCGCGGCTGACGTCATGGCGGAATGCTACCTACGGCTCCGTAATCTCCGGAGATGAGTGGCAATGCTCACGTGAGAGGCCCCCTGGACATATGGGCAAAGGCCACGGATGATCAGATGAGTGAGGTCGGCACCGGATGAGCGGCTACGAAGCATCCGGGTCGCAGCCCCCACGGGGCAGACAACAACAAACCCCTCAACAAGGAGCAATCGTGGCGCGCGACAACGCGGCTCCCACCACCGTCCCCACCCGTCACCAGGAGCTGATCTCCTGGGTGGACGAGATCGCAGCCATCACCCAGCCGGACAGGGTTGTCTGGTGTGACGGTTCCGAGGCCGAGTACGAGCGCCTGTGCGAGGAGCTCGTCGCCAAGGGGACGTTCAAGAAGCTCGACCCGGTCAAGCGCCCGAACTCCTACTACGCCGCCTCCGACCCCTCGGACGTGGCGCGGGTCGAGGACCGCACCTACATCTGCTCCGAGAAGGAGGAGGACGCGGGCCCGACCAACCACTGGAAGGCCCCCGCCGAGATGCGGGAGGTCTTCGCCGGTGAGAAGGGCATCTTCCGCGGGTCGATGAAGGGCCGCACGATGTACGTCGTGCCCTTCTGCATGGGCCCGCTCGGCTCGCCGCTCTCCGCGATCGGCGTCGAGATCACCGACTCCGCGTACGTCGCCGTCTCCATGCGCACCATGACCCGCATGGGCCGGCCGGTCCTCGACGAGCTCGGCGACGACGGCTTCTTCGTCAAGGCCGTCCACACCCTGGGCGCGCCGCTCGCCGAGGGCGAGGCCGACGTGCCGTGGCCGTGCAACACCACCAAGTACATCTCGCACTTCCCCGAGTCGCGCGAGATCTGGTCCTACGGTTCGGGCTACGGCGGCAACGCCCTGCTCGGCAAGAAGTGCTACGCCCTGCGCATCGCCTCCGTCATGGCGCGCGACGAGGGCTGGCTCGCCGAGCACATGCTGATCCTCAAGCTGACCCCGCCGCAGGGCGAGTCGAAGTACGTCGCCGCGGCGTTCCCGTCCGCCTGCGGCAAGACCAACCTCGCCATGCTGGAGCCCACGATCTCCGGCTGGACCGTCGAGACCATCGGCGACGACATCGCCTGGATGCGGTTCGGCGAGGACGGCCGCCTGTACGCGATCAACCCCGAGGCCGGCTTCTTCGGCGTCGCGCCCGGCACCGGCGAGCACACCAACGCCAACGCCATGAAGACCCTCTGGGGCAACGCCGTCTTCACCAACGTCGCGCTCACCGACGACAACGACGTCTGGTGGGAGGGCATGACCGAAGAGCTGCCCGGGCACCTCACGGACTGGAAGGGCAACGACTGGACGCCGGAGTCCGGGACCCCGGCCGCCCACCCCAACGCCCGCTTCACCGTCCCGGCCTCGCAGTGCCCGATCGCCGCGCCCGAGTGGGAGGACCCCAAGGGCGTGCCGATCTCGGCGATCCTCTTCGGCGGCCGCCGCGCCTCGGCCGTCCCGCTGGTCACCGAGTCCTTCGACTGGCAGCACGGCGTCTTCCTGGGTGCGAACGTCGCCTCCGAGAAGACCGCCGCCGCCGAGGGCAAGGTCGGCGAGCTGCGCCGCGACCCGTTCGCCATGCTGCCGTTCTGCGGCTACAACATGGGCGACTACATGGCGCACTGGATCAAGGTCGGTGCCCAGGCCGACCAGGCGAAGCTGCCGAAGATCTACTACGTCAACTGGTTCCGCAAGAACGACGCGGGCAAGTTCGTGTGGCCCGGCTTCGGTGAGAACAGCCGCGTCCTGAAGTGGATCGTGGAGCGGCTGGAGGGCAGGGCCGAGGGCGTCGAGACGCCGATCGGCATCCTGCCGACCGCCGAGTCCCTCGACACCGACGGCCTGGACCTGCCGGCCGAGGACCTGGAGTTCCTCCTCAAGGTCGACCGTGACGTGTGGCGCGAAGAGGCCGCTCTCGTCCCCGACCACCTCAACACCTTCGGCGACCACACGCCCCAGGAGCTGTGGGACGAGTACCGCGCGCTGGTCTCCCGACTGGGCTGACCCTCCGCCCCAAGGACCCGCGGCCGGTCAGCACGACCCGCCCTGACCTGTGAGTCATCCCGGCCGGCCGTGGTGGGACGACCCCCGGAGCGGCATCGACGTCGCTCCGGGGGTCTTCACCGTTCGTGTCCGGTGGGGCCGCGGGGGTGCAAGGGGTGCGGTGGGGGTGCGGTGGAGCGCCCGGGCCGGTGCCGCCGGTGCGGCGGGGGTCGCGGAGGCCCGTGGGGGCCCGAAGGCGATGAGGGGGTGGGTGGCACCCGGTCCGCGCGCCCGGAGCGTCGCGGACCGGGGCCCGTCAGAGGGCGCCGACCGGCCGGAAGACGGCCAGGGCGGCGGTGTGGGCGTCCATCCGCTCGGCGGCGAGGATGGCGGCGGCGGTGTCGGCCCGGGAGGCGGCGACCACCAGCGCGCGGCCCGCGAGGGCGTGGGCGCGCCGGTGCAGGGCGGACGGACCGGCGCCGGTCAGCCCGGCGTGCCGGGCGGGCGGGGCGCCGCGCAGCCGGGCGACCTGCTGGGCGATGCGGTCCGCCGCCGCGTCGTCCCCGAGCTCGTCGGTGACGGCGAGCAGCGCGGCGAGGTGGCCGGCGAGCTGGATGTCCAGCTCCTCCTCGCGGGAGCGGTGCGGGTAGGGAGCCTGCTCGTCGGCCACCCGGTGGACCGACTTGGTGCGGATCGGTTCGTACATGGGATGGCCTCCTGCCCTGGTTCAGGAGACCATCTTACATTGGATCCAGTCTAAAGTTGACTCGGGCCGAAGAAGCGGCTTCGAGGGGGCGGGGGCGGGGCGGCTCAGGGCTGGCTGTAGCCGTCCAGGAAGTTGCCGATCCGGGTCACCGCGTCCGTGAGGTCCGCCGCGTTCGGCAGCGTCACGATGCGGAAGTGGTCGGGCTCGTGCCAGTTGAAGCCCGTCCCGTGCACGACCATGATCTTCTCGCTCCGCAGCAGGTCAAGGACCATCTGCCGGTCGTCCTTGACCTTGTAGACGTTCGGGTCGAGCCGGGGGAACAGGTACAGGGCGCCCTTCGGCTTCACGCACGTCACGCCCGGGATCTGCACCAGCAGGTCGTACGCCGCGTCCCGCTGCTCCAGCAGCCGCCCGCCCGGCTGGACCAGCGCCTCTATCGACTGCCGTCCCTGCAGTGCGGCGGCGATGGCGTGCTGGGCCGGCATGTTGGCGCACAGTCGCATGTTGGCCAGGATCGTCAGGCCCTCGATGTACGAGGTGGCGTGCGCCTTCGGGCCGCAGACCGCCAGCCAGCCGCTGCGGTAGCCCGCCACGCGGTAGTTCTTCGACATCCCGTTGAACGTCAGGACGAGCAGATCGGGGGCGATGGCCGCGGTGGGGGTATGGGTCGCGCCGTCGTAGAGGATCTTGTCGTAGATCTCGTCCGAGCAGACGACCAGGTTGTGCCGGCGGGCGATCTCGGTGAGGTCGCGGAGCATCTCGTCGTCGTACACCGCACCCGTCGGGTTGTTCGGGTTGATGATGACGATGGCCTTGGTCCGGTCGGTGATCCTGCGCTCGATGTCGGCCAGGTCCGGCATCCAGTCGGCCTGCTCGTCGCAGCGGTAGTGCACCGCCGTACCGCCGGCGAGGGAGACCGAGGCCGTCCACAGCGGGTAGTCCGGCGCCGGTACGAGCACCTCGTCGCCGTCGTCGAGGAGGGCCTGCATCGACATCTGGATCAGCTCGGAGACGCCGTTGCCCAGATAGATGTCCTCGACGGAGAGCGGGATGCCCTTGGTCTCGTAGTGGCTCATCACCGCGCGCCGTGCCGACAGCAGGCCCTTGGCGTCCCCGTAACCATGGGACTCGCCGAGGTTGCGGAGGATGTCCTCCAGGATCGCGGGCGGACACTCGAACCCGAACGCGGCCGGGTTGCCGGTGTTGAGTTTGAGGATGCGGTGACCGGCAGCCTCCAGCCGCATCGCCTCCTCGAGCACCGGGCCCCGGATTTCGTAACAGACGTTGGCGAGCTTCGTGGACTGGATCACCTGCATAGCGCGAGCTTACGGCGGCGCTTCGCGGGGCGCCTCGTGTTTTGTGCCACTTCGCCCGCCGGCGGGGGGCGCGCGGGCCGGACGGGCGCGGTTGCCGGCGGGGCGCGGACCGGCCGCGGGACCCTGGTGCCGGCCCCGGGGGCGGGGTCATGATCGCCCGATGAATCCACTGCAGCGCTTCGACGGCCACGGCGTACTGATCACGGGGGCGGCCCGTGGCATCGGCGAGGCCACCGCCCGCAGGCTCACCGCCGAAGGCGCCCGCGTGCTGATCGCGGACATCGACGAGGAGCACGCCGTGCGGACGGCCGCCACCATCCCGGGAGCCGTGGCGTTCGGGTGCGACGTGGGCGACCGCACGGCCGTCGAGGCGGCCGTCGCCCACGCCGTCGCGGCCTTCGGCCGGCTCGACGTCCTGGTCAACAACGCTTTCTCGTGCAGCCCCGACGCCGCGCGCTTCGAGGACGAGCCCGACGAGAACTGGGGGCGGGATCTGGACATCACCCTGGGCGGGGCCTTCCGCTGCGCCCGGGCCGCGCTGCCCCACCTCGCCGCGTCGGGACGGGGCGCGATCGTCAACATCGGCTCGGTCAACGGCGAGCAGGACTTCGGCAACCACGCCTACAGCGCGGCCAAGGCGGGGCTCGCCTCCCTCACCCGCACCCTGGCGGGCGACGCCGCCGCCCGGGGCGTGCGGGTCAACCAGGTCAACCCCGGCACGGTCCGCACCGGCAACTGGGCGGGCCGGGAGCGCGAGCTGGCCGCGCTCGCCGAACGTGTCTACCCGTTGGGCCGGGTGGGTGAACCGGCGGACATCGCGGCGGCGGTCGCGTTCCTGGCGTCCTCGGACGCCGCCTGGATCACCGGGACGACCCTGCGGGTCGACGGCGGGCTGCTGGCTGTCAACGCCGGCTTCGCGCAGGTCCTCCGGAAGGACTGAACGCCGCGTTCCCGGACGAATGGGCGGGCGTCCGCGCGGCCGAAAAGGATCTCTTGTCGCACCTCTCCGGGCCCCTAACAATGCGCATGACAAAGCCGAGCTCCTTCGGCCACATCAGTCGCAAGAGGGGACCCCCCACATGAGAAAGCCTCTCGCCGGCGCGCTGCTCGCCCTCGCCCTTCTCGGGGCGGGGGCCGCCCCCGCGGCCGCCGCCGCTCCGGGAAGCACCGAGGCGCCCGCGGTCAAGGCCGTCGACTTCGCCGGGACAGTCGCGCTCAGCAACTGTTCCGGCTCCGTCGTGCGCGTACCGGACTCCCGGCCCGAGGACCCCGCCCTCGTGCTCTCCAACGGCCACTGCCTGGAGACCGGCATGCCCGCCGCGGGCCAGGTCGTCGTCGGCCGGGCCTCCACCCGGACCTTCGGCCTCCTGAACTCCGCGGGCACCAAGGTCGCGACCCTGCGCGCGGCCAGGATCGCGTACGCGACGATGACCGACACGGACGTCTCGCTGTACGAGCTGACCAGCACCTACGCGCAGATCCAGAGCCGCTACAACATCAAGGCCCTGGACCTGGACACCGTCCGTCCCGCGCAGGGCCGCGCCATCAAGGTGGTGTCCGGCTACTGGAAGCGGATCTACGGCTGCAACGTCGACGGCTTCGCGTACCGCCTGAAGGAGGGCGACTGGACCTTCAAGGACTCGGTCCGCTACACCGCCGCCTGCGACACCATCGGAGGCACCTCCGGCTCGCCCGTGATCGACGATCTGACCGGCAAGGTCGTCGCCGTCAACAACACGGGCAACGAGGACGGCCAGCGCTGCACGCTGAACAACCCCTGCGAGGTCGACGCCAACGGCACCGTGACCGTACGGCAGGGCATCAACTACGCCCAGCAGACATACACCCTCGTCCCGTGCGTGGGACCCGGCAACAAGATCGACCTGAACCGGGCGGGCTGCGCGCTGCCCAAGCCGTAGCCGGCCGTTTCGGAACCCGCGGGGCGCGCCCGATAGGTTGGCGCGTCATGTGGTCTTCGAGTGTCGACGGGTACCGCCGGCTGGGTGCGGCCGGATCGGTCGCGGTGGCGGCGGGCGGCTGGGCCGCCGGCACGCTGCCCGCCCGCGACCCGTGGGGGATCTGGGTCCCCCACGGGTCCGCGGCGACCGTCGCGGCGGCCGTGCTCGCCTACGCCGGGCTGACGCTCCTGGTCGTCGCCTGGTGGCGGTACGGCCGGCTGATCGCCGAGGGCGCCCGCACCGGCGTGCGCGACACCCTCGTCACGCTCGGCTGGTGGGCCGGCCCGCTGCTGCTGGCCCCGCCCCTGTACAGCGCGGACGTCTACAGCTACATCGCGCAGGGGGCGATGGTCCTCGAAGGCCACGACGTCTACAGCGCGGGGCCCTCGGTGCTGGACCCCCAGGGCATCGGCGCCGACGCCGCGGCGAGCGTCGGCGGCCACTGGCGCGACACCCCGGCGCCGTACGGGCCGGTCTTCCTCGTCCTGGCGCAGGCGGTGACCTGGGTGACGGGCGGGCGGATCGTGCCCGCCGTGATCGGGATGCGGCTGATCGCCGTGGCCGCGGTCGTCCTGATCGTCTGGGCGGTACGTCACCTGGCGCGCCACGGCGGGCGGAGCGAGCCGGGCGCCCTGTGGCTGGCCGCGCTCAATCCGCTGCTGCTGACGCACGTCGTCGGCGGCATGCACAACGACGGCCTCATGGCCGGGCTGATGCTGGCGGGCGTGGTGTGGGCGGTGCGGGGGCGATGGCTGGCGGGGAGCGCCCTCGTCGGCCTCGCCATGATGATCAAATCGCCCGCCGCCCTGGCGCTCCTCTTCATCGGTGTGCTGGTCGGCCGCGCGGCCGACGGCCCGCTCGTGCGGCGCGTCGCCAAGGGGCTGTTCGGCCCGGGCCTGGTGGCCGGCGCGGTCGCCGTGGTGGCGACGGTGGCGGGCGGGACCGGCTTCGGCTGGCTGGGGACCCAGAGCGTCGCGGGCACCATCCACACCGCGCTCTCCGTCACCAGCGACGTGGGCCTGGCGCTCGGCGAGCTGCTGCGGCTCCTCCTGGGCGCCGACCCGGCCCCGGTCAAGAGCGCCGTCCAGAACCTGGGCCTGGCAGCGGCCCTCGCGCTCATCGGGTACCTGGCGTGGCGGGCGGTGCGCTCGCGCACGGAGCCGGTGCACGCGCTGGGCCTGGGCCTGCTGGCGCTGGTCGCGCTCTCGCCGATGGTGCAGCCCTGGTACCTGCTGTGGGGCACGGTGGTGATCGCCGCCACGGACCGGGACGGCCGCGCCGGGCGGATCGTGACGGTGCTGTGCGCCGCTCTGGTGTACGAGACCCAGCCCTCGGGCCACACCCCGGCGTACGGCTTCGTCCTCGCGGGCCTCGCCGGTCTGGCGGGCGCCCTGCTCATGCGCCGCGGGGCGGCCGCGTTCCCGCCGCGGGCCCCTGTGCCCGGCCCCCGCCGCGAGCGGCGGGAACCGGCCGCGGAAGGAGCCGCGGAGCCCTTCAGCGGGCCCGGGCCGCTCAGCCGGTAGGCGTCCGGCGCACCGACCGGCCCGCCAGGACGTCCGTGCGCCGGCCGTCCTCGATGACGAAGCGGCCGTCGATCAGCACGTGCGGGATGCCGGTCGGCAGGGTGCGGGGCGCCTCGAAGGTGGAGCCCGCCGCCACCGTCAGCGGATCGAAGAGCACCAGGTCGGCGCGGTAGCCCTCGCGGACCAGGCCCCGGTCGGGCAACCGCAGCCGCGCGGCCGGCCGGCCGGTGAGGTGCGCGACCGTCTCCTCCAGCGAGAGCACGCCCAGTTCCCGCGCGTACCGTCCGAGGTAGTGCGGGAAGGTGCCGTACGCGCGGGGGTGCGGCTTGGCGCCCTGGAGGATGCCGTCGGAGCCGCCGGTGTGCACCCGGTGGCGCATGATCGCCCGGACGTTCTCCTCATGGCCCACGTGCTGGAGGATCGTGGAGCCCAGCCGGTCCTCGATCAGCAGCCTGCGGGCGGTCGCCCAGGGGGCCTCGCCGCGCAGCCGCGCGGACTCCTGGACGGTCCGGCCGACATGGGCGGCCAGTTCCGGGGCGCCGACACCGGAGATCTCGATGGTGTCCCACTCGATGGGCACGCCGTGGCAGCCGTCGGAGCCGGTCACCTCCAGGTGGTGGCGGATGCGCTCCGCCGTGGCGTCGTCCTGGAGCCGGGCCAGGACCGCCTCGGGCCCGCCCTCGTTCGCCCAGCTCGGCAGCATCGCGACGAGCGTGGTGCAGCCGGGGGTGTAGGGGTAGGTGTCGAGGGTGATGTCGGCGCCGTCGGCCAGCGCCTTGTCGAGCAGCGTCAGCAGCTCGGGGGCCCTGCCCTTGTTCACGCCGAAGTTCATGGTGGCGTGCGCCAGGTGCAGGGCGCAGCCCGCCTCGTGCGTGAGGGTCACCATCTCCTCGTACGCCTGGAGGGCGCCGGCGCCGTAGGAGCGGTGGTGCGGGCAGTAGTAGCCGCCGTACCGGGCGACGACCCGGCACAGCTCGGTGAGCTCCGAGCCGCTCGCGTACATGCCGGGCGTGTAGGTGAGGCCCGACGACATGCCGACCGCGCCCTCCTCCAGGCCCTGGGCGACCAGCCGCTTCATGTGGGCGAGTTCGGCGTCCCCCGCCGGGCGGTCCTCCCAGCCGACCGCGTACATCCGTACCGTCCCCTGGGGGATCAGGTACGCGGCGTTGACGGCGATGCCCTGGCCGCCGAAGTTCCGGTCGAGGCGGTCGAGGTACTCGCCCACGGTCCGCCAGTCGAAGTCGACGGAGCCGTCCCCGGGCGCCCCGCCGTTCCAGCCGCTGATGGTCCTGCGGACCTCGGCGAGGGTGCGGTCGTCGGCCGGCGCGTACGACAGACCGTCCTGGCCCAGGACTTCGAGGGTGACGCCCTGCGCGGCCTCCGCCTCGTGCGCGGGGTCGCGCAGCAGGGCGAGGTCGCTGTGGGCGTGCATGTCGATGAAGCCGGGGGAGAGCGCGAGCCCGTGCGCGTCCAGGACGCGCCTGCCCGTGAGCGCGGGCTCGCCCTCACGGCGTATGCCGGTGATCCGGCCGCCGGTGAGGCCGACGTCGGCCCGGTAGGAGTCGCCGCCGGTGCCGTCGACGACCCGTACGTCGCGGATGACGAGGTCCATGTCGCCGGCTCCTAGAAGAAGGTGCGGATGTAGTCGGTCACCGTGCCGTCGGCCTCGACCAGCGGGATCAGCGGCCACTTGTCGAAGATCGTGCACGGGTGCGACAGACCCAGGCCCACCCAGTCGCCGACCTCCAGCTCGGCCTCCTCGGTCGTGCGCAGCCAGCCGTGCTGGTCCGACAGCCCGGTCACGCCGATCCCCGTCGCCGGGCGGACCGAGCCGTCCCGCGCCGAGCGGACGACCTGGGCCACCGGCAGGTGCAGGTCGTAGGCCGCGTCCCGCTTGCCGGCGTTGAAGAACGCCTGCTCCCGCGTCGGGCGGGACACCACCTGGGCCCACAGCCGGAACGCGGGCCGCAGCGCGCCCTCCTCCGGGACCCGGTTGAAGGGGGTCAGGTCACGGTAGTGGCCGTCGTCGTGCGAGACGTAGGCGCCCGAGCGCAGCAGCTTCAGCACCGGCCGGGAGAGCGCCGGCAGTTCCGCGAAGACCTCGGCCACACTGTCGAACCAGGCGCTGCCGCCCGCGCTCACCACGATCTCGTCCAGGTCCGGGGGGAAGCGGCCCGCCTTGTCGAACTCGGCAGCCAGCGCGGTCAGCCGGCGCAGCCAGGCCCGGACGGAGTCCGGCGTGGCCTTCGGCACCTCGCCCTCGTATCCCGCGACGCCCACCAGCCGCAGGGTGCGGGTGGCGGCCACCGCGTCCGCGACGGCGGCGCAGTCCGCCTCCGTGCGCGCCCCGGTGCGCGCGCCCTCGCCCGCTCCCAGCTCGACGACGACCTCGACGGGGCGGGAAGAGCCCTCCAGGGCCTGGTCCATCAGCTCGACGCCCCGCACGGAGTCGACGTAGCAGACGAAGCGGAAGTCCGGGTCGGCGGCGAGCTGGCCGGCGACCCACCGCAGGGCCGCGGCGTCCACCAGTTCGTTGGCGAGGAAGATCCGCCGCACGCCGAACGCGCGGTACACGCGCGCCTGGTGGGGGACGGCGGCCGTGATGCCCCACGCGCCGTACTCCAGCTGGCGCGCGAACAGCTGCGGTGCCATGGAGGTCTTGCCGTGCGGGGCGAACGCGAGGCCGTGCCGCTCGGAGTACGTCTCCAGGAGCGCCAGGTTGTGCTCCAGCGACTCGGCGGAGAGGGCGAGCACCGGGGTCGTGAAGCCGCCGGTGAAGAGGGAGCGGCGCTGTGCCGCCAGCTCGCCCACGGTCAGCCCCTCGGCGTCCGCCGGGAGCCCCTTGAAGCGGTGGTCGACACGCTCGTCCTTGAGGTGATCGGCGGCCATCGCGCCTCCTCCGTTTCTGGTGTTGCACCATATGCAACACCCATTGCGTATATCGCTCACTGCTGTCTAACATCCGGCGCAGCGCCGGGTCAATGGATCCGGGAGAGCCAGTGAGGAGCCCCAGCGTGACCGGTACCGCGGCCGAACCCGACGTCGTGGACGTCGTCTGTCTCGGCGAGTCCATGGTCACCTTCCTGCCCTCCCGGGCGGGCCGCCTCGCCGACGTCCCGTCCTTCACCCGCGGCATCGGGGGCGCCGAGTCCAATGTCGCCTGCGCGCTCGCCGCCGCCGGCCACCGGGCCCGGTGGGTCGGACGCGTCGGCGCCGACGGCTTCGGCGACCACCTGATCGAGGCCATCACCGCGTACGGGGTGGACACCGGCGCTGTCCGGCGCGACCCGCACCGCCCCACCGGCGTCTACTTCCGCACGGCCACCGACCGCGCCGCCGACGCCCACGAGGTGGTCTACTACCGGGCCGGATCCGCCGCCTCCGCGATGTCGCCGCGGACCGTCCCGTACGACGCCCTGCTGGCCGGCCGGTTCCTGCACCTGTCCGGCATCACCGCCGCGCTCTCCGCCGACTGCCTCGCCCTGATGCGCGACCTCACCACCCCGCGCCCCGGGCGCCCGCTGCTGTCCTTCGACGTCAACCACCGGCCGGGGCTGTGGCGCGACGCGTCCGGCGCCGGGGTGCTGCTCGACCTGGCCCGCGGCGCCGACCTGGTGTTCGTGGGCGAGGACGAGGCCGAGGACGCCTGGGGGCTGCGCGGCGCGGCCGCGATCCGGGCGGCGCTCCCCGAACCGGAGGTGCTCGTGGTCAAGCAGGGCGCCGCGGGCGCCACGGTGTACGCCCGCCACGCCGGTCCGGCCGCCCCCGCGGGCCCCGGGACCGGTGGCGCCACGGACACCACCACCGCCACCGACACCGTCACCGCGGTCCCCGCGCCCCGGGTGGACGTCGTGGCACCCGTCGGCGCCGGTGACGCGTTCGCCGCCGGATTCCTCTCCGCGACCCTGCGCGGGCTGGACGTCCGCCACCGGATCCGGCACGGGCACCTCATGGCCGCCGCCGCGCTCACCGTCCCCGGAGACCTCGGCACCCCACCCGTCCGCGCCCACGCCGACCGGCTCGCGGGCCTCGACGACCCGGCCTGGGGGAAACTGCACCTCGGCCCCGGCTGGACCGCGGCCGTGGACGCCACCGAGGAGGTACGTACGCCATGAGCCAGACCGTCGACCGTGCGCTGAGCATCCTGCCGCTGCTCGCCCAGGGTCCCGCCGACCTCGGACAGGTCGCCGACCGGCTCGGCGTCCACAAGTCCACCGCCCTGCGCCTGCTGCGCACCCTGCACGAGCACGGACTCGTCTACCGCCAGCAGGACCAGCGCTACCGCCTCGGCGCGCGCCTCTTCGCGCTCGCCCAGGAAGCCGTCGAGAACCTCGACATCCGCGAGATCGCCCACCCCCACCTCGCCCGGCTCAACGAGCAGATCGGCCACACGGTCCACCTCGCCGTCCACGAGGAGGGCGAGGTCCTCTACATCGACAAGGTCGAGAGCCGCTACCCCGTACGGATGTACTCGCGCATCGGCAAGCCCGTCGCGATCACCGTCGCCGCGGTCGCGAAACTGCTCCTCGCCGACCTCGCCGAACCCGAGCGCCGCGCACTCGCCGCCAAGCTCGACTTCCCCATGTACACGTCCCGTTCGATCCCGAACGCCGCCGCCTTCCTCAAGGAGCTGGCGACCGTACGCGAACAGGGCTGGGCCACCGATCTCGGCGGCCACGAGGAGTCCATCAACTGCGTCGCGGCCCCCATCCGCGGCGCGGACGGCAGGGTCGTCGCCGCCATGTCGGTGTCCGCGCCGAACGTCGTCGTCACCGCCGAGGAACTCCTCACCCTCCTCCCGCTGGTGCGCCGCACCGCCGACGCCATCAGCCGGGAGTACTCAGGAACACCCACGAAGGGCCCGAAGGACATCGCATGACCGAGAAGACCGCACTCACCCCCGCCACCCACACCACCCCGCCCGCCAGGTTCTCCCACGGCGTCAGGAAGGGCAACATCCTCCAGGTCGCCGGCCAGGTCGGCTTCCTGCCCGCGGTCGAGGGCCAGGCCCCCACCCCGGCCGGCCCGACCCTGCGCGAGCAGACCCTCCAGACCTTCGCCAACGTCAAGGCGATCCTCGAAGAGGGCGGCGCGACCTGGGACGACGTGATGATGATGCGCGTCTACCTCACGGACACCGCGCACTTCGCCGAGATGAACGAGATCTACAACCAGTACTTCGAGGAGCAGGGCCTGAAGGCCCCGGCCTCGGCCCGTACGACGGTCTACGTCGGCCTCCCCGCCGGGCTGCTCATCGAGATCGACGCGCTGGCGGTCCTGGGCTGATTCCCCTGCACCAGCCGCTTCCCCACGGCACGGCGCTCACCCCCGGAGCGCCGTGCCGCGCTCCGCCACACCCGAAAACCCCCGCCCCGCGAAACAGAGGCTCCCCTGCCATGCTCCTCGCCGCCGCGTCACCGCCCGTCGAAGCGCCACCCCACACCGGAGGGCTGCTCCTCCTCGTCGACGGCACCGCCGGGCTGCTCACCGTCGCCGCCCTCGGCATCGCCCTGCTGCTCTTCCTGATCATCAAGGTCAGGCTCCAGCCGTTCGTCGCCCTGCTCGCCGTCTCCATAGCCGTCGGCCTCGCGGCCGGCCTGTCCGTGACCGAGCTCTTCGGCACGGTGCAGAAGTCCGCCGCCACCTCCGTCATCGAGACCGGCATGGGCGGCATCCTCGGCCATGTCGCGATCATCATCGGCCTCGGCACCATGCTCGGCGCGATCCTTGAGGTGTCGGGCGGCGCCGAAGTGCTCAGCTCGCGCCTGCTGGGCCTCTTCGGGGAGAAGCGGGCCCCGCTCGCCATGGGCCTGACCGGCCTGATCTTCGGCATCCCGGTCTTCTTCGACGTCGGCATCTTCGTGCTCGCGCCGATCGTGTACGCCGCCGCCAAGCGCTCCGGCAAATCGGTCCTGCTGTACGCGATGCCACTGCTGGCCGGCCTGTCGATGACCCACGCGTTCCTGCCGCCCCACCCCGGCCCGGTCGCCGCCGCCGGACTCCTCCACGTCTCGCTCGGCTGGGTCATCCTGATGGGCGTCGTCGTGGGCCTCCCGGCGGTCCTCGCCGCCTGGGCCTACGCCGCCTGGATCGGGAAGCGGATCTTCGTAGCGGTCCCCCAGGACATGCTGGAGGCGGCCGAGGACGCGAAGGCCGCGGTCGCGGCCGAGCAGTCCGCCGCGGGCCGCGCGCCCCAGGAGTCCCCGGTCTCCCTCGCGACCGTCCTCACCATCATCGGCACGCCGCTGGTCCTCATCCTCGCCGCGACGTTCTCCTCCATCGCCCTCGACGAGTCCACCCTCCGCTCGGTCGTCGAGTTCTTCGGCAACCCGTTCGTGGCCCTCACGATCGCCCTCGTGATGGCGTACTGCCTGCTGGGCATCCGGCGCGGCTGGTCGCGCAAGTCCCTGGAGTCGGTCTCCACGTCGTCCCTCAAGCCGGTCGGCAACATCCTGCTCGTCGTCGGAGCGGGCGGCGTCTTCGGCGCCGTCCTCAAGGCGAGCGGCGTCGCCCAGGCCCTCTCGGACACCTTCAACGACGTGGGCCTGCCGGTCATCGTCCTGGCCTACCTGATCTCGCTGGTCCTGCGGGTCGCCCAGGGGTCGGCGACGGTCGCCATCGTCACGACCGCCGGCATCGTGCTGCCGCTGGTCGAGGGCGGGGACCACTCGCAGGCCTTCCTGGCGCTGGTCATCATGGCGATCTCGGCCGGATCGATCTTCGCCTCGCACGTCAACGACGGCGGGTTCTGGATCGTCGCCAAGTACTTCGGCATCTCCGAGCGGGACACCCTGAAGTCCTGGACGGTCCTGGAGTCGGTCCTCTCGCTCGCCGGCTTCGCCGTCGCGGCGGTCCTGAGCCTGCTCGTGGGGTAGGGGAACGCCGGCGGTGAACTGAGCCCTCCGGGACGCGCGTTGACGGCCCGGAGGGCTACAGTGCTGGAATGCGGGGAGAGGCGTCCGACGACGGCCAGGTGTACCAGTCGCAGCGAGACCAGCGGATCACCCAGTACACGGTCAATCTCCATCTGGCGCGGGGCGCCGACGCGGAGCAGTACCGCGGCCAGGCTGACGCGATCATCAAAGCGCTGATGCACACGGTCGGTTCGCTGCAGGAGCGCTGCGAGGCGCTGGAGGACAAGGCGGAGCGGGCCCGCGAGGCCGGCCGGGCGGAAGCGCTCGCCGGGATCCAGGCGGAACTGGAGGCCTCGGGACTCCGGCTCATCCAGGTCCAGAGCCGCCTGGAGGAGGCCAGACACGACCGCGAGAGGGCCGAGCAGCTGCTCATCGAGGCGCGCCGGGCGGCGGAGGCGTACCGCAGGGAGGCGGAGGAGCTCCGCCACCGGAGCGAAACGGCCCCGGGCCCGGCCGTGGCCCCGGCCGCCCTCCAGGGCGGCCCCGAGCTCGCCGACTACGACCGCGTCATGGCGACCGCCGACGCCGAACTGGCCGATCTGCGGGCGTCGTTGCAGCGCCTGACGACCGAGATGGTCCAGGACGACTCCGGTGTGGTGCCCGGCGAGGTGATATCCCGGTCCGGCGGGGAGCAGGTCCCCGAAGAACCGGGCACCGGGCCGGCCGCTACCCCGGCGGCGGTCGCGGGCCCCGGCCGGGAGGGCGCCGCCGGTCTCCTGTCGACGCTCGCGGGCCTGGGCGTCTCCGTGGTCCCGTTCCTCGCCGTCGGGGTGAGCATCCGCGAGATGTACGGGCAGGACCCGGCGGTGTTCTGGATGCTCCTCTACACCTTCTGCGTCCCCCTGGCCGTCTTCGCCCTGACGTACTTCGTCAAGGGTGTGGTGCTCATCGTGGGCGGCTGGGACGGCAAGCGCAGGGAGAACGAGGTGCTGGGGTGGCACGCCGTCAACTCGGTCCTCGCGTTCGCCTACGCGCTCGTCCTGCCCGACACTCTCGGCGGCTTCGTGCAGGCCACCGGCATGTTCCTCGCGGAGCTCGGCCCCCTGTGACGCACCGCCGCGGCACGGCGGCGAAGGCCGGGCCGCGGCGGCCGGGGCGTCACGGCGTCACGCGCCGGACGGCCCGCTCACGCGCAGTACTGCTGCTCCTTGCCGATCGAGCGGTACATGCAGTCCGCGTTCTCGATCAACTGGAGCACCGCGTCGCGGTTCCGGCTGGTCTCGCGCTCGATCACCTCGTCGGGCGGGTAGAAGCCGCCCCCGCCGGCGCTGCCGGGGTACATCTCGAAGGTGTACCCGAAGATCTTCTGGTTGCCCCACAGCCAGTCGTCGATGGACCCGTCGGTGACGTAGAGGTCGCTCGACTGCTCCGGGGTGTAGCCGTTGCTGGCGGCCATCTTCCGGCCCACGGTGGCGAAGGCGTCGCGGTCGTCCTGCGTCAGGCCGGGCGCGGTGTCGGCGCTGGTGTAGCCGTACGGCCAGAGGACCAGCTCGCTGTACGTGTGGAAGTCGATGCCGGCCTTGATCTGCTGCTTGCCCCCGACCACCCGGGAGCGTACGAAGTCGGCGACGACCTTCACCTCGGGGGCGGACTCGGCGGACGTGCCGCGGTAGGTCTCCGAGCTCGTCGAACCCGAGGAGCCGCCGCAGCAGCCCCACTTGAAGTTCCAGTTGCGGTTCAGGTCGGTGCCGACGTACGACGAGCCGGCGTTGGGCTGCCGGTTCTTGCGCCAGCTGCGGTAGGAGCCGGAGGCGATGTCGTACTCGCCGCCGTCCGGGTTGAGGTCCGGCACGATCCACAGCTCGCGGCCGTTGACGGCGTTGGTGATCCGCGTGTCGGAGCCGTAGCCCGCGCCCAGTTCGCGCAGCAGGTACAGCGCCATCTCGACGGTGAGGTGCTCGCGCGCGTGCTGGTGGTGGGTGAAGAGGACCTCGGGCTCGTTCTCGTCGGTGGCCACGTTGTCGCTGACCTTGACGGCGATGATGTCCCGGCCCTGGTACGTCTTGCCGATGACCCGCTTGCTCATGATGTTCGGGTACTGCTGGAGCCGCTGGTCGATCTCCGCGTTCATCTCCGCGTGGTTGTGGTAGCGGGAGTCGGCGGAGGGGAAGTCCATCGGGCGCACGGCCCGCCCGCCGGTGCGGTCGGGCGGCGCGGGCAGCGCCTTCAGGGTGTGGCCGAGCGCCCTCAGACGGGCGGCCTGTCCGGCGTTGGCGCTGACGACGACCGAGTGGCCGTCCGCCTCGTCGACGGAGGCGCCCGTGGCGGTGAGGGCGGTCCGTTCGGCGGCGGTGTCGGGGCCGTGGATCTCGTACTGCCGGATGACCTCCTCGCCGGCCGCGGCCGGTGCGGTGGCGGGGGCGGCGGGCGCGCTCGGGGTGGTCGCGGTGGCGGTGAGCGGTACCGCGACGGCGAGCGCCAGCAGGGCCGTGAGGGTGGCGGACCTTCTGCCGCGTATGCGAAGTCGCATGCTGTCTCCTGGGTGGGGGGTACGGGGGCTTCCCGTGCGACGCATGGTGCGGCCATGGCATGGACTCGTCAAGAGGGCCACTCGGGCCACGACCCGCCCTGCCGCGCCCCTTGCGCGATCACCGTGCACCCGCTTTGGTGACGTGACGTTGTGATCAGTGGGCGAGCGGGAAGGCAACGGGGATGGCAGACACCACGGACACGGCGGGCGGCCCGGGCGACTCGGGCGGCCCAGGTGCCTCGGGCACCACGGGCACGGCGGGCACCGCGAGTGCGTCAGGCACCACCGGCACGGCGGGCACCGCGAGTGTGTCAGGCACCACCGGCACCACCGGCACCGCGAGGAGCGGCGCGGCAGGCCCGGCACCCGCTCTGCGCAAGGCGAGTTGGCGCCAGATCGGGCCCGGAATCGTCGTCGCGGCGACCGGCGTCGGCGCGGGCGACCTGGTAGCGACGCTCATCGCGGGCAGCAAGTTCGGCTACACGCTCCTGTGGGCGGCCCTCGTCGGCTGCCTCGTCAAGATCTCGCTCGCCGAGGCGACCGGCCGCTGGCACCTCGCCACCGGACGCACCATGTTCGACGGCTGGCGCAGCCTGGGCCCCTGGACCTCGGTCTACTTCGGCGTCTACGTCGTCATCTGGGGCTTCCTCTACGGCGCCACGGCGATGTCGTCCACCGCGCTGCCCCTGGCCGCGCTCTTCCCCGGCATGCCCGGCGGTCTGAAGACCTTCGCGATCGCCGCGGGCCTCATCGGCCTCGTCCTGGTGTGGTTCAACCGCTACGCGCGGTTCGAGAAGCTGATGACGGTCCTCATCGGGATCAAGTTCCTGATCGTCGTCTACGTCGCCATCCGCGTGGTGCCCGACCTGCCGGCCGCGTTCGCCGGACTGGTGCCCGTGCTGCCGGACGGCTCCTTCTTCTACACCCTGGGCCTCATCGGCGGTGTCGGCGGCACGATCACCATGGCGGCGTACGGCTACTGGATCAACTCCAAGGGCTGGACCGACTCGTCCTGGATGAAGATGATGCGCCTGGACAACCGGGTCGCCTATCTGACCACCGGTGTCTTCGTCGTCGCCATGCTCATCATCGGCGCCGAGCTGCTGCACGCCTCCCACATCGCCCTCGCCTCCGGCGACAAGGGTCTGCTCGAACTGGGCGGCATCCTGGAGGACCGCTTCGGCGCCTTCACGGCCAAGCTGTTCCTCATCGGCTTCTGCGCCACCTCGTTCTCCGCCCTCGTCGGCGTCTGGCACGGGGTGAGCCTGCTCTTCGCGGACTTCACCGAGCGGATCGTACGCGGCCGCAAGGGCGTCGCGGAGAACGCGGTCGAGGAGGTGGCCGAGGGCCGCCGCGAGCGCTCATGGCCCTTCCGCGCCTACATGCTCTGGCTGACCTTCCCGCCCATGGGCCTGCTCTGGCTGGACGAACCCTTCGGGCTGGTGATCGCGTACGGCGTCCTCGGCGCGTTCTTCATGCCGTTCCTCGCGCTGACGCTGATCTGGTTGCTGAACTCCTCCCGCACTCCGCGCGAGTGGCGCAACAGCTGGCTGAGCAACGGCATGCTGGGCGCCGCCGGTCTGCTGTTCGTCGTGCTGTGCGTCCAGCAGGTGCGCGACCTGCTCCGGTAGGGCGCGGTCGCGGCGCCTCGGGAAGCGGGGCGGGCGGCCGCCGGTCCCCGGGGCCCGCGGGCGGGCGGGGACGGCACGGTCACGGCCCCGTCCCGTTCCCGGCCCTGCCGGCCTCCCTGCACATGGCGGACCGCCCGCCGGCGTACCTCCTACGCCGACGGGCGGTCCGTGTTCGTGGTGACCCCCCGCCCTACGGCAGGTTGTGGACGTGCGGTCCGACCGCGTTGGACCAGGCGTTCCCGGCGGTCGCGTCCCAGTTCGTGGACCAGGTCATCGCACCGCGCAGCGCGGGGTACGTCTTCGCGGGCTTGAAGGCCCCGCAGCCGGTGCCCCGGGTCAGGCAGTCCAGGGCGTTCCTCACGATCGACGGGTCGACGTATCCGCTGCCCGCGCCGCGGGTGGAGGCGGGGACGCCGAGGCCGACCTGGGAGGCGTCGAGCCCGCCCTCCAGCTGGATGCAGGCCAGCGCGGTCAGGAAGTCCACCGAGCCCTGCGAGTAGACCTTGCCGTCGCAGCCGAGCATCGAGCCGCTGTTGTAGTACTGCATGTTGACGACCGTGAGGATGTCCTTCACGTTCAGCGCCGTCTTGAAGTACTCGGTCGACGTGGACTGCATGTCGATCGTCTGCGGAGCCATCGTCAGCACCAGGGACGAACCGGCCTTCGCCGAGAGCTGGCGCAGCGCCTTCGTCAGGTACGTCGAGTTGATGCCGTGCTCCAGGTCGATGTCGACCCCGCTGAAGCCGTACTCCTGCATCAGGGCGTAGGCGCTGTTCGCGAAGGCGGTCGCCGACGCGTCGCTGTTGATGGTGACGTTGCCCTTCTCGCCGCCCACCGAGATGATCACGGACTTGCCGGCGGCCTTCTTGGCCGCGATGTCGGCCTTGAAGTCGGCGGTCGAGGCGTATCCGACGGCCGGGTCGAGGTTGAACACGATCTCGCCGGCGGTGGTGGTCGAGTCGGCGAACGACACCGCGATGATGTCGTACTGCGCCTGCACGTCCCGCAACTTCTGGACGGCGGCCCCGTTGTTGAAGTTCTGCCAGTAGCCCGTCAGCGCGTGCTTGGGCACCACCGGGTTCGGGTTGTTGCCGCCGGGGGCGGTCCTGCCGCCGACCGCCGCGGACTTCGCCGATTCACCGGCCGCGTTGACCGCCGTCACCTGGAAGGAGTACGACGTGTTCGCCGCCAGCCCCGTCACGGTGGCCGAGGTGCCGCTCGCCGACTGGACCTTCGCACCGTCCCGGTAGACGTTGTAGCCGGTGGCGCCCGGCACCGCGTTCCAGTGCAGCGCCACGGACGACGAGGTCACCGCGCCGGTCGCGAGCCCGGCGGGCGTCGCGGGGACCACCGGGTCGGGGTCGCCGCCACCGCCCCCGTCCGGACCGAAGACCGAGACGTCGTCGGCGTGGTAGGCGGCCTGGCCGTACCAGCCGTGGGTGTAGACGGTCACCGACGTCGTCGTGGCACCGGTGGTGAAGCGGGTGGTCAGCTGCTGCCAGCCCGTGGAGCCGGGGCTCCAGGTGGCCACGTCGGTGGTGCCGGTGCCGCTGGCCCCGAGGTAGGCGTAGCCGCCCTGCACCCAGGCGCTCAGCGTGTACGAGGAGTTGGGCTTCACCGCCACGACCTGCGAGCACCTGGCGTTGTCCTGGCCGCCCGGCGTGGCCTTGAGCGCGGCGGTGCCACCGTGCACGGGGGAGGAGACGGTGGCCCCGCTGCCGGCGGAACACGTCCAGTTCGCGAGCCCGGACTCGAAGCCCGCGTTCTTCGCCACGTTGATGTCGGCGGCCTGTGCGCTGCCGGCCCCGCCGACCAGCGCGAGCCCGGACCCGACGGCGAGCGCCAGGGTCCCGCCGAGCCATCTGCGTCTGCGTACGCCCTTGGGCGTGATGCGGTCCACTTGCTGCCTCCGGTGGGGGAGTCGGGGGGTGCTACGGGGATGTGATGCGGACGGTGGCCACCGTTGGGCGACAAAACTGGTCCAGACCAATCGAGTTGTCAAGACCTCTGGCATGAAACGGGAGTTAACTGCTGACGTCTTCGTCCGCCTTTAGGTGCGAACTGGTCCGGCCGGCTCCGTGCGCGGGGTTCCGAAAGCTGTTCTCTGCCCCCGCAGACGTGGCTAAAGTGCGGGTGCAGGAGTGAGTGCGGAGGAGTAGCCAGCAGCAGGTATCTGCGGTTCGCCGGGATTCCGGCGACCGGAGCCGAACGGGGAACCAGCGTGCCGACCGCGATTGCCGTCACCAGTGCTGATCTGGTGCTGCCGCCGACCGATCACCAGACACCGACGGCGGCCCTGCTGCACGCCCCCGACGCACAGCCGCTGGAAGCCGCGCTCGCCGACATGCAGGTCCTGGTCGAGCAGCACGGCTACGTCGTCGCGCTCTACCCGGCCTCCCTGCCCCCCGTGCACGAGCGCCGGCTGCACACCGTCCGCTCCGTCCTGGAGAGCGACCGCATCGCCCTGCTGAAGCTCGACCTCCCGCCGCTGGGCGTCTCCGTACTCGTCCGCCAGCTACGGCAGTTATCGGTCTGCGACTTCAGCGCGGGCGTCGTCGCCTCGGCGGCCCGGCTGCTGTCCCACTACATCTACGCGGGCGCGCTGCTCAACACGGTCACCCGGCTCGACCGCGTACCGGTGACGCTCAGGTCCCACGCGAAATCATGGGTCCCCGGCTCGCAGTTCGGCGTCCTGGCCACCCCCGAACCCCAGCTGATCAGGATCGGCACGGACGAACGGCTCACGGGCCCCGCGTTCGGCACCCGGCTCGTCGTGGCGAAGGGCCAGCTGCCGTCCGACTGGGTCACCGGGACGCTGGCCCCGGCCTGGCGGGTGCAGGGCGTCCAGGAGGCGGCGCTGCCGGCGTACTCACCGAAGTGGTGGGGTACACCGAAAATGATCGAGTTCGCCGCCTACCTCCCCGACGTGTCGGTCCTCTACCAACTGGTCGCGTCCGTGCGCCGGGAGAACTGCTCCTGGTGCGGACTCGACCTGATAGGCGACCGTTGCGGATTCTGCTCGGCTCCCCTCGTGCCCCCCGAGAACCCGACCCGCGGCCCAGGTGTCCTCACCCGGGGAACACCGACACCCCACGGGTCGTGAACGGCCGCCGGGTCCCACCGGTGGCGCTCCCCGGCGCTCGCCCGGCCCTGCCCGCACCACTCGTCCCGCTCGCCGGCCCACGTCTCCCAACGAGGTTGTCCCGCCCATGAACTCACGTCAGCGCCGCGGTGTCCTTCTCCTGTGCCTCTCGATCCTGTGCGCCCTCGCCGCGGTCGCGGGCGTGATCACGTTGATCGGCGACGTGAACTCCAAGGTCGGGCCGGAAGTGGAGGCGTACCGGGTGAAGGCGGACGTGGCGGCGTACACCGCGCTCCAGCCCGGCCAGTTCGAGAGGATCACCATGCCGGAGCGCTGGCTCTCGGAGAACGCCGTCACGGACCTGTCGGTCGTCAAGGACAAGATCGCGGTGACGGACCTGAAGAGGGGGTCGCTGCTCCAGGAGGACATGGTCGCCAAGCGGCCCGCCCTGGAGAGCGGCCAGCAGGAGATCGCCATCATGATCGACGCCGCCACCGGCGTGGCCGGCAAGATCACGACCGGCTCCCTGGTCAACATCTTCGCCACCTTCGACGACGACGGCCGGGAGAAGGGAGCCGTGGCCGAGTCCCGGATCATCGTCGCCAACGCCCGCGTCCTGGACGTGGGCCGGCTCACCCCCCTGGACCCGAAGAAGGACGACAACCGGGGGATCGGCATCCGGGAGGCCGTGCCGATCACCTTCGCCCTCAGCACCACGGACGCGCAGCGCGTGGCCTACGCCGAATCGTTCGCCGAGCACGTACGGCTCGCGCTGCTGCCCAAGAACAGCCCCACCGTTCTCCGGCCCGGTGAGGGCAGCTACACGCTCGACGAAGACAAGAACAAGTGAGGGCCGGATGACCACACGCATCCTCCCGGCGGTCGGGGAACCCGACGCCGCCCGATCCATCGCCCACCTGCTCAGCCAGCTTCCCGACGCGGAGCCGGCCGGCCCGGTCGGCGACTCCACCTCCCTGATCGACACTCTCGCGCGGCTCGCCGCCGAATCGCTCGACGAGCTCCCGGAGGTCGTGCTCGTCCACGAGCGGATCGGCCCCGTGCCGGCCCTCGAACTGATCCGGGAGGTCGCCCTGCGCTTCCCCGCGGTAGGCGTCGTCCTGGTCACCGCGGACGCCGGTCCGGGCCTCTACTCGGCCGCGATGGACTCCGGTGCGCGCGGCCTGGTGGGCCTGCCCCTCTCGTACGAGGAGCTCGCCCAGCGCGTCCAGTCGGCCGCCGGGTGGTCCGTGGGGGTACGCCGTCACCTGGGCGCGGGCGGAGACGTCTTCACCGGGCCGGGCGGTACCGTCGTCACCGTCAGCGGTGCCAAGGGCGGCGTCGGCACGACCGTCACCGCCGTCCAGCTGGCCCTGGCCGCCCGCGCCTCCGGAATGACCGTCGCCCTCGCCGACCTGGACCTCCAGTCCGGCGACGTCGCCTCCTACCTGGACGTGCAGTTCCGGCGTTCCATCGTGGACCTGGCCACCATCCAGGACATATCGCCCCGGGTGCTCCAGGACGCCCTCTACTCCCACCAGTCGGGCGTCGGGCTGCTGCTGGCCCCGGGCGAGGGGGAGCGCGGTGAGGACGTCAGCGACCGGTCGGTGCGCCAGATCGTCAGCGCCCTGCGCAACCGCTACGAGGTGGTGATCATCGACTGCGGTACGCAGATGACCACGGCCAACGCCGCCGCCATCGAGATGGCCGACACCACGCTGCTCGTGGTGACGCCGGACGTGGTCGCCGTCCGCGCCGCCAAGCGCATGGTCAGGCTCTGGGACCGGCTCCAGATCCGCAAGGCGGAGGAGACGGTGTCGGTGGTCAACCGCTACACCCGTAACACGGAGATCCAGCCGCAGCTCATCGAGAAGATCACCGGCACGCGCGTCTCACGGACCGCCGTGCCCGCGAACTTCAAGGAGCTCCAGTCCGTCGTCGACGCGGGCCGGATGCAGGACCTGGAAGCCAGGTCCACCGTCAAGCAGGCGCTGTGGGGCCTGGCCGGGGAACTGGGACTGGTGAAGGCGACCGAGGGGGCGGAGAAACAGGGCAGGTTCCGCGGCGACCGGGGTTCGGTGGGCCTGCGGCGCGGCCGGGGCGGATAGGCCGAACGTCGCGGACGCCGCCGGGACGGCGGGCACGGGGGCCGGCCGGGGGACACCGGCCGGCGGACAGCGGACAGCGGACAGCGGACACACGGAGACGGACACCGGACCGAGGGGGCACGTTGCGTCATGGAAGACCACGGGACAGCACAGGCACGTCACGGGAGGCTGTGCCCACGGGATGACCGGGGGCAGGCCGCGGTGGAGTTCACCGGGATGGTCCCGGTCATCCTGGGCACCCTCGTCCTGCTGTGGCAGGCCGCGCTGGTCGGCTACACGTACTCGCTCGCCGGGAACGCGGCGGACGTGGCCGCGCGGGTCGGCGCGGTGTCCGGCGCGGGCGCCTGCCAGGCGGCGGCGCAGGAGCATCTTTCGGGGGCCTGGACCGCCAGCGCCGCCTGCGGGGAGGCGGGCGAGCTGTACTCGGCCGACGTCGAACTGAACGTACCGGTGCTCTTCCCCGGCTTCGACATCCCCGTCCCGGTCCGCGGGCACGCGTCCGCCGCCAAGGAGGGCTGAACCGTGCGCGCGTCGGGAGTCCGACGGAGGGACGACGGCCAGTCGGCCGTGGAGTTCGTCGGCTGGATCACCCTGCTGCTCTTCGTCGCCCTCGCGGCGATCCAGCTCGGCCTGGTCGCGTACGCCGTACAGCAGGCGGGCACGGCGTCCCGGGCGGCGGCGCGGGTGGCGTCCCAGGGCGGCGACGGACAGTCGGCCGGGCTGAACGCCATGAGCGGCTGGCTGGCCGACGGGGCGCAGGTCGACCCGCAGGTCGGCGGCGACGCGGTCAGCGCGACCGCGCGCGTACCGATTCCGGCGCTGCTGCCGGCCTTCGACTTCGGCACGGCGGAGAGGACCACCACGATGCCCGTGACGACCCCGGCCGACTGACCGGCCTGCCGACCGGCGGGCGGCGGCCGGCAGCGGGCCGACTACCGGCCACCGACGGGCGACAGCGGACAACCTGCCGCCGACAGCCGACAGCCGACAGCCGACAGCCGACAGCCGACAGCCCGGCAACCGACGCCGACCGGCCACCGACGACGACCGTCCGACAACCGTCCGACGCCACCGATGGGGAGGAGAACAGATGAGTCTGCGGGCACGCGTCAGCAGTCCCGAGCCGGCCGACGGGAGGGGTGAGGAGAACCACCTCGTCGGCGTCTACCGGGTCAAGCTGCTGGAGGAGATCGACCTCGCGGAGATGTCCGCTCTGGCCGCGGCCGAGCGCCGCGCCCGCCTGGAACGGGTCCTGGGCCACATCATCAGCCGCGAGGGCCCGGTCCTCTCCTCCATGGAACGCTCGCAGCTCATCCGGCGCGTCGTCGACGAGGCCCTGGGGCTCGGCATCCTGGAACCCCTCCTGGAAGACGCCTCCATCAGCGAAATCATGGTGAACGGACCGGAACAGGTGTTCGTGGAGCGCCGTGGCCGCCTGGAGCAGCTGCCGATGCGCTTCTCCTCCACCGAGCAGCTGATGCAGACCATCGAGCGCATCGTCTCCACCGTCAACCGCCGCGTCGACGAGTCGAATCCGATGGTCGACGCCCGGCTGCCGTCCGGTGAGCGGGTCAACGTCATCATCCCGCCGCTCTCCCTCAGCGGCCCCATCCTCACCATCCGGCGCTTCCCCCGGGCGTTCACGCTCCAGGAGATGGTGTCCATCGGCTCGCTCGACGAGCACATGGTGATGCTGCTGGCCGGACTGGTCCGCGCCAAGTTCAACGTGATCGTCTCCGGCGCCACCGGCACCGGCAAGACGACCCTGCTCAACGCGCTCTCCGGGCTGATCCCCGAGGGCGAGCGCATCGTCACCATCGAGGACTCCGCCGAGCTCCAGCTCCAGCAGTCGCACGTCATCACGCTGGAGTCCCGCCCGGCCAACGTGGAGGGCAAGGGGCGGATCACCATCCGCGACCTGGTCCGCAACTCCCTGCGCATGCGGCCGGACCGGATCATCGTCGGCGAGGTCCGAGGCGGCGAGACCCTCGACATGCTCCAGGCGATGTCCACCGGCCACGACGGCTCCCTGGCCACCGTCCACGCCAACAGCGCGGAGGACGCCCTGATGCGCCTCCAGACCCTCGGCTCCATGTCGGAGGTGGAGGTCCCGTTCGCGGCGATCAAGGACCAGATCAACAGCGCGGTCGACGTCATCGTCCAGCTCACCCGGCACGCCGACGGAGCCCGCAGGATCACGGAGATCGCCGTCGTCGACTCGCACGGCCGGGAGGAGTACCGGATCGTCACCGTCTGCCGTTTCCACGCCCTGCCGATGTCGTCCGACGGCCGGATCCACGGCGACTTCGCGTACTACCCGCTGCCGCGCCGGGTCGCCGAACGCCTCCACATGAAGGGCGAGGCGATCCCCCAGGCCTTCGGCGTCGCCCAGACGGAGGGGCAGCTGGCCCTGCGGGGAACCCCCGCCTGACCTCCGCCCCCTGCCCCCGGCCAGACGTCCGACCCCGACCGCCCGACCGCCCGACCGCCCCCGGCAACGCCCGACCGCCCCCGTCCCCGGCAACGCCCGACCGCCCGACCGCCCCCGGCCTCTGTGGAACTGACATGGACAATCTCCCGCTGCTGACACTCGGCGTCACCCTGCTCGCCTGTGTGCTGGGCATCGTCGGCCTGCACATCTACGCCTCGGGCAACGCCCAGCGGCAGGCCCTCGTGGCGCGGATGACCCAGACGGGGCAGGTGCACCCCGACGGCAGGCGGCGCCGCTTCGTACGGATCGACCGGCGGCTGCGCGCGACCGGTCCGGGCCGCCGGATGGAGCGCAGGATCGCGGCGACCGGCCTCGACCTCACCCCCGGCGAGTACACCGTGTACGCCGTGACCGCCCTGCTCGGCGTGTACTTCACCATCGGCGCGGTCTTCGCCCCGTTCTTCGGGGTGCTGGGGGCGCTGGCCGGTCTGTGGGGTGCCAACGCCTTCCTCAACTGGCAGCGTCAGAAGCGCACCGAGGCGTTCATCAACCAGCTGCCCGAGCTCACCCGTGTCCTGGCCAACGCCACCCAGGCCGGACTCGCCCTGCGCACGGCGATCGCGATGGCCGCCGAGGAGCTCGACGACCCCGCCGGGGAGGAGCTGCGCAAGGTGGCCGACCAGCTCGCCGTCGGGCACAGCCTCGACGACGCCCTGGGCGACCTCGCCGACCGGCTCCCCTCGCGGGAACTGGTCGTCCTCGTCTCCACCCTCGTCCTGTCCAACCGGGCCGGCGGGCAGGTCGTCAGCTCCCTGCGCAACCTCACCGGAACCCTCGACGAGCGCAAGGAGACCCGTCGCGAGGTCACCACCCTGCTCTCCCAGGTCAAGGTGACCGCCTTCGCCCTGCCGCTGCTCGGCCTCGGCTTCCTGCTGATGATCAACGGCATGAGTCCTGGCGCGCTGGACAAGATGACCGGATCGGTCGTCGGCCAGATCGGCTCCGTCCTGGCCTTCGGCCTGTACGCCGTCGGCTTCTTCCTCATCCGCCGCCTGTCGCGGATCAGGGTCTGAGGAAGGGAAGACACATGGGACTCCTGTACGCCGCCGTCATCGGCCTCTCCGTGTACGGCATCTTCCACGGCATCCGGATGTACCGCGCCGACGCCAGACTCCCCGGCGATCTCGCCCTCGCCCTCGAAGTGGGCGCCACCCGCACCACGGCCGTCGGCTCGGGCGTCGACCGGCTCGGCATGCGCTACGCCCCGTCCGTCCTGCGCGCGATGGGGCCGAAGCGGGTCGACGCCCTGCGCCGCCGGCTGGACATGGCGGGCAACCCCGGCGGCATGACCGTCGACCGCTACGCCGCCCGGCGCGCCGTCTACGGCTTCCTCGGCGTGCTCGCCGCCCTCGCCATGCTGGCCCGGGGCCAGACCGTGGTCGCCGTCGTCATCCTGCTGTACGGCCTGACGTGGACCGACGTACTCCTGCGGATCGCCATCCGCAGGCGCCGGGACGACATCGAGCGCACCCTCCCCGACTTCCTCGACGTCCTCGCCGTCGTCGTCTCCGCCGGACTGGGTTTCCGTCAGGCCCTGGAACGCGTCGCCGAGAAGTACTCCGGCCCCTGGGCCGACGAGCTGCGCATCACGCTCCGCCAGATGGACATGGGCGTCAGCCGCCGCGAGGCCTTCGACCAACTGCGCAGGCGCAACGCCTCCGAGCAGGTCTCGATGTTCGTGACCGCCCTCCAGCAGGGCGAGGAACTCGGCGCCCCGATCGTCGACACACTGATCCAGATCGCCAACGACATGCGCCGCACCGACGCCCAGAACGCCCGCCGCAGCGCCGCCAAGGCCGTCCCCAAGACCACCCTGGTCGTCACCATGGTGATGCTCCCCGCCACCATGATCCTCATCGCTCTGAGCTTCTACTACGGCTCCGGGGTCGACTTCGCGGACATCCTCGGCGGGTAGGGGGCGAGCGCGATGAACCTGCGACCGGCCGCCCTCACCGGCGGCATCGGCGGCGAACCGTCCCATGTCCCCTCGCTGCCGATCCAGATCAACGCCCTCCAGGCGCTCTGCCGCCAGGTGTTCGGATTCCGCCTCGCGATGATCGTCCTCGCGTCGCCGTTCGCCCTCGACGGGGCCGCCCCGGGCCTCGGCACCTGGCTGGTCGGCGCGGCGGTGCTGGTCACCTTCATGGTCTCGTACGTCCTGCTGCGCGACTGGGAGCGCTTCGGCCGCATCCTGCTCCGCCACCCCACCGTGCTCGCGGCCGACATGCTCTTCGGTGCGCTGCTGCTGGCCACGGCGTCCCCCGAGTCCACCCTCGCCTACGTCACCATCTGCACCCCCCTGCTCGCCGGCCTGCTCTACGGCTGGCGCGGCGCCGCCTTCTTCGCCGTACTCCAGTCGCTGCTGCTCCTCCTCTCGTACGGCGTGAGCACCGAGGTGTCGGTCGACCCCGCGTCGCTGCTCTTCCCCGGCCTGTGCGTGATCGCCGGAGCGGGCGGCTCGTCCCTGCGCAACCTCGTGCTGGGCTTCGGCGCGGCCGGCCAGGCCCTCACCGAGGCGCGGGCGCGTCTCGCGGTCACCGGCGCCGTCGAGGAGGAACGCGCCCGGCTGGCCCGGGAGATGCACGACTCGGTCGCCAAGACCCTGTACGGCCTGGCGCTCGCCGCCGACGGCCTGGCCGGCACCGCCGACCGCATGGACCCGGCCGCCCTCAGACAGCAGGCGGAACTGGTGGCCCGCTCGGCCCGCAGAGCGGCCGCCGAGTCCCGCGAGCTCCTCTCCGACCTGCGCCGGGAATCCGGCCTCGACGGCGGAGTGGACGTCGGGGCCGAACTGGCGATCCGCACGGCCGACTTCTCCCGACGACACGATCTGCGGGCCACCTATCGGCTCCTCGGCGACGCCCCGCCCCGCATCCCGCAGGTCGTCGCCCGCCAGCTCCTGTCCATCGCCTCGGAGGCGATGGAGAACGCCCATCGTCACGCCCGCCCGACGTACGTCGACGTGTCGGCGGGCGTGGTCGGGGACGTGCTGCGGATGAGCGTCTACGACGACGGGACCGGCCTGCCGCCCGGCACCACCCTCGACGACCTCCGCCGCGCCGGGCACTTCGGTCTCGTCGGCATGGTGGAGCGCGCCGCGTCGATCGGCGCCCGCATCCGCATCGGCCGGGGCCGGGCCACCACGGGCACCGAGGTCCGGCTGGAACTCCCGGTACGCGCGCTCGCGCCCCCCGCCGACCCCCTGCCCGCGATACCTCGGCAGCCCGCTCCCCGCGACAGGACCACCAGCCCCCATACCCCCTGAGCCTCTGAGAGGAGGCCGCACCATGCCGGACAACAGGCGACCCCCCGCCGGTCAGCACGTTTCGCAGCACACCTCCGCGCACCCCACCCCGCTCAGTTCGACCCCCCGGACGCCCACGGCACCAGGAGACCTCCCGCCCCTGCCACCGGCGCCGCCCTCCCCGGTGCTGAGGGTGGTCGTCGCCGACGACAACCCCGTCGTCCGGGCCGGTCTGAGCGCGCTGCTCTCCGGCCGCGCGGACATCGAGGTGGCCGCCGAGGCCGCCGACGGCCGCCAGGCGTACGAAGAGACCCTGCGGCACCGGCCGGACGTGGTGCTGCTGGACGTCCGGATGCCGGGTGTGGACGGCATCTCCGCCCTGCCGCACCTGGCGCGCCTGGCGCCGGTGCTGATGATGACGTACAGCCGGGAGAGCGAGATCGTCCACGAGGCGCTGCGCCTGGGCGCGGGCGGGTACCTCGTCCACGGGGAGTTCACCGCGGACCAACTGGTCGAGGCGGTCCGGGACGTCAAGCAGGGCAGGGCCCACTTCACCCATACGGCGTCGAGCGCCCTGCTGGCGTCGTTACGCGGCCGGGACGCCGGCCCCGGCGGGCTGCCGGACGGGCTGGGCACGGCGTTCCCGTATGCGTCTGCAACCGCATACATTCCGGTCGAGCGGTGCGGTCCTTCATCAGCAAGTCCCGTTGAAGCAGGGGTTGATGAGGGAAGGTCACCTGCGCAACGATTTGCTCAAACGCCTTCGCTTCCGCAAGCAGGTGTGGCACATTCATTGCTGAGCCAACGGGAGGTGGAGGTGATGGACCTGATCGCGTCGGGCATGTCCAATCAGCAGATCGCCGCCACCTGCTTCATCAGCCCGAAGACCGTCAAGAACCACATCAACCGGATCTTCGCCAAGCTGAACGCGGAGAGCCGTGGCCAGGCGATCGCGATCTGGCACGGCCTGAGCCGAGGGGGCCCGGTACGCCATGGCTGAACACCACCTTCCGGTCCGCCGAAGGGCCCAGGCTTCCCCATGGGCCCGCGGTTGGGCCCTGAGGCCCATGCTCCGCCGCCCCCTCCGGGCGTACCTTCTCGATGTCGCCAGCGGAACCGGCCGCGAGGAAGCCGGAAGCGCGAACGGCACCGAAGACTCGCACGCGTCGGCCGCCCACCGGTCGGCCGAGCCCGGAGGAGACCGCCATGCCGAACGTCACGCTGAAGGCCGCGTCCCACGCCAAGGTCTACGTGGGCACATGGGCCAAGACCACCGCGACCGCCCTGCGCCGCCGGGGCGACCGGGGCCAGGGGGCCGTCGAGTACGTGGGGATCATCATCCTGGTGGGCGTGATCATCGCGGCGGTGGTGGGATCGGGCGTCGGCAACACGATCGCGACCGGTCTCGTAGCGCGTGTCACCGCGATCGTCGGCGGTGGCTGACGGACGGCACGCGCAGTGCGCGTGAGGCAGGGCAGGCTTCGCCACTCTATGTATTCATGGTGGCGGGCCTGCTCTTTCTCGCGCTCGCGTTCTTCGCGGTCGGACAGGCGGGGGCGACCCGCAACGGTGCCCAGTCGGCGGCCGACGCCGCCGCACTGGCGGCGGCCAGGGAGTCCAGGGACCAGTTCGACCTGGAAGGTCTGGGCCTGGACGCCCTGAGCGACCTCTTCAGCGGCGACTTGATCGGAACGGTCAACGGCTGCGGCATCAGTCACTCCTACGCAGGCCAGAACGGTGCCGAGGTCAGAAGCTGCGATTGGGTGGCCGACGGCCGTTGGGGGTTCACGGTGGGCGTCGAATCGTCGAATCCGGTCGGGGACACGATCCTGCCGGGCACCGAGGACCAGCACGCGGTGGCGAAGGCCACGGCGATCGTCGAACCCCGATGCAGTTTCACGCCTGCGGAGGACGGCGATTCGCCGTCTCCCGGCTGGTTGGACTGCGAGGGTGTGGACCTGGATCTGGACCCTGCCCGTCTCCCGGACCCGTCCGACCTCTTCACCGTTCGGCTCGCCGAGGACTGACCGCGATGGAACGCAAAGGAATGACACTCATGAGTATTCGACACGGAATGCTGACGCGCAGATGGGCGACCGGGGTTACCGCCGCCGCGATGGCGGCGCTGCTCGCAGCCTGCGGTGGTGACGGCGGAGGGGGCAAGAGCGACGGCGCCAAGCAGCCGGCAGGCAGCGCATCGTCCGTTCCGGCCAGCCAAGGCAGCCCCAAAGAGGGCAGCGGACCCACGGTTCCGGATACGAGTAGCACCCTGGCCACCATCAACGGCACCAACGGATTCCAGATCGTTCTTCATAGCGCGGCCAGGGACCAGGGTGGGTTCTTGACAGTGACAGGCACCGTCAAGAACACGACCGACAAGACGCTGATCGCCCCTATCAACTGGAACGGCGAAGAACTGAACGTCAAGCGAACGGGTCCGTCTCTTGCCGGAGCCACGCTCGTCGACAAGACGGACAAGAAGCGCTACTACGTCCTTCGCGACACTGAGGGTTTTCCCCTGACGACCACCGGCATCAGTGCGGTCAAGGCGGGTGAGACCATCTCCATCTTCGCCCAGTTCCCCGCGCCGCCCGCCACGACAACCCAGGTCGACTTCCAGTTGCCGCTCATGCCGGTCGCCACGATCGAGATCTCCTGATGCGTGCCACCACACCCTGCGTGCGCAGGACTCCCGCGCGTCGCCCCGGGGCGACTGTTCTCGCCGCCCTGGTGCTCTTCGCCGGTGTTCAGGTCACCGGTGCCGCCGGGGCGCGGGCCGATGAGGTGCCCAGTACGCCGCCGGGCACCGAGTCCACGGTGCCGCCACCCGAGGTGGACGGGAACTCTCCCGGGCTCAAGATGCGTGACGGTGCCACGCTCGCGGCCGCCAAGGTGCTGCCCCTCATCTCCATCGTGGAGTCCGAGGGCGGCGAGGAGCGGCGGGAGGAGACCAGCTCGAACCTCAAGTTCGCCCTCCAGGCCGAGGTCCTCTTCGGCAAGGACAGCGCCAGGCTGACCCCTTCGGCCAACGCCCGTATCGCCGCGATCGCCGAGGAGATCAAGAAGCAGAGCGCGGCCAAGGTCCGCATCTTCGGTTTCACCGACAACCTCGGCTCCTCGGCCCACGGCGACGTCCTGTCCAAGCAGCGGGCCGACGCCGTGCACAAGGTGCTGTCGCCGCTGCTCACGGCCGCCGGGATCACGTACGAGATCCGGGGGTACGGCGAGCAGTACCCGATCGCCGACAACAGCACCGAGGAAGGCCGCAAGAAGAACCGTCGTGTGGAGGTCTCCTTCCCGCGCGGTGGGGGAGGCGGCGGCTCCCAGGGCTGAGACACGCACCGGTACGGGCGGGGGCGGGTGAACGGCCGAGGCCGGGAGCCCGCCCCCGTCGCGTGACCGGCAGCGCTGGGACCGCGACGGCGAAGGTTGGGCCCTGGGGCCCAAGACCCGGGGCACGCGGCCGCCCTAGCTTCGGGCCATGTCTGCGACAGGGGCCAACAGCGGCGGAGCCGACCCGGACGGTACGGCGGGACGGCTGCCCATGCCGCCCGCGCTCCAGGCCGTACTGCTCCTGGTGCACCTCGTGTTCGGGGTCACCGTGCTCGGCGCCTTCGGAGTGCTGCTCCTCGCCGCGTCGCTGGACGGTGTCGACGGCGGGCTGCTCGCCTGGGTGCTGTACGCGGCACTGCCCGGCACCGCCGGCCTCCTGCTCGGCCGGCGCGTGGGGACCGGCGGCATAGGGACACGGCGCGGGCTCCTCGCCGTGCAGGGCTGGTTCGTCGCCGGGGCCCTGGGAACGCTGAGCGACGGCAGCGGCCGGGGCGTCACACAGCTGGTGGTACCGCTCGTCGTCCTCGTACTCCTGCTCCGGCGGTCGTCGCGCGACTGGTTCCTGACGGCCGCGCACCACCGCGTGCCGCAGCGCTCGTTCCGGCTCGCGCGGATGATCAAGTGGCGCACGGAGGGTGGACAGACGACCACCGAGTACGTGGGGCTCGTTCTGCTGGTCGCCGCGATAGTCGGCGCCCTCGTGGTGTCGGGTGTCGGGGCCCAGGTGGCCGGGGGGCTGCGGGCCGCGGTCTGCGCCGTGACCGGGGCGGGCTGCGAGGCCGGCTCCGGCGGCGACGGTACGGGGGTGGAGGCGGGTGACGGCGTCCGGCCCGGAGACGGCATACGGCCGGGCGACGGCGTCCGGCCCGGGGACGGCGTGGACACGGGCCAGGGGCCCGAAGGGCAGGACCACGGTCTCGGCGACGACAGCGGCGCCCCGGAGCCGGACGGGCCGGACGGCGACGAAGGCCATGAAGGCGACCAGGGCGACGGCGGCGGCGACGAGGAGAGCTGCACCTCCGGGATCGGGGCGTTCCTCTCCTGCGGCGCCCGTCAGGTCGGCGGCTTCGTCGAGGGCGTGTTCAAGGACGGCCTCTGGGGCGACATCACCGGCACCTTCGAGACCATCCTCCACCCCGTCAAGGCGTGGGAGGGCCTGAAGGACTACGGCAGGAGCCTCGGCGACCAGTGGCTCAAGGACTCCCAGGGGGCCGGTGACAAGTGGGAGAAGGGCGATTACCTCGGTGCCGTCTGGGACTGGGGCAAGGCGTCCGTCACCACGGGCGTGAAGGTCCTCGACGACGTCTTCGTCGGTGACGACGTCCGCGACATGTGGAAACGCGGGGACTACGGCCAGGCGATCGGAACGGTGTTCTGGAACGTCGGTTCCCTCTTCATCCCGGGTTACGGCGAGGCCAAACTCGTCGGCAAACTCGGGAAACTGGGAAAGCTGGGGAAGCTCGGCGAGCTGGGTGAACTGGCGCAGAAGGCCACCGAGGCGGCGGGCAAGGCCCGCAAGGCGGCCGACGCCGGTGACATCGGCGCCGCGGAGAAGGCCGCGCGGGAGGCCCGCCGGCACGCCGACGAAGCCGCGGAGAAGGCCGGACTCCAGGGCTGCACGCTCGGATGGGGCGGCCGCCCCCGGGTCCGGGAGGGGACGGACCCCACCGGTCGCGTCGCGGCCTCCGGATCCGGTACCGCCGTCCTCGCCGCCCCGCCCGCGGCCCTCCCCGTGATCGTCCTCGCCGGCAAGTGCGAGGGCGACGACCCGGAGAAGACGGAGGCCGCCAGGCAGGCGGACCGCGAAGCGGACGCGGCGGAGAAGGCCGTCGAGGACGCCAAGAAGAAGCAGAAGGGTCCCAAGGAGTGGCCGCCGCCCACCCCGGGCGACCGGAACGACCCCCGCAACTACGAGCCGCCGAAGTGGGCCGAGGACCTGAAGGACCCGGAGCTCGGTGACGCCGACAAGGGCGACGGAACCTGGAAGAGCCGCAACCGCAACCCCGAGCCCACCTGGTTCAACGAGGCGTGGCTGCGCTACCAGGAGCAGATCAGCGGCACCGTGCGCGGCAAGGAGTACGTCGTGCCGCACCCGGAAGCCGGGAAGCGGCCGGTCGAGTACGACGGCTGGGACGCGGACCGGCAGACGTTCCTGGAGGCCAAGCTCGGCTACCAGAGCTATCTGGCCAAGCAGGACGGGAAGCCGATCGCGCAGCTGACGGAGTCGGGCAAGGCCAGGTTCCTGGAGGAGGCGCGGGGGCAGGTGGCCGCCTCCGGTGGCCGCGCCATCGAGTGGCACTTCTCGGACCCGATGGTCGCGCGGGCGGCGCGCCTGGCGTTCCTCGACGAGGACCTTCCGGTCAAGGTGGTGCACACGCCCCAGCAGCAGCCCCTCTCCGGCCCGGTGAAGCCCGGCCGGTGACCGTCCCATCCCTAGGATGCGAACGGAGCGGCGGCGCGTGCCGAGGGAAAGGCGGGCCCGCGGGACCAGCGGCACCCACCGGGCACCGGAACGGCCGGGTACCAGAACGACACCGGATCACCGCGACACCGGATCACCGCGAAAGATCACCGCGACATCAGAACGACACCGCAGCACCACAACACCACAACACCGGAACCGGAGTGAACGGCGTGGACCGCGTGGACCGCGTGGTCTCCGTGACCCGTGCCGTCACCCTGAGCGGAGGAGAGGCGTCATGAGGCGAGTCGTACGGGGCTTCTGGGGGCCCAGGCGGGAGACGGACCAGGAGCTGGCCGCCCGTTGGAGCGCGCTGCTCACCCGGCTGGAGGAGCTCCACCCCGAGGTGTTCGGCGCCTGGCAGGAGGTCCCGGGCCCGGGGCCCGACGTCCTCGCCGCGTATCTGAGGGAACGCAACGCCGACGACGACTGGTCGGACCGCAAGGGGTACGCCATGGCGCTGTCCACACCCGAAGCCGCCCCGGTCAAGGTCTCCGTGAGCGGTACCGGCGGCGGGGTGTCGGAGCACCTGGCCATGAGTGTGGTCCTCACCCTCACCTCGCCGGACGCGGGACCCGTCCTCGCGTACGCCGAGATCCTGCGCGCCGTCGCCGAGACCTGGGACGTCGACTGGGGCGAGGTGACGGAGACCGCCCTGCAGCTCGCCCTGGAGGACGACGGCCGCGTGCCCGGACAGGCGTGTGTCGGCTGGGCGGGCTACCTCTCCGAGCGGCGCGCGGCCCTGCTCGCGGCAGGGGCGCCCGATCTGCCGGGGAAGGCGGAGCCGGCCGGGGACGGCGGAGTGCTCCTGGACCTGAGCGGGACCGGGACGGTCGAGGACCTCGTCGCCCTCAATCGCGACATCCGCGCCACCGGAGCCCTGGAGGCGCTGCCCCGCCCGATGCGGCGGCCCAGGCTGTGACGGCGACCGGCACCCCCTTCGCCGTCACCGACGCCCTCGCCGCCGTCGACGCGCTGCTCGTCCGGCCCGTGCCTGCCGCCGGCCCGACCGGGTGGGACCCGGACCCGCCGGACGGGGAGTGGACCGGCAGCCTCGGCGCCGGGTTCCGGCTCGTCCCGCTGTGGCGCAGCCGCGACCACTTCGGCGTACCGGCCCGTGAGTGGGACGCCGCCCAGGAGGAGGCGGGCGCGAACCTGGCCGCGCTGGCCGCCGCGCTGGACGCGCGGTGGGGTCCCCACCGGACCGTGGGCATGCGCCCCTTCCTCCTCCGCGGGACGGCCGGCCGGCCGATGCCGCCGCTCCTCGCCGAGCTGTGCGCGTTCGACCTCTACGGCGACCTGCGGGTCTGGGGCCCCGTCGGCACGCCCCACGGCCCGCGCTGGGCCGCGGTGAGCGTCGGCCAGTGCGACGACGACGCCCCGCACCTCATGGTGGCCGCCCTCAGCGACGCCCCGCTCATCGAGCCGGACGACTGACGCGATAATCGACCGCATGTCCCACCAGCAGGACCTCGAAGCCGGCCCGGCCCCCGCCCCGGCCGCGGCGCACCGTGCCGCGCCCGCCCTGTGGGGGTACGCGGCGGTGCGGCTGGTGGGCCTCGCGGTCCTCGCGGTCGCCGCGGCCGTCGTCGGGGAGGACGCCCTGCACCGGCTGAAGGGGCGCTGGGACTCCGTCTGGTACGTCCGCGTCGCCGAGCACGGCTACGGCCACGAGGTCCGGCTCCCCGACGGCGGCGTCCACTCCGACCTGGCCTTCTTCCCGCTGCTGCCGGCGCTGGAGCGCGGCCTGTCGGAGGCGCTGCCCCTGAGCGCCGCGACCGCCGGACTCCTGGTCTCCTGGGCCGCCTCCCTCGCCGCCGCCTGGGGGATCTACGCGGTCGGTGCCCGGTTCGCCGGACCCCGCGCCGGGGCGGTCCTCGCCGTGCTGTGGGGGGTGTACCCGACCGCGTTCGTGCAGTCGATGGCGTACACGGAGACCCTGTTCACGGCGTTCGCCGCCTGGTCCCTGTACGCGGTGCTGCGCGAACGGTGGATCTGGGCGGGCGTCCTCGCCGTGCCGGCGGGACTGACCCGGCCCTCGGCCGCCGCTCTCATCGCCGCGATCGGCGTCACGGCGGTCGTGGCCGTCGTCACGGAACGGCGGCTCCCGGCGCGGATGGCCGTCGGGGTGCTGGTCGCGCCCCTGGGCTGGCTGGCGTACGTCGTCTTCGTCGCCGTGCGGCAGGGCAGCGCGACCGCGTACTTCGACGTCCAGGCGGCGTGGGGGAACAGCATCGACGGCGGCGTGGCGCTCGCCCGGTTCGTGGGGAGGAACCTCACCGGGCCGAACCCGCTCGCCGGAGTGGCGCTGTGCGCGGTGCTGGTGTTCCTGGCGTGGGTGGTGTGGCTGTGCGTGAAGCAGCGACAGCCCCTGCCCGTGCTGGTCTACTGCGTCGCGATGGTCGTCGTCTCGCTGGTCGGGGCCGCCTACTTCGGCTCCCGGCCGCGTCTGATGATGCCCGCCTTCCCGCTGCTGCTGCCGGCCGCGGTGGCCCTCGCGCGGCTGAGGGATCGCCGGCTGGTCCTGGTGCTGGCCGGGCTGGCCCTCGCGTCGGGGGCGTACGGCGCCTTCACCCTTCTGGGCCCCGGCCCGCCGTGATCCCGAGCGGGACTCCCGCCCGCAGACCCCACCCCTCCATCGCCCCGGCCCGCGCCTCCAGTACGTGACGGGCGCGCGGGCGCGGCAGACCGAGCCGCCCCGGTGGCATCGTCCGTACGGCGACGACGTTCAGCCGCCGGTCGAGGTAGGCGACGTCGATGGCGAAGCGCATCCCGAAGCTGTGGACGCTGTTGCACGGCGTCAGCAGGAGCGCGCCGTCGATGCCGTCGCGGCCCAGCAGACCGCGCCGCCGGGTCCCGTACGAGGCGGCGATCTCCACGGCCACCGGCTCGGCGCGGCCGGGGACCGTCAACAGGCCGGTGCCGTTACGCCATTTCCCCATGGGTGACGACCGTAGCGGGCGGCGCGCCGCGATGGGCCCGGTCCGGCGAAGCGGGGCCGGGTCCGGCGACGGGCCCGGTCCCGGAAGTGGGCCCCTGGGCCCAAGACCAGGGCCCGGCGGGACCCTAGGGTCGGTGACGTGCATGCCACGCTGATCGCCGTCGCAGCCCTGTGGGGCGCCGCCACCGGGCTGCTCGTGCCGCGTGCCGCGTACCGGCTGTCCGTCGAACCGGACGAGGCGTGGCGGGACGCCTGTCCGGCCGGGCACCGCTTCACCGGCCCCGCGCGCGGCTGGCTCGGCGGCCCCCGCTGCCCGGCGTGCGCGGTGGCCGTACCGGTGGGCGCCGCCGACTCCGGCCCCCCGGCTCCCGGCCCGGCCCCTTCGCCCGCATCGCCCGTCGTCACCGCGCTGGCCTGCGCGGCGCTCGCCTGGGCCACCGGGCCGCGCCCCGAGCTGGCGGTGTGGCTGCTCGTCGCGCCGTTCGCCGTCCTCCTCGCCGCAGTCGACCTGGCAGTGCACCGGCTGCCCGACCGGCTGACGCTGCCGCTGGCCGTCGCGACGGCCGTCCTGCTGGGCGTGGCGGCGCTGCTGCCCGCGCACGCCGGGTCCTGGCCGTCCGCGCTGCTCGGCGCGGCCGTTCTCGGCGCCGCCTACTTCGTACTGTTCCTGATCAACCCGGCCGGCCTGGGCTTCGGCGATGTGAAGCTGGCCCTCTCCCTGGGCGTCGCCCTCGGCTGGTACGGCTGGGGGGTGCTCCTCCTCGGCGCGTTCGCCGGCTTCCTGTTCGGCGCGCTGTACGGGCTCGGCCTGATCGCCCTGCGGCGGGCGAGCCGCAAGAGCGTCATCCCGTTCGGGCCGTTCATGATCGGCGGCGCCCTGGCCGGCCTGCTGCTGGGCGGGCTGTCGGCCGTCCCCTCGTGAGCGCGCCGCCGACGCGCGTACGGTTCCGGGACGCTGTCGACGGGTGACCGCCACGAGGGGGAGGACCCGGACCGAGGGGAGGGCACCACGGGCCGCGACCTCACCTGACCCGGCCGTCCACCCGCCTACCATGCGGGCGTATGCGGACATTTCCAGGCAATGGGTCTCATGGGTCGCAAGGGCCGCACGGTCCTCGGGGAACACGCCCCATCATCCCGGCCCCCGCCAAGGACCCCACGGCCCCTCGCCCCGCCCGCCGCCTCCCCTCGGCCCTCCCCTGGGGATGGGCCGCGGGACTCTTCACGCTGTACGCCATCCTCGCCCTGCGCCGCCATGTGCTGCTGCGCACCACCGGCTACGACCTCGGCATCTTCGAGCAGGCGGTACGCGCCTACTCCCGGCTCCGCGCGCCGCTCGTCCCGTTGCGCGGCGACGATTTCAACCTGCTCGGCGACCACTTCCACCCGCTCCTCGCGGTGCTCGCCCCGTTCTACCGGCTCTGGCCCTCCCCGGTGTGCCTGCTGGTCGCCCAGTCGGCGCTGCTCGCCCTCGCCGTGGTCCCGCTCGCCCGCTGGGCCCTGGGGGCACTGGGCCGCCGGGCCGCCCATGTCGTCGCCGCCGGGTACGGACTGAGCTGGGGCATCGCCTCGGCCGCCGCGTTCGACTTCCACGAGGTGGCCTTCGCCGTACCGCTGCTCGCCTTCGCCCTCGAAGCCCTGGCGCACGGACGGTGGGCGGCGGCGGTCGTCTGGTCGGCGCCGCTGCTGCTCGTCAAGGAGGACCTGGGCCTGACACTGGCCGCCATCGGCGTGTACATCGCCGTCAAGGGGCCGCGCCGTCTGGGCGCCGCCACCGCCGTCGGGGGGCTGGCCGGCTCGCTGATCGAGTTCACGGTGCTGCTGCCCGCCCTCAACCCCGGTGGCGCGTACGCCCACGGCGGCAACCTCGCCGAGGGGTACGGCTCGCTGCTCAGCACCCTCGCCCACGCGCCCCTCGACGCCCTGCGCCCGGACATCAAGGCCATGACCCTGGTGCTGGTCTTCGCCCCGTCCGCCCTGCTGGCCCTGCGTTCGCCGCTCTCGCTGATCGCCGTGCCGACACTCGCCTGGCGGATGATGTCGCAGAACGCCTTCCACTGGGGCACGGCCTTCCACTACAGCGCCGTACTGATGCCCGTCGTCCTCGCGGGACTGATCGACGCGCTCGGCCGCTGGCGGCGCACCGACCATCCGCTCGCCGCGCGCCACGTCCGCGCCTCGCTCGCGACCGTCCTCGCCGTGACGCTGGTGATGCTGCCGTCCTTCCCGCTCGCCCAGCTCTTCCAGCGGGCCACCTGGCGGACCACGGTCCACATCGAGGCGGCCAGGGCGCTGCTGGCCCGCATCCCGGACGGGGCGACCGTCGCCGCCTCCAACCGTCTGGTCCCGCAGCTCACCTCACGCTGCACGGTGGTCGTCTTCCCGACCTTCCCCGTCGAGGGCAGGCTGTACGAGTACGACAGGAAGCGCCTCCCGCCGCCCACCGCCGAATGGATCATCCACGACCGGCAGGCGCCCGAGGCGTGGCCGTACCGGACCGGGCACTGGCCCTATCCCATCGAGCGGCAGGAGGCCGAACTGGCCGCCGCCCGGGACACGTACGGCTACCGGGTCGTCGCCCGCCGGGACGGCGTCACTCTGCTCCGGCTCACGCGTGCGGCCCGACGGTGACCTGCCCGACCGCCAGCTCCGCCCTGCCCTCCAGCACCTCACCGGTCCGCTCGGCCTGCTCGGCCAGCTCCCGGCGGTGCGCGGCTCCCAGCGGGCCGACCGGCTCGACCGTCACCACGATCCGCCGCCCCGCCCGGCGCTGGTGCCACACCCCCGCCACCTCGCCGTCCACCAGCAGGACGGGGAAGTTGCCCGCCTGCCCGCGCGCCAGGGCCCGCCCGCCGGCCGCCCCGGGAAAGAGCAGTTCCCGCGGCTGTGAGGCGATCGTGAACGCGTCGAAGTACGGCAGCAGACGCACCCCCCGTACGGGCTCCCGCGGGAACGAGGTGTCACCCCCGGCCACCCACGCCGGGCCGCCCGCGAAAGCCACCTCCTCGATCACGCCGTCCGCCGCCAGCTCCCCGAACAGCGCCGTCGCCCAGGCCCTCGGCGCCGCCAGCCACCGGGCGTAGTGCGCCGGGGTCGCGGGCCCGTAGGCCCGCAGATAGCGGCGGACCAGTTCGGCCGACGCGGTCGGTCCGTCCAGCGGGACCACGCCCGGGTTGGTGAAGGTCACCCTGCGGCCCCGGTCGCGCCCGAAACGCAGCACCCCCCGGTGGGCCGCCGTATGCGTCACCTGCCGCCAGCGCGGCCACTTGTCCTGGAAGGCTTCCATCACCCGCTCGCCCGCCCAGGGGCCGGTCCGCGCCACGATCGCCTCGGTCAGCTCGTCCACGGTCAGCTCCTCGCCCGTCAGGGCGTCGGCGATCGCGGCCAGCACCTCGTCGGTCTGCCGGGCCGTCATCCGCACCTCGGCGGGCATCGGGTTCGGACCCGGCGGGACCGCCGACAGCGCGCCCGTCCACAGCGCCAGATCGGCCGCGGGCAGCAGATGCACGGTGCCGCGCGGCCCGTACGTCCTGACCAGGCCGCCGTCCGCCCCGAGGGCGCCCCGTACGTCGGTGCGCGTCGCCCCGGACATGCGCAGCGCCACCGACAGTTCGGCGGCCGGCCGCACCTGCGCGTGCGCCGCCAGCATCGCCCCGGTGACGGCGGCGGGCGAGGAGCCGGGCCCCGCCGGGCCGGCCAGGTGCTGTCGTGCGATGCGCCGGGCGTTCGCCTCGGTCCAGGTCACCTGCCGTGTGGTCGTCATGTCGCGACCGTAGGGGGGAACGAGGTCGGAACCTGTCCGCTTTCCGCTGTCCCTCTCTCCCTCTTCCCCCCTTCCCCCCTTTCCCCCTTTCCCTCTTTCCCTCTTTTCGCTTTTCCGCGCGACGGCCGGGGTACCGCGACGGCCGGGGTACGGCGTGCGCGCCGGACACCGCGCCGCCTGCGCTGCCGCTGCCGGCGCCGCCCGGCGCGCGTCGGCACCGGCCGGACCGCCGCCCGCCGGCACGACGGCTGGGCCGCCCGGGTGAATCACCGGCGCGTCGCGCCGGCCCCCGGGCGGGGCCCGGGCGCGCGCGGGGTGCGGGACTCCGGGCGAGGTGCGCGGGTGCTGCCGGGGCGCGGGTGGACGGAGGTGCCCCCGTGCCGCAGCGTCAACCGGGCGCCTCTCCCACCGGGTCACCCGTGGGAGTTACCCGCCCCGGCTCGAGGGGAGCGGCGCGACCGCCCTCCCACCTGCTGCGACGGTGCGGCCCCGCGGGCTGCCGCTTTTCGGGGCGCGGCCACGGCCTGTCGTGGCGGGCAGCATCGCTTACGAAGGGTTATGGTGGAAACCCCCCCTCGGGCCGGTCCGTATCCCCCCCACGGACCGGCCCGTTTTCGTGCGCGGCCTCCGGTCAGCTCCGCGCGGCCCAGATGTTGGTACCCGCGGTGTCCACCGCGAAGGAGTCGATCTCCTTGAGCTCATCGGCGCCCAGCGGCGGCCCCGCCAGCGCCGCCACGTTCTGCTCCAGCTGACGGACGCTCGACGCCCCGATCAGCGCGGACGTCATCCGCTCGTCCCGCAGCACCCAGGTGAGCGCCAGCTGCGCCAGCGACTGGCCGCGCCGGCGGGCGATCCCGTCCAGGCCGCGCAGCCGCCGCAGGACGTCCTCGGAGAGCAGACCGGGGTCGAGCGACTTGCCCTGGGTGGCCCGGGAGCCCTCGGGGATGCCCTGCAGGTACTTGTCGGTGAGCAGCCCCTGGGCGAGCGGCGCGAAGGAGATGCAGCCCATCCCGGCCGCCTCCAGGGTGTCGAGGAGCCCGTCCTCCTCGGTCCAGCGATTGATCATGGAGTAGGACGGCTGGTGGATCAGGGCCGGCACGCCCATCTCCTTCAGCAGCCGGGCCGCCTCCGCGGTCTGCTCGGCGGTGTACGACGACACCCCCGCGTAGAGCGCCTTGCCCTGCTGCACGGCGGTGGCGAGGGCACCCATGGTCTCTTCGAGCGGGGTGTTCCGGTCGAAGCGGTGCGAGTAGAAGATGTCGACGTACTCGACGCCCATCCGCTTGAGCGACGCGTCGAGCGAGGACAGCAGGTACTTGCGCGACCCCCACTCCCCGTACGGGCCGGGGTGCATGTAATAGCCCGCTTTGGTGGAAAGGATCAATTCATCACGGTAAGGGGCGAAATCCTGAGCGAAGATCTTGCCGAAGTTCAGCTCGGCGGACCCGGGCGGCGGGCCGTAGTTGTTCGCCAGGTCGAAGTGCGTCACGCCGAGGTCGAAGGCGCGGCGCAGGATCGCGCGCTGGGAGGCGAGCGTCCGGTCGTCGCCGAAGTTGTGCCACAGGCCCAGGGAGACGGCGGGCAGCTTGAGCCCGCTGCGGCCCGTACGGCGGTACTCCATGGAGTCGTAGCGGTCGTCGGCCGCGCGGTAGGAGGGGGAATCAGTCACGTCTCCCTCCTTATCACGGACTTGTGACAGGCCGGGTTGGGCCGCCGTGACCCCCGCGCAGTAATGTGGCGGCTTCGGGGTCGGCCGCCGCGCTCAGGAGTCGAGCTGTGCCGCATCCCCCGGGGCCGGCGTCCGGCACCCCCGCTCGGGGGCGGGCGGGCCCGTAGGCAATCGAGAGGTGAGATCGGTGAACTTGCGCGACCTGGTGTACAGGCTCTACGCACGCCGGGTGGAAGGCCGCCTCGATCACGCCCAGGTGCCCAAGCACATCGGCGTCATCCTCGACGGCAACCGGCGCTGGGCGAAGGCTTCCGGCGGCACGCCCGAGCAGGGTCACAAGGCCGGGGCGAGCAAGATCCAGGAACTGCTCGGCTGGTGCGCCGAGACCGACGTCGAGGTCGTCACGCTCTGGATGCTCTCCACGGACAACCTGAACCGGCCGGAGGAGCAGCTCGTCCCGCTGCTCGGGATCATCGAGGACGCCGTCCGGGCCCTCGCCGCCGACGGCCGCTGGCGGGTGCACCACGTGGGCACCCTGGACCTGCTGCCGGCCCGTACCCAGGCGGTGCTGAAGGAGGCCCAGCAGGCGACCCACGGCAACACCGGAATACTGGTCAACGTGGCCGTCGGCTACGGAGGCCGTCAGGAGATCGCCGACGCGGTCCGCTCGCTGCTCCTGGAGCACGCGGACAAGGGGACGAGCTTCGAGGAGCTCGCCGAGATCGTGGACGTCGAGCACATCTCCGAGCACCTCTACACGCGCGGCCAGCCCGACCCCGACCTGGTGATCCGCACCAGCGGCGAGCAGCGTCTGTCCGGCTTCATGCTCTGGCAGAGCGCGCATTCGGAGTACTACTTCTGCGAGGTCCATTGGCCGGCCTTCCGGAAGGTCGACTTCCTGCGCGCGCTGCGCGACTACGCCGCCCGCCACCGGCGCTACGGCACCTGAGGAACCCGTCGAGGCGGGAGCGGGGGGCGCACCCGGCCCTGGTCACCGGGTGTTCATCAACGCGTCGTCATATGCCATGGCATGGTGGCGCTCGTTGAAGGGAATACCCCTCTCAGACTGAGCGGCACGTCAGACCGCTCGCCCGGGAGGCCCTTTGCACCAGGACGACCGTGCAGGACGTGTACGGGCGGCGCGGGGGGCCGGGGCCCGGCCCGCGCATCGTGGCCCGATGCCGGCCTCATACCCGCGCGACGCCGCCGCAGTCGCACCCCGACCTCATGTGCCTCTATCTGAGGGGGTCTGTCCTCCGTGGTGACCAGCACTAAGCGCCGCATGCCCGACAGGCGCACCTACGTTCTCGACACCAGCGTCCTGCTGGCCGACCCCAACGCCATGACGCGTTTCGAGGAGCACGAGGTCGTGCTCCCGATCGTGGTCGTCACGGAGCTGGAGGCCAAGAGGCACCACCCGGAGCTGGGCTATTTCGCCCGTCAGGCCCTGCGCCTGCTGGACGACTTCCGGATCCGGTACGGCCGCCTCGACGCCCCCCTCCCCGTCGGAGACCTCGGCGGCACGCTCCGGGTGGAGCTCAACCACTCGGATCCCGGTGTCCTGCCGGCCGGCTACCGCCTCGGTGACAACGACTCACGCATCCTGGCGGTCGCGCGCAACCTCCAGGCCGAGGGGTACGACGTCACGGTCGTGTCGAAGGACCTGCCCCTGCGCATCAAGGCGTCCTCCGTGGGCCTCCTCGCCGAGGAGTACCGCGCGGAGCTCGCCATCACCGACTCCGGCTGGACCGGAATGTCGGAACTGTCCCTCGCTGCCGACCAGGTGGACCTGCTCTACGGCGAGGAGACGCTGTACGTCCCCGAGGCGGCCGAGCTGCCGGTCCACACCGGCCTGGTCCTCCAGTCCGAGCGCGGCAAGGCGCTCGGCCGGATCACCGCCGAGGGCAGCGTGCGGCTGGTGCGGGGGGACCGGGAGGCGTTCGGCATCCGCGGCCGCAGCGCGGAGCAGCGCATCGCGCTCGATCTGCTGCTCGATCCGGACGTCGGGATCGTGTCGCTGGGCGGCCGTGCGGGCACGGGCAAGTCCGCGCTGGCGCTCTGCGCCGGCCTGGAGGCGGTCCTGGAGCGCCGCCAGCACCAGAAGGTGATGGTCTTCCGGCCGCTGTACGCGGTCGGCGGCCAGGAGCTCGGCTATCTGCCGGGCACCGAGGCCGAGAAGATGAGCCCGTGGGCGCAGGCGGTCTTCGACACGCTCTCGGCGGTGGCGAGCCGCGAGGTCATCGAGGAGGTGCTGGGCCGCGGCATGCTGGAGGTGCTGCCGCTCACCCACATCCGGGGCCGCTCCCTGCATGACGCGTTCGTCATCGTCGACGAGGCCCAGTCCCTCGAACGCAACGTCCTGCTGACCGTGTTGTCCCGTATCGGGGCGGATTCCCGGGTCGTCCTGACGCATGACGTGGCCCAGCGCGACAACCTGCGCGTGGGGCGCTACGACGGAGTCGTGGCCGTGGTCGAGAAACTGAAGGGGCATCCGCTCTTCGCCCACGTCACCCTGACCCGTTCCGAGCGCTCGCAGATCGCCGCGCTCGTGACCGAGATGCTGGAGGACGGGCAGATCTAACGCGTCTGTCCTGATATGGGAGTTGGTGCCGCCCGGTGAGCGCGAGAGCGTAGCCGGGCGGCACCGTGCTGTGCGGCGCTTTCCGTAAAACTGCCGTGACGGACGGGGTGTGAGCTTTCACACGCAACGATTAATTGCCTTGCGGCGTCGCCTTCGGGCAGAGTCTTGCTTCCGTCAGGCCCCGCATACGGCACACGTGCATCTCCAGGGATGCCGCACCACACAACTCAACAACTGTCCGCCGTATGCCGCCCGCAGCACCACGCGGCACTCCCGCAGGGGAGTTGCCCACCGGGCCCGTGTCCCCCGTGACCCAGTTAGTGGGGGGATCAGCGACAGGGGCACGATTTCGCCCGTGAGGTCACCTGTGCGGGCGATGCTGGAAGGAAACCGTGTGAGCCGGATCTCGGTCCGGGGATTCGCGGTGGCATCTGCCACTGCGGTCACCACCGTAGGTGCCGTCGTCGGCGTGGCATCGGGCAACACCCAGCCCGCGAACGACAACTTCGAGGCGACCGCCGCCGACACCACGCTCCTGGCGGACATCCCTGTCGGCCAGCAGGCCCAGGTACAGGTCTCGTCGCTGACGCAGCAGGCCGAGGCGCAGGCCGCCGCGGCCGACTCGGCGGCGCAGAAGTCCGCCGAGGAAGCCGCCCGCATCCAGGCCGCCAAGGACGCGAAGGCCAAGAAGGACGCCGCGGACGAGGAGGCGGAGCGCGAGCGCGAGGCCAAGGAGGCCAAGGAGGCCGAGGAGCGCGCCAGCCGGTCCGCCGTGCGCGACGCCTCCAGCTTCTCGACGCAGAGCTCCTACAGCGTCGCCGAGGTCCAGGCGATGGCTCGCCAGATGATCCCCGGCGACCAGTTCCAGTGCTTCAGCAACATCGTGGACCACGAGTCCACCTGGAACTACCGGGCCCAGAACCCGTCCTCGGGCGCGTACGGCCTGGTCCAGGCGCTCCCGGGTTCCAAGATGTCGTCGGCCGGCGCCGACTGGCAGACCAACCCGGCCACGCAGATCAAGTGGGGCCTGAACTACATGAACGACCGCTACGGCAGCCCCTGCGGCGCCTGGGACTTCTGGCAGGCCAACCACTGGTACTAGCGCGTCCTGCGGGTACCCGGTACCCGCCCGCGCCACAGCTCGACTTCGCGGAGCCCCTCGCCGACCGACGGCGAGGGGCTCCGTGCGTGTACCGTCGAGGGCCGGAACTCCTGGCGGGAGTGCGGGGGAAGAGAGAAGAACATGTCGAAAGTGCCAGGTTGGCTCGGCCGCTTCGGGTCCGGTCTGTCCCGGATGAACGAGCGGATCGACGAGCGTCGCGCGGAGGCCGAGTCCGGCGACCCCGTCGTCGTCACGCCGGAGCCCGAGAGCGTGCCGGCGCCCCCCACCTACGCCCCCGCCGTCGCCGCGCGGCCCGATCCCGTCGCCGCCATCCCCTGGGGGATGCGGGTGGCGGCCGAGGCGGGCTGGCGACTGCTCGTCCTGGCGGGCACACTCTGGGTCCTGATGAAGGTCATCAGCACCGTGCAGCTGGTGGTCCTCGCCTTCGTCGCCGCCCTCCTGATCACCGCCCTGCTCCAGCCCACCGTGGGCCGGCTGAGGGGGATGGGGCTGCCGCGCGGGCTCGCCACCGCGGTCACCGCCGTCCTCGGCTTCGTCATCATGGGGCTGGTCGGCTGGTTCGTGGTCTGGCAGGTGATGGACAACCTCGACAACCTCTCGGACCGGGTCAGGGACGGTATCGAGGAGCTCAAGCGCTGGCTGCTCGACAGTCCCTTCCATGTGACCGAGCAGCAGATCAACGACATCGCCAAGAACCTCAGCGACACCATCGGCACCAATACCGAGGAGATCACCTCCGCGGGCCTCCAGGGCGTGACCGTCATGGTCGAGGTGATGACCGGCATACTGCTCACGATGTTCTCGACCCTCTTCCTGCTGTACGACGGGCGGAAGGTCTGGGAGTGGGTGCTCAAGCTGGTGCCGGCGCAGGCCCGCCCCGGTGTCGCGGGCGCGGGCCCGCGCGCCTGGCGCACGCTCACCGCCTACGTGCGCGGGACGGTGATAGTCGCTCTGATCGACGCGATCTTCATCGGTCTCGGGATCTGGTTCCTCGATGTGCCGATGGCCGTGCCGCTCGCCGTCTTCATCTTCCTGTTCGCCTTCATCCCGCTGGTCGGCGCGGTCGTCTCGGGCGCCCTCGCGGTGGTCGTCGCGCTGGTGACCCAGGGCGTGTTCACCGCGCTGATGGTGCTGATCGTGGTCCTCGCCGTGCAGCAGATCGAGGGACACGTGCTCCAGCCCTTCATCCTGGGCCGGGCGGTCCGCGTCCACCCGCTCGCCGTCGTCCTCGCGGTCGCGGCCGGCGGTCTGACCGCCGGGATCGGCGGCGCGGTGGTGGCCGTACCGCTGGTGGCGGTCACCAACACGGTCGTCGGCTACCTGCGGGCCTACAGCCACGAGCAGGCGCTGCGTCAGGCGCCCTCGCCGCACGGCGCCACCGCGCCGGACACGGCTCCCACGACGGCGGCGGGAGCGTCGAAGGGCACGCGGTGATATCCGAACCCGAGCTGATCGGCGGGCCGGACGTGCCGCCCCAGCGCGGTCCGGACGGTCCCGTCGACGTGATCGTCGACACCGGCCCGGCGCCCGACGGGCCGCCGCGCCCGCGGCGATCGTGGTTGTGGGCGCTCGGCGGAGCGGTCGCCGCGTCCGCGCTGTGGGCCGGCGGGCTCTGGGCCTACCAGGCCGGCGGACCCGATCTGCGGGGCTACCGCGCCAGCGACGACCTGTGCGCGGACGCGAAACTGCCCGCGCTGGTCGCGGCCCTCGGGAAGCGGGGCGAGGACGCGCCGGGCCTGAGCGACAGGCACCCGGCCCTGGACCGGGCCCAGTGCACGGTGACCCTGGGCGAGCAGGAACCCTGGCACACCGTCGACGTCACCTACGAGCTGCACAGGAGGACCGACCCGGGCCCGGAGTTCGAACCGCTGGTCAGGGCGCAGGGCTGGGACGACACGTCCGTACGGCCCCTCCCGGGGGTGGGGGAGCGGGCCTTCGTCATGCAGGAGGAGGGCTTCGCCTGGCTGACGGCCGTGGACGGGCCCGCCGTGGTGACGGTCTCCGTCGGCGTGGAGATGGCCGGCGACCCCGAGACGGGGGAGAGCCGTCCGCCGGACACCTCGGCCCTGGCGGGTATCGAGGAGTTCCTGGCCGAGGACGTGAAGACGCTCATGGCCGGCCTCCGCGAACCCGCCCAGTGACAGCACAAGGGGCCCACCGACCATGTGTCGGTGGGCCCCTTGCCGTGTCGCGTGGGGACGCGGGGTACTACTGGGCCAGAACGGCTTCCGCGTCCAGCGTCGCGCCGACCGCCTGGATCACCGCGGCGATCTTGAACGCCTCCTGGATCGTCTCGCGGTCCACGCCGGCCTTGCGGAGCACCTGCTCGTGGGAGTCGAGGCACTGGCCGCAGCCGTTGATCGCGGAGACGGCGAGCGACCACAGCTCGAAGTCGACCTTCTCCACGCCCGGGTTGCCGATGACGTTCATCCGCAGACCGGCGCGCATCGTCCCGTACTCCGGGTCGGAGAGCAGGTGACGCGTGCGGTAGAAGACGTTGTTCATCGCCATGATGGCGGCGGCCGACTTGGCGGCCGTGTACGCCTCGGGCGCGAGCTTCGCCTTGGCCTCGGGCTCCAGCTCCGCCAGGACCTTGGGCGACCGCGAGGCGATCGCGCAGGCCAGGACGGTGCCCCACAGCTGCTGCTGCGGGAGCTCGCTGTTGCCGATGACCGAGCCGAGGTTCAGCTTCAGGTCCTTGGCGTAGTCCGGTATGGCGGACTTCAGCTCGTCGAGGGCCATGTCACTCACCGGCCAGGAGCTTGACCGGGTCCAGGGTCTCTTCGCCGGACTTCCAGTTGCACGGGCACAGCTCGTCGGTCTGCAGGGCGTCGAGCACCCGCAGGACCTCCTTGGGGTTACGGCCGACGGAGCCGGCGGTCACCATGGTGAACTGGATCTCGTTGTTCGGGTCGACGATGAACACGGCGCGCTGCGCGAAGCCGTCCTCGCCCTCGACGCCGCACTCGCGCATGAGCTCGTGCTTCGAGTCCGCGAGCATCGGGAAGGGCAGGTCACGCAGGTCGGCGTGGTCCTTGCGCCAGGCGTGGTGCACGAACTCGGAGTCGCCCGAGGCGCCGAGGATCTGGGCGTCACGGTCGGCGAACTCGTCGTTCAGCTTGCCGAAGGCGGCGATCTCGGTGGGGCAGACGAAGGTGAAGTCCTTCGGCCAGAAGAACACCACGCGCCACTTGCCCTCGTAGGACTTGTGGTTGATCTGCTCGAACTCCTTGCCGCTCTCCAGCGACACACAGGCGGTCAGGTCGTACGTGGGGAACTGGTCACCGACAGTGAGCACGCGCTCTCCTTGCAGTAGGAATTCCCTTTTGAGGTCTTCCGTGGGGGTTGGACGGGTTCCAGCATGGCACGGAGTGCATTGATCAGTGAAATAGCTAGACTGGGTCGTGTTGATCGAGGGTGGTTATCAGTGGTGTCCATATATAGGGCCAAGCAGCCCAGTCTGGCCCAGCTGCGCGCGTTCGCGGCGGTGGCCGAGCATCTGCACTTCCGCGACGCGGCGGCGGCGATCGGGATGAGTCAGCCCGCCCTTTCGGGCGCGGTTTCGGCTCTCGAAGAGGCACTCGGTGTCCAGCTGCTGGAGCGTACGACACGCAAGGTGCTGCTCTCGACCGCGGGGGAGCGGCTCGCGGTGCGGGCCAGGGCCGTGCTGGACGCGGTGGGCGAGCTGCTGGAGGAGGCCGAGGCGGCGCGGGCCCCGTTCACCGGCGTCCTGCGGCTCGGCGTCATCCCCACCGTCGCCCCCTACCTCCTGCCGACCGTCCTGCGGCTGGTCCACGAGCGCTACCCCGAGCTGGACCTCCAGGTGCACGAGGAGCAGACCTCGTCGCTGCTCGACGGCCTCGCGGCGGGCCGGCTCGACCTGCTGCTGCTCGCGGTCCCGCTGGGCATACCGGGCGTCACCGAACTCCCGCTCTTCGACGAGGACTTCGTCCTGGTCACGCCGGAGGGCCACCGGCTGGGCGGCCGCACCGACATCCCGCGCGAGGACCTGCGGGAACTGCGCCTGCTCCTCCTCGACGAGGGCCACTGCCTGCGCGACCAGGCGCTGGACATCTGCCGGGAGGCCGGCCGCGAGGACGGTGCCGAGGTCACCACCACCGCGGCCGGCCTGTCCACCCTGGTCCAGCTCGTCGCGGGCGGCCTCGGCGTGACGCTGCTGCCGCGCACCGCCGTCAAGGTCGAGACCGGGCGCAACTCCCAGCTGATGACCGGGTACTTCGCCGACCCGGCCCCCGCCCGGCGGGTCGCCCTCGCGATGCGCGCGGGGGCGGCGCGGCAGGCCGAGTTCGAGGAGCTGGCGCAGGCGATGCGCGAGGCGATGGCCGCCCTCCCCGTCCGGGTGCTCCCCGCCCGCGACGGGGAGCACTGACCCGGCCCACCCGGCGCCCCCTGCCTCCCGCTCGGGCGGGGCGCCGTCGCCTCACTCCGTACGCAGACCGTCCGGGCGCATCACCCGCCACAGGGCGGGCAGGCTGAGCACCGTCACGCCCAGGATCAGCGCGGCCCCGACACCGGTCACCGGCAGGAACACCCACCAGTCCTCGACCCGTTTGCCGATCAGCCGCAGCAGGGCCACGCCCAGCCCGAGCCCGCCGGCCACCGAGAGCGCCAGGCCCAGACCGATCGGCACGGCCGTCTGCCACAGCACCGACCAGCCCAGTGTGGTGCGGCGCGTCCCGAACGCCACCAGCATCGCCAGCAGCCGCTTGCGGTCGCGCAGCTGCTCCAGGGTGGACACCAGCAGGGACAGGGCGATCAGGACCATCGTGGCGGTCGCCGCGACGAAGATGCCCTTGCGCACGCTGCTGTACTGGGCGTCGCGCTCGAAGTCCAGGAGCGTCCGGACCCGGAGCGCGGGATCGATGTGCGCCGCCGTGTTGCGTACGTACTCCGCGGCGTCCGGCATCCCCGGATCGACGCGGATCATCGCCCGGGCCTGGGGGACGTCCAGCTGTGTGGTGTCGATCGAGGAGGGCGTGGCCAGGATGCCGAACCGGTGGAGGCCCATCGGGTCCGGCCGTGCGTCGACCGTGCGGGCCGTGGCGGGGATCCGCCACACCAGGGGGCCGGCTTCCGGGCTCCCGTCGGCCCTGCGCAGATCGACCGGTGCCCCGGCCCTCGCCGTCTTGCGGACGTAGTCGTCGTCGGGGCCGCCCGCGCCGTGCGACAGGGCGATGAAGACGTCACCGTCCGTACAGGAGGGCAGGTCCGCCAGCTCGGCCAGCGAACGGCAGTCCCCCACCGTCAGGGCCGTGGTCGGCACGAACGGCTCGTCCGCGCGGGGCGGGCCCGGCCGCTGCGCGCCGGACTCGATCGTGCCGATCACGCCCACGACGCCCTTGGTCGCCGAGAACCGCTCGATCATCTCGCGTGCCTCACCACCGCTGCGCGCCCTGACGACCGCCTCCAGCTGGGCCCGCGCCGAGTCCATGCCCGTCGGCCGCATGAAGTCGTTCTGCATGGCCTGGAACAGCATCTGGAGCGCGATGGCCCCCGCGGCGGCCACGACGATCCCGCTGACCGCCCGCGCCGCCGTGCCACTGCTCAGCTGGAGCCTGCGGACAGCCAGCTGCCAGGGCACCGGGCCGCCCCGCAGCCGCTTGACCGCGGCCTCCACCAGCCAGGGCAGCAGCGTCGTGAGACCGGTGAGCGCCAGCAGGGCGCCCGCCGCGATCTGGTACGTGCCGATGGAGGCGTCCATCATCCCGATGTCCCCGGCCATCGGGATCAGCAGCGCCCCGCCGGCCGCGACCATGAGCAGCCGCCACCACAGCCGGCGCGGGCGCGGCGCTGCCTCGCGTACGACCCCCAGGGGCTCGATCGAGATGCCGCGGAGGGAGAAGACGGTGACCACGACCGCGCAGGCGGGCACGATCACCGCGATCACCGCGGCCAGCCCGGGGGAGGGCACCAGGTCGGCCGGGAAGACATTCACGTTCCAGACGGTCACGCGGCCCAGGACCTCCCTCAGGAGGATCAGGAAGCCGGCCCCCGCGACCAGGCCGAACAGGGCCCCCGCCAGGGACTCTCCCGCGGCGATCCGCCGGGCCGTGGCGCCGTCCGCGCCGACCAGGCGCAGGGCGGCCAGGCGCCGGTCGCGCTGTTCGCCGCCGAAGCGCACGGCGGTGGCGATGAAGACGAGGACGGGCAGCAGCAGCACCACGCAGGTGATGACGATGATCAGCAGCAGGAATCCGCCCAGGTCCCGGCCCCGCGGCTGGTCGTAGCCGAAGGCGTCGCCCCGGCGCGCCCTGTCCTCGGTGAGGGAGGAGTCGCCCGCGTAATAGGTGAGCTCGCCCGGCCCGATCAGGCCGGCGTCGCCGATGGTGCCGATGTCCCGGTACGGGAAGCGGTCCCTCAGCAGCGCGCCCTCGGGGGATTCGAGCAGCTCCCTGAGGGCGGAGGAGACGACCATCTCGCCGGGCCCCGGCAGCCTCTTTGTGCCGGGCGGCTCCGGGGCGTCGTCGCCCTCGGCCCGGACGACCACCCCGTGGATGGTCTCCCCGCGGAACGCGGTCTCGGGGGTGATGTAGAGGAACGAGCGCGCGGAGCGCGCGGCGTCGTCCCCGCCCGTGAAGATCGCCCGCGCGTCCGAGCGGTCGCCTCGGCTGTCGAGCAGGTTGGGTATGGAGGCGGCGATCAGCAGCAGGGCGACGCCCAGGCCCACGCCGACGCCGGTCAGCAGGGTGCGGGTCCAGCCCCGTGGGCCGCCGGTGACGGCGAGACGCGCGCCCAGGGCCAGGTCACGGGCCCAGGAACGCGGGCTCACAGGGCGCCCGCCGTGTCCCGCACCGAGCCGTCGCGCACGACGACCTCCCGGTCCGAGTAGGCGGCGACGCGGGCCTCGTGGGTGACCAGGACGACGGCGGCGCGGGTGTCGCGCGCCGCTTCGGTGAGCAGCCGCATCACCCGCTCGCCGTTGAGGGAGTCGAGGGCTCCGGTCGGCTCGTCGGCGAAGATCACCCGGGGCGAGGTGACCAGGGCCCGGGCGACCGCGATGCGCTGGCCCTGCCCGCCCGACACCTCGCCGGGCCGCTTGCCGGCGGCATCGGCGACCTCCAGGCGCTCCAGCCACTCCATGGCCCTGCGCTCGGCGGCCTTGCGGCGCTCGCCGTTCAGGCGCAGGGGAAGGGCGACGTTCTCCGCCCCGGTCAGCTCCGGGACGAGCTGGCCGAACTGGAAGACGAACCCGAAGTCGGTGCGGCGCAGCGCGCTGCGGCCCGCGTCGGACAGGGACGTCAGGTCCCGGCCGTCGTAGGAGACGGTCCCGGCGTCGGGCCGGACGATCCCGGCCAGACAGTGCAGCAGGGTGGACTTCCCGGAGCCGGAGGGACCCATGACGGCGACGACCTCGCCGGCCCGCAGCGAGAAGGAGGCGTCCGCGAGCGCGGCGGTCCGCCCGTACGTCTTGCCGAGGCCGGAGGCGGCCAGGAGGGGCGGGGCGGAGGCAGTCATCGGGTGATCTCCTTCGCCAGCTGGTCGAGCCGGGCGGCGGTCAGTTCCAGCCAGCGCAGATCGGCTTCCAGATGGAACAGCGCGTGATCGCAGATCAACTGGTCCGCGAGGTCGCCGGTCTGCTTGCGCCGGGTCAGGTCGCGCATCAGACGCAGGTGCTCGGCCCGCTGGGCGTCCAGCAGCCCGGCTGCGCCGCGGCCGGTGAGCAGGGCCAGGACGACCTTGGTGTAGAGGGTCGACTGGAGGTACGGCTCCGGCTTCTCGGGGGTGTGGAGCCACTGCTCGACATCGGTCACCCCGGCCTCGGTGATGGCGTACCGCTTGCGTTCGGGACCGCCGCCCGCCTCGATGCCGTCGACCTCGACGAGTCCGTTCCTCAGCAGCCGGGACATCGTCGAGTACACCTGGCCGTAGTGGAGCGGGCGGTCGTGCCCGAACCTCTCGTCGAAGGCGCGCTTGAGGTCGTATCCGTGCCGCGGGCCGGACTCCAGGAGTCCGAGAAGGGTGTGACCGATTGACATGGCGGCCACTGTACATCGTGCGTATACATACGATGTATAGCTGTCTGAAAAGAGACCGCCTGCCCCGGGTGGGGCAGGCGGTTCGGAGGGTGTCGGTGTCCATGACCGGCGGGGCGCGTGCGACCGGTGCTCCCACCGGCCCCGGAGGGCCGCCCGGGTCCTACGAGGGGCCCCGGGGCGCGTCCGGCCCGGATCCCGGTCCCGCGTCCGGCCGCGCGCCGCCCGGTCCGGATCCCGGTCCGGCACCCGGTGGAGCGTCCGGCGTCGCGGGACGCGCCTTCGGCGGGCGGCCACGGCGGGGGAGGGGGCCGGGGGCCGAGGGGAGGCGGCCCGCCTCCGACAGGGCCTTGCGCAGCAGGAACTCGATCTGGGCGTTCGCGCTGCGGAGCTCGTCCGAGGCCCACCGGGCGAGCGCCTCGTACACCACGGGGTCGAGGCGCAGGAGTACCTGCTTGCGCTGCCGGCTTTCGGTCACTGGTACAGGGTGCCCGTGTTGAGGACCGGCTGGGCCGCGCGGTCACCGCACAGCACCACCATCAGGTTCGACACCATCGCCGCCTTCCGCTCCGAGTCGAGCTCGACGATGTCCCGCTCGGTGAGCCGGTCGAGCGCCGCCTCCACCATGCCGACCGCGCCGTCCACGATCTGCCTGCGGGCCGCCACCACCGCGCCCGCCTGCTGGCGCTGGAGCATCGCGGAGGCGATCTCCGGGGCGTACGCGAGGTGGGTGAAGCGCGACTCGATGATGTGCACCCCGGCCGCCTCCACACGTGCGTGCAGCTCGACCGCCAGCTTCTCGGTGATCTCCTCGGCGTTGCCCCGCAGCGACAGGCCTTCCTCGTCGTGGGCGTCGTAGGGGTACTCGATCGCGATGTGGCGCACGGCCGCCTCCGTCTGCGTCGAGACGAACTCCAGGAAGTCGTCGACCTCGAACATCGCCTGCGCGGTGTCCTCGACCTTCCACACCACGACGGCCGCCAGCTCGATCGGGTTGCCGTACGCGTCGTTGACCTTCAGGACCGCCGTCTCGTGGTTGCGCACCCGCGTCGAGATCTTCATCCGCGAGGTGAACGGGTTGACCCAGCGCAGGCCGTCCGTGCGGATCGTGCCGCGGTAGCGGCCGAAGAGCTGGACCACCCGCGCCTCGCCCGGCGCCACCATGTTCAGCCCGCACATGGCGAGGAAGGCACCGAAGGCGATGAGGACGCCGACGATGATCAGGGCCGCCTTCACGCCGGTCGCGGCCGCCGCGACACCCGCCACGACCAGGCAGACGCCCGCGGCCAGGCCGCCCAGGCCCAGCAGCAGCGCCAGGCCGCCGCCGATGCTGTGCGCCGCGAACTCCCGGACCTGTGGCGCCGGCATGGTGGGCACCTCGGGAAGGTCGCCGGTGGTGTTCCTGCTGGTCTCGGACATGTTCGTCCCCCGTTCATCCCTGGCTCCGCAGTCCCGCGAAGCTCTAGCAAAGTGATATCACTTTATCGTATGTCGCAACCCTGCGCCCTCCTCGTGAGTCGGTTCCCTTGAAGGCGGGTGCTGATTGTCACGTCCGGAAAAGAAGGGATCCGTTGACGTTTGTCGGTACCAGCGGTGTTAGTTTGCTGAGCTGATCTGGCCGTGACCGAAGAGACGAAGAGCGGAGCAACGAAGCGATGGGCCGAGCGGAAGCGCGACAACCCCGGCAGCGCGATCCGCGCCGGGCGAAGAGCGAAGGCGCGGGCATACGCCGCTTCTTCACCCTGAGGAAGCTGCTGGGCGGCTTCCTCCTGTGCTGCCTGCTCGCCATGGGCGCGTTCTACGTGGTCTATCTGCTCGTCCCGGTCCCCACGGCCAATGCGCAGGCGACGATGCAGAGCAACGTCTACAAGTACAGCAACGGCAAGATCCTGGCCCGGACGGGCGAGATCAACCGGGAGATCGTCGGCCTGGAGAAGATCCCGGTGGACGTGCAGAAGTCGTTCGTCGCCGCCGAGAACAAGACCTTCTACGAGGACTCCGGCGTCGACATCAAGGGCACCGCCCGCGGTGTGCTGAACACCGTCACCGGCAAGGGCAAGCAGGGTGGCTCGACCATCACCCAGCAGTACGTCAAGAACTACTACCTGGACCAGGACCAGACGGTCTCCCGCAAGCTCAAGGAACTGGTGATCTCGCTCAAGGTCGACCAGCAGATGAAGAAGCCCGAGATCCTGGCGGGCTACATGAACACCAGCTACTACGGCCGGGGCGCGTACGGCATCCAGGCCGCCGCCCAGGCCTACTACCGGGTCGACGCGGACAAGCTGAACGTCGCGCAGGGCGCCTACCTCGCCGCGCTCCTCCAGGCCCCCAACCAGTACGACTGGTCCATGGCGTCCGGCACCGGGAAGAAGCTGGTCACCGAGCGCTGGAACTACGTCCTGGACAACATGGTCGAGGAGGGCTGGCTCCCGCAGTCCGAGCGCGCCGGGCTCACCTTCCCCGAGCCCAAGGCGCCGAAGGCGGCCCCGGGCATGGAGGGCCAGACCGGCTACCTCGTGGAGGCCGCCAACCAGGAGCTGATGCGCCAGGGCGTCAGCGAGGAGGACATCAAGGCCGGCGGCTGGACGATCACCCTCAACATCGACGAGGGGCGCCAGAAGGACCTCGTGAAGGCCGTCGACCGGCAGCTGGAGGAGAAGCTCGACCGCAAGGGCGACAAGGCGGACGCCACCGTCCAGGCCGGGGCGACCTCCGTCGATCCCAAAACCGGCCGGGTCGTCGCGCTCTACGGCGGCATAGGCGCCACCGAGCACTGGATGTCCAACGCCACCCGCCGCGACTACCAGCCCGCCTCGACCTTCAAGCCGATCGTCCTCGCCTCCGCGCTGGAGAACGACTCGGAGACGCAGGACGGCCGCGCCATCGGCCTCGGCACCATCTACGACGGCACCAGCAAGCGCCCGGTCCAGGGCGGCGACACCGAATTCGCGCCGGAGAACGAGGACGACCGGGACTACGGCCCGGTCACCGTCCAGCGCGCCACCAACAAGTCCATCAACTCGGTGTACGCCCAGATGATCGTGGACGTGGGCCCGGACAAGGTGAAGAAGACGGCGCTCGACCTGGGCCTGAAGGACAGCAAGGACTGGCCGGAGCAGCCCGCGATGTCCCTGGGCACGATGGGCGCCTCCCCCTGGGACATGGCCGGCGCCTACGCGACCCTCGACAACCACGGCAAGAAGGTCACGCCGTCGATCGTGAAGTCCGCCGAGCACAAGGACCGCAGGGCCGAGCTCCAGGACCCGATCGGCGAGCAGGTCCTCAGCCGGGAGTCGGCCGACACCGTGACCCAGGCGATGACCGGTGTGGTCGAAGAGGGTTCGGGGGTGAACGCGGCCGGTGAGTACGAGGCGGCCGGCAAGACCGGCACGTCGGAGAACAACCGCTCCGCCTGGTTCGTGGGCTACACCCCCGAACTCGTCACCGCCGTCGGCCTCTTCGGCGAGAAGACCGACGGCACCGGGCAGGTCACCCTGACCGACACCATCAACCCGGGCCGCGCCAACGGTGGTGGCGTCCCCGCCAGGATCTGGCGGGCGTACACGACCGGTGCCCTGGACGGGGGCTCCGACGCCCAGTTCGACCTGGAGGTCGACGAGAGCGCCGATGTCGGCGCGGAACCGGCGCAGACGCCCACCGAGGAGCCGACCGAGAGCGAGTCGCCCAGCGAGGAGCCGACGGAGAGCGAGTCGCCCAGCGAGGAGCCGACCCCCACCCGGACACCCACCCGGACGCCCCCGTCGACGCCCCCCACCCCGACCGCGACGCCGACCGGCGATCCGACGGGCGACCCGGGCGACACCGGCGCCACGGGCGGCGAGCCGGAGGACCCGACGGGCAACGGGGAGAACCTGCTCAGGCCATGACCCGGCGGGCCCGGCGGGCCCGGCGGGGTCGTGCCCCGGTTCATGGCACCCGGTGACCCGGTGACCCGGTGACCCGGTGACCCGGTGACCTTTTGGCCCTGTGACCCCGGGGCCACAGGGGCACGGGACTCCCGGCGCGGTACGAGAAAGGTGGCCGGCCCCCTCGGGGACCGGCCACCTTCGTCGTGTCACGCCGTCGGACGACGCGCTACGGCGTCACGCGCGGGTGGGCAGTTCGAACCAGACCACCTTGCCGGTCGAGAGCCGGGTGGCCCCCCACCGCCTGGCCAGCCGGTTCACCAGGAAGAGGCCCCGCCCGCCTTCGTCGGTGTCGCGGGCACGCCGCTGGCGCGGCAGCTGGGGCGCGTCGTCACCGACCTCGCAGCGCAGCACGTCCGTCCGCAGCAGCCGCAGGGTCACCGGCCGCTCCGCGTACCGCACGGCGTTGGTGACGACCTCGCTGACGAGCAGCTCGACGCTGTCCGAGAGCTCCTCCAGGTCCCACCGGGCCAGCGCCCGACGGGCGAGCCTGCGGGCCCGGCCGGGCGCCGCGTCCTCCGGCTCCAGGAACCAGTAGGCGACATCGCTCGGTGCGATCCCGTCGAAGCGGGCGGCGAGCAGGGCGATGTCGTCGTCCCGGTCGCCCGGGCCGAGCATGTCCAGGACGTCGTCGCAGAGCGCCTCCAGCGGCGGGGAGTGGTCGGGGCCGGTCAGCTGGGCGGTGGCGGCCAGCCGCTCGCGCAGCTGCTCTATACCGGTCCACACGTCCCTCAGCCGGGACTCGACGAGCCCGTCGGTGTAGAGCAGCAGCGTGGCGCCCGCGGGGGCGTCCAGCTCGACCGCCTCGAAGTCGACGCCGCCCACGCCGATGGGCGCCCCCGGCGGCACCCGGAGCACCTCGGCCCGGCCGCCGAGATGGAGCAGTATCGGCGGCGGATGGCCCGCGTTGGCGATGGTGATCCGGTGCGCGACCGGGTCGTACACCGCGTACATGCAGGTGGCCATGCGGTTCTCACCGAGCCGCTGGGCCTGCTCGTCGAGGTGGTGCAGCACCTCCTGCGGAGGCAGGTCGAGCCCGGCCAGGGTCTGCGCGGTGGTGCGCAGCTGGCCCATGATGGCGGCCGACGTCATGGAGTGGCCCATGACGTCGCCCACGACCAGCGCCACCCTGCTGCCGGGCAGCGGGATGGCGTCGTACCAGTCCCCGCCGACGCGGGCCGTCTCGGCGGCCGGCAGATACCGGGAGGCGAGCTTCACGCCGGTCGGCTGCGGCAGGTTCTCCGGCAGCATGGTGCGCTGGAGCTCGTCGGCGATGTACGCCTCGCGCCCGTAGAGCACGGCCTTGTCGATGCCGAGCGCCGTATGGGTGGCCAGCTGCGCCGCCACCAGGAGGTCGTTGGGTTCGAACGACGGCCGGTCGGGGCGGCGCAGGAACACCGCGGCGCCGATCACCCGCCGACGCCCGCGCAGCGGCGCGAGGATCGCCCGGTGCCCGGACGGTACGGAGCGGCCGTCGCCGAGGAGCTCGGGCAGCGCCGCGCGGGCGGCGGCCGAGTCGCCGAAGACCGGGCGCACGCCCCGCAGGACCTCGGCGAGGGCGCCTCCGGGGCGGACCTCGCACAGTTCCGCCGCGGGCCCGGGTTCGGCCTCGCCGCCCGCCGGCCCGGCCGTGGCCAGGCCGAGTTCGCAGTCGTCATCGGTTAAACGCAGCCGGTCCGTGCGGCGCAGCCGCAGGACGAAGGGGTCGACGGGCCGTTCGTCGCCCACCGGCAGCGGGTCGCGCAGATAGACCAGGATCGCGTCGGAGAAGGTCGGCACGGTCGCCCGGCACAGCCCCAGCACGATCTCGTCCAGGTCTATCCCCCGGGCGATGCGCCGGGTCGCGGCGCCGACGAAGCGCAGCCGGTCGCCCTCGCGGCGGGCGGTGCCCACCGGGTCCTGGGGGCCGGCCCCGGACGGCGCGGACACGGCGCCCACGGCGGGCACGGACCCCGGTGCCGCCCCGGAGGCGGATGTCGTCGTGGAGGTGGGCGGGGGACCGCCCAGACCGCCGTTGCCGGGCCCGGCCGGGCCGCGCCCGGGCGCCGGTACGTGGCCCGCGCCGGCCGTGTGCGCGGCGGCCGGTCCGTGCCCGGGTCCCGGCGCGTGACCGCAGCACGGGCCGCGTCCGGGCGCGGAGGCCGGCCCCGACGCGGCCGCGGTCGACGCGGCGGGTGCCGGGGGCGTCTCCTGCCGCGGCCGGGTGCGTTCCTGCGGTCGGGCAGCGAGGGGCTGCCGGCCTTCGTGGGAGGTGGGATGCTCCGTCACGCGTGGGATTCCGTCCGTCCGGGCCGGTTGGGCGATGCAGTCGCTCTGTCAGGCGCTATACCCGCTGTGAGGGGGGCGTCGACAAGGGGCGCGGGATCCGGGCACACATCCAGCACGGCTCCACTCCCTCGTTGATGACTTACGGTCAGGTCCTGCTCTGTACTCAGTCGTTACTGCTTCGCGGCCTTGCGGAGGACGATCCTACGTTTGCCCCCCTGGGGCGCATCAAGGGTCTCACGGAGCCGTGTGCGCCGGAGTGCGATCCCAGTCCGCCGGCAGCTCCGGAACGGGCCAGTGCGGCTCCGGCCGCCAGTTCTCCCAGCCGTCGGAGAACGGCGGCCCCCACGAGCGGACGACCTCGATCGCGGCCCGCCCGGCCTCGCGGACCCGCGCGGCCTGGGCCGCGTCCATCAGGCCGCTGCGCTGGGCCTGCGCGAACTCGTCCTCGTCGCGCCACAGCCACGTACGGTCCGGGAAGACGGAGATGTCCAGGAAGTGGTCCTCGGAGTCCACGCCCCCGGACCACCGGGTGTGCGGCTCCTCCAGGTTGACGTACCAGCTGCGGAACTCCCAGTCGTCGTCCCAGAAGAGCCAGACCGACCACGGCTCACCGGGGCGGACGAGCTTCAGCACCCCCGTACCGCTCCAGCGGGCGCGCCGGGTGGTGCGGGGGGCCGTGTAACGGGTCGCCAGCGGCTCCTCGTGGACGGGGGTGCCGTCGGCGAGGACGGGTTTGACGCACTCGGTCCCCGGCGCCATCCACACGGCGAGCAGATCGGGGGAGTCCCGCACCACGGTCACGGGCCGGCAGATATGGACGTGGTCGCCGCCGTTGTCCCTGTACCGCCACAGAATCTGCGCACCCGGCGCCCAGCGCGCGCCCTCGGCGCACGCCCCGGTTCCCGTCGTCTCGGCTGTCATGCGCAGATCTTACGGGCGCGCATTCCGGCCCTCACCGTGACGGAGGCCACCGCGGGGGACGGGTGTGCGCCCGGAACCGGCGTGGGGACGAGGGTCACGGACGCGTCATGCGCAGGACGTCCAGGGCCTCGTCGAGTTGTTCCAGCGTCAGGTCGCCCCGCTCCACATACCCCGATTCCAGCACCACTTCGCGGATCGTCCTGCGTTCGGCCAGGGACTTCTTGGCGACCTTCGCCGCCTCCTCGTACCCGATGTACTTGTTGAGCGGGGTCACGACGGACGGCGACGACTCGGCGTACTCGCGGGCCCGCTCGGCGTTGGCGGTGATCCCGTCGACCGTGCGGTCCGCGAGCAGTCGCGAGGCGTTGGCCAGCAGCCGGATGGACTCCAGCAGGTTCCTGGCGATCACCGGAAGCATCACGTTGAGCTCGAAGTTGCCGGAGGCGCCGGCCGTGGCGACCGTGGCGTCGTTCCCGACGACCTGGGCGGCGACCATCAGGACGGCCTCCGGGATCACCGGATTGACCTTGCCGGGCATGATCGACGAACCCGGCTGGAGGTCCGGGAGATTGATCTCGGCCAGCCCGGTGCGCGGTCCGGAGGCCATCCAGCGCAGATCGTTGGAGATCTTGGTGAGTCCCACCGCGATGGTGCGCAGCTGCCCGGAGGTCTCCACCAGCCCGTCCCGCGCGCCCTGGGCCTCGAAGTGGTCCCTGGCCTCGGTGAGCGGCAGCCCGGTGGCGCGCGCGACCTCGGCGATCACCGCGGCGGAGAAGCCGGGCGGGGTGTTGATGCCGGTGCCGACCGCCGTGCCGCCGAGGGGAAGTTCGGCCAGGCGCGGAAGCGAGGCACGGAGCCGCTCCACGCCGTAGCGCACCTGCGCCGCGTACCCGCCGAACTCCTGGCCCAGCGTCACGGGCGTGGCGTCCATCAGATGCGTACGGCCGGACTTCACGACGTCCGCGAACGCGGCCGACTTCCGCTCCAGCGCGGCGGCCAGGTGGTCCAGCGCCGGGATCAGGTCATGGGTGACGGCGGCCGTCGCCGCGATGTGGATGGAGGAGGGGAAGACGTCGTTGGACGACTGGGAGGCGTTCACGTGGTCGTTGGGGTGGACGTCCCGGCCCAGGCGCTCCCCGGCGAGCGTGGCGAGCACCTCGTTCGTGTTCATGTTGGACGAGGTGCCGGAGCCGGTCTGGAAGACGTCCACCGGGAAGTGCTCGTCCCAGCGGCCCTCGGCGACCTCGGCCGCCGCCTCGCGGACGGCTCCGGCGATGTCCGCGTCGAGGACTCCCAGTTCCGCGTTGACCTTGGCGGCGGCGGCCTTGATGTGGGCCAGTGCCTCGATGTGGGCGCGTTCCAGGCGCTGCCCGGAGATGGGGAAGTTCTCCACCGCCCGCTGGGTCTGGGCCCGCCACTTGGCATGGGCGGGGACCCTCACCTCGCCCATGGAGTCGTGCTCGGTCCGGTACTCGCTCGCGTCGCTCATGGTTCTCCAACCTCCCGTGAAAGTTGAGCACTTGTCTTGTTCTGTGTATTCCCAAGACTCGTACCGGCCAGTAAAAACCGTGGGTAACCCCACTTCCAGGAGGCGCAATGACGCGCACCAGAACCGGACCCGGACGCGGGCCGGTACGCAGGCTCGGGCTCCGGTGCACGGTCGCGGCGGCCGCCGCGCTCGCGGCCGCCATCGGCGCGACGACCGCCGCCACCGCCGCTCCGGCGGGCACCGAGGCCCCTCGCACCACCGCGTCCGTCCCGCTCCCGCCCGAGCTGGAGAAGATCCGCGCGGCCGAGGCCACCGCACTGTACGGCAGCCCCGCCGAGCGTCCGCCCGCCGAGCGCAGGTCCGGCCTGATCTCGCTGGGCGACAGCGAGATCTCGGGCGAGGGCGTCGGCACCTACGAGCCGGGCACCAACGGCCCGGACAACTGGTGCCACCGCTCGCCCGACGCCGCCATCCACCGCACCGGCATCCCCGCGGACGTCACCTACAACGTCTCCTGCTCCGGGGCGTACAGCGGAAACATCCGCATCGGCGGTACGAAGCAGTACGCCGACGAACTCGTCCAGAGCGACAATCTGGCCATCAAGGCCCGCAACACCCGCATCAAGATGGTCCTCCTGGTCGCCGGCGCCAACGACGACCTGCAGTTCGGTCCGGTGATGACCGACTGCGTCACCCGTTACCTGACGCTCCAGGGCCCCTGCGAGCCCACGTACGCGGGCGGCTGGCAGGCCCGCGTCGACGCCCTCGTTCCCAAGGTCGAGCAGACCGTGCGCGACCTGCGCACCGTGATGCGCGACGCCGGATACGCCGACGGCGACTACCGGATGGTCGTCATGGGCTACCCGAGCCCCATCGGCCCGGACTTCCCCGACAACCCCTCCTTCCCCGGCAAACTGATCTGCGGCGGCCTCGGATACGACTCCGACACCGTCTGGGGCCGCAACACCGCCGTCCCCGCCTTCGAACGCGGCATGCGCGAGGCGGCCAGGGCCACCGGCGCCACCTACCTCGACAACTCCCGGCTCTTCCACGGGCACGAGGTCTGCATGGAGAACACCTGGGCGCGCGGTCTGTACATCGACCTGTCCAAGCCCGGCACGCCGGACGCCAACTCCGTACGCCAGTCCTTCCACCCGAACGCGGCCGGGCACGCCGCCTTCGCCTCCTGCCTCACCCAGCTGTACGACTCGGGCCTGCGCGAGGGGAGCTGCGCCGACCCCGCCTCCACCGGCAGGCCGGTGCTGCAGCCCGGGGCGTGGGACGACCTGTTCAAGCCCCTCAGGAACGAGGCCACCGGGACCTGTCTGGACGTCACGGCGTCCGTCACCCGCAACGGCACGGCCGTCGGCGGCTGGGACTGCCACGGCGGCCGCAACCAGGACTGGTGGTACGACCCCGCCCAGCAGGCGGTGCGCACCGGACTGACCCATGACCGCTGCCTGGACGTGCCCGCCGCCAGGTACCAGGCGGGCGTCGATCCGGTCCTGTGGAACTGCTCCGGCGCGGCGAACCAGAAGTTCGTCCGCCAGGCGGGCACCATCCGCCCGGCGGCGGCGACCGGGCTCTGCCTGACGCTCGGCGCGGCGAAGGCGCCCGTGGAGCTCCAGCCCTGCGACGGCTCGCCGAAGCAGCGCTTCACCGCCTGACCGCCGGCATCGCCGCGGGCCCTGCCGGGGCCCGGCCACCGGAAGGGTGACCGGGCACCGGCGCCGGACCGGCGACGGCCCCGGACCGGGCCCCTCACGGGGCTCCGTGCCGGGGCCGTGCGGCCGGGTTACGCCTGGCCGGGGCCGCGCACCGGGATGTTCAGGAACGTCGGCGGCTCGGCCGGCGCCTGGAAGAAGTCGTTCCCCTTGTCGTCCACCACGATGAACGCCGGGAAGTCCTCGACCTCGATCTTCCAGACCGCCTCCATGCCGAGCTCCTCGTACTCGACGACCTCGACCTTCTTGATGCAGTCCTGGGCGAGGCGTGCGGCCGGGCCGCCGATGGAGCCCAGGTAGAAGCCGCCGTGGCTGCCGCACGCGTCCGTGACCTGCTTCGAGCGGTTGCCCTTGGCCAGCATGACCTTGGAGCCGCCCGCCGCCTGGAACTGCTCGACGTAGGAGTCCATCCGGCCGGCCGTCGTCGGGCCGAAGGAGCCGGAGGCGTACCCCTCGGGGGTCTTGGCCGGGCCGGCGTAGTAGACCGGGTGGTCCTTCAGGTACTGCGGCATCTCCTCGCCCGCGTCCAGCCGCTCCTTGATCTTGGCGTGCGCGATGTCACGGGCCACGACCAGCGGGCCGGTGAGCGAGAGCCGGGTCTTGACCGGGTACTTGGTCAGCTCGGCGAGGATCTCGTCCATCGGCTGGTTGAGGTCGATCTTCACGACGTCACTCTCGGTGGAGAGGTGCTCGTCGGTGGTCTCCGGCAGGAAGCGCGCCGGGTCGGTCTCCAGCTGCTCCAGGAAGACGCCCTCGGCGGTGATCTTCGCGACGGCCTGGCGGTCGGCCGAGCAGGACACGGCGATGGCCACCGGCAGCGAGGCGCCGTGGCGCGGCAGCCGGACCACGCGCACGTCGTGGCAGAAGTACTTGCCGCCGAACTGCGCGCCGATGCCGATCTTCTGCGTCAGCTCGAAGACCTTCTTCTCCAGCTCCTCGTCACGGAAGCCGTGGCCCAGCTCCGAACCCTCGGACGGCAGCGCGTCCAGGTAATGCGCGGAGGCGTACTTCGCGGTCTTCAGGGCGAACTCGGCGGACGTGCCGCCGACGACGATCGCCAGGTGGTACGGCGGGCAGGCCGCCGTACCGAGCGAGCGGATCTTCTCCTCCAGGAACTTCATCATGCTCGCCTCGTTGAGGACGGCCTTCGTCTCCTGGTAGAGGAAGGACTTGTTGGCCGAGCCGCCGCCCTTGGCCATGAAGAGGAACTTGTAGGCGCCGCCGTCGGTCGCGTACAGCTCGATCTGGGCGGGGAGGTTCGAGCCGGTGTTCTTCTCCTCCCACATGGTGAGCGGAGCCATCTGCGAGTACCGCAGGTTGAGCTTGGTGTAGGCGTCGAAGATGCCGCGCGAGAGCGCCTCCTCGTCGCCGCCGGAGGTCAGGACATTCTGCCCGCGCTTGCCCATGACGATCGCCGTGCCGGTGTCCTGGCACATGGGCAGCACGCCGGCGGCCGCGATGTTGGCGTTCTTCAGCAGGTCCAGCGCGACGAACTTGTCGTTCGACGACGCCTCGGGATCGTCGATGATCTTGCGGAGCTGGGCGAGGTGCGCCGGCCGCAGGTAGTGCTGGATGTCGTGGATCGCCTCGGCGGCCAGCGTGCGCAGCGCCTCCGGCTCGACCTTGAGGAACGTACGGCCGTCCGCCTCGAAGGTGGAGACGCCCTCGGCGGTCACCAGGCGGTAGGGCGTGGTGTCCGCTCCCAGCGGGAGCAGATCGGAGTACGCGAACGCGGGGTTGGTCGGGCGGGAGACAGGGGGCATTACGGCCATTCCTCACTCGGCAGACGGCGGCGCGGCCTCCATTGGCAGCGCGCTCACAAGCGTAAGACGCGGCACCGGCGCCGGACCTGTGAGGTAAGGCTCAGTTCCCGGCCGCTTCCCGCCGCGCGTCGTCGCGCCCCCTGGTCGCGATCTATCGCGTTTCGCTAGGCTGGTTGCGTGGACCTCGAAAAGCAGCCCGAGAAGCAGGCCGGTCAGCAGCCCGAGCGGCTGCTGGAGGAGCAGGCCCGGCCACGGGCGGATCACCGGGCCGACCAGCGGTTCCACGAGCCGGCCGCGGCGCCCGCCGCGGGCATCCGGGCCTCGGACGCCGACCGCGACCGGTTCGCGGACATCCTCCGGGACGCCCTCGCCGAGGGGCGGATCGACGCCGAGGAGCACTCCGAGCGGATCGACGCGGTCTACCGGGCCAAGACCGTCGGAGAGCTCGAACCGCTCGTGCGCGACCTGCCGGCCACCCGCGGGTCCACCGACGCCGCGCGCGGCCACGCCTTCGAGCCGGGCCGTCCGGACGGCGGGGACGGGACCGCGGAGGCGGCGGAGAACCTGATCGCGGTCTTCTCCAGTTCGACCCGCAAGGGGCGCTGGCGGGTGGGCCGGCGGACCAACGCCTTCTCCCTCTTCGGCAACATCGAGATCGACCTCACCGAGGCGATCTTCGCCCAGCGCCTGACCACCATCAACGTCACCTCGATCCTCGGCAACGTCGAGGTGCGCGTCCCCGAGAACATCTCCCTGCGCGGCAGCGGGACCGGGATCTTCGGCAACTTCGAGGTCGTGAACCTCGAATCCGCCGACCCCGAGGCCCCGGTCGTCGTCGTCAACGGCTACTCCGTCCTCGGCAACATCGAGGCCAAGCCGAAGCGCGGCAAGCTCATCGCCGATCTTCAGCACAAGCTGCGCAAACACCTCGGCATGTGAGGGGCGGCACGCCCCAACTCCCTTGCGGCTCAAGGGTGTCCGGTTCACTCCGTGCGCGTCCCGCGCTTCGGAACAGGCTGACACTCAGTGCATAGGCGCGCGCACAGCGGGTAGGCCTTGCTGCATCGTCTCTCGCTCGCGAAGCCGTCGTCAGGAGTAGACCGTGCTGCAACTGCCGCATCAGCCCCTCCAGGTCGCCGCCATGCCCTCCCAGCGGAATCCTCCGCGCGAGGACCAGGCCGGGCCCTGGCACACGGAGGCGGTGTGCCGTCGGGATGAAGCAGGGCTGTTCTTCGCCCCGTCGAAGGAGCCCACGGCCGCCCGGCTCGCCCGCGAGGAGGCCGCGAAGCGGGTCTGCGCCCGCTGTCCGGTCATGGTCGAGTGCCGGGAGCACGCGCTGCTCCAGCCCGAGCCGTACGGCGTGTGGGGCGGCCTGACGGCGGCCGAGCGCCGTGTCGTGCTGGCCCGGCGACGGCGTCGCGACGTGGAGCTCAAGAAGGCGGCTTCGACGGGCCAGCAGATCGCCGCCGCGGGCTGACCCGCCCCGGCCCGTACGGGAAGGGGCGCCCCCACCGCACATGGGGGCGCCCCTCTTCGTATCCGTCCGTCCGCCCGTACCGCACCGAGCGCACCCGCGCACCCGCGGGATTGGGGGCCGGCGGCCCGGCCGACCGGGCCTACTTGGCGCGGTCGAAGTCGATCTGGCTGTACGCGCGCAGCTTCGAGAGCCGGTGCGTCGAGTCGATCCGCCGGATCGTGCCGGACTTGGACCGCATCACCAGCGAGGAGGTGGTGGCGGTCTCGGAGCGGTAGCGGACGCCGCGCAGGAGCTCGCCGTCCGTGATGCCGGTGGCGACGAAGAAGACGTTGTCGCCGCTGACCAGGTCGTTGGTGGACAGCACCCGGTCGAGATCGTGGCCCGCGTCGATCGCCCGCTGGCGCTCGGCGTCGTCCTTCGGCCACAGCTTGCCCTGGATGACACCGCCGAGGCACTTGATCGCGCAGGCCGAGATGATGCCCTCGGGCGTGCCGCCGATACCGAGCAGCAGGTCGACGCCGGTGTCCTCGCGGGCGGCCATGATCGAGCCGGCGACGTCGCCGTCGGAGATGAACTTGATGCGGGCGCCGGTCTCGCGGATCTCCTTGACGATGCCCTCGTGGCGGGGGCGGTCCAGGATGACCACGGTGACGTCCTCGGGGGACATGTTCTTCGCCCGGGCGACGCGGCGGATGTTCACCGGGACCGGGGCGTTGATGTCGACGAAGTCGGCGGCTTCCGGCCCGGTGACCAGCTTGTCCATGTAGAAGACCGCGGACGGGTCGAACATGGTGCCGCGGTCGGCGGCGGCGAGCACGGCGATGGCGTTCGGCATGCCCTTGGCGTTGAGGGTGGTCCCGTCGATCGGGTCGACCGCGATGTCGACCTCGGCGCCGGTCCCGTCGCCGATGTGCTCCCCGTTGTAGAGCATGGGGGCTTCGTCCTTCTCGCCCTCACCGATGACGACGACGCCGTTCATCGAGACGGTGGAGACGAGGGTCCGCATGGCGTTGACCGCAGCGCCGTCGGCACCGATCTTGTCGCCGCGGCCGACCCAGCGGCCGGCGGCCATGGCGGCGGCCTCGGTGACCCGGACGAGCTCAAGGGCCAGGTTGCGGTCGGGAGCCTCGGGGGAGACCTCGAGTTCGGACGGCAGATGATGCTCGGTCATCGGAGCGCACCTTTCTGTACGGCGATGCCGGAAGTGAAGAGGGTGCTGCGACTCTATCGGTACATCGACAAATTGAGCAGAGGGGCCCACGTTTGAGCAGGATGCCCTGATGCGACCATAGGGGGCGTGGCAGGTATGCGAGGCAAGCAGACAGTGCGCGGGATGTTCCAGTCGATGGCGGTCATCTGTGCCGCCGGGGGCGTGATGTACCTCTTTATCCCGCACGACGACACGGCGGACCCGATCAAGCCGGTCGACTACCGGGTCGAGCTGCTGACGGCACAGCGTGCGGCGCCCTATGCCGTCGTGGCGCCCGAGGGGCTGGCCGGCGAGTGGAAGGCGACTTCCGTCTCCTATGAGCGCCAGGAGGCCAATGCCTGGCACCTCGGGTTCCTCACCCCGGAGCGCGAGTACGTCGCGGTGGAGCAGTCCACGGCGGCCCGGCCCGACAAGTACATCGGCCAGGTCACCCACGAGGCGTCGGCCACCGACCGGACGCAGCAGGTGGCGGGGCAGGCCTGGCAGCGCTGGGAGGGCCCCAAGTACGACGCGCTGGTGCGCCGCGACAAGGGCGTGACGACCGTGGTGACGGGCACGGCCTCGTGGGAGCGGCTGGGCGAGATGGCGGCGGCCCTGCAGTCGAAGAAGCCGGCCGGGGCACGGGCCTGACGGTCCCCTCCGGGCCGGGAGGCCCGGTGGCCCGGGCGGGGCGGGGACGGCGGGCCGGGGGGTCGGCGGGTGCGGAACCCGCGGCGGCCCGTCGTGGCCTTCGCCGGGTGCGGGCCGTGCCGGCTCCCGGGCCGTGACGACCCGGCCGTCGGCCCGGGGGATTCACCGCCGGAACGGCGACGGCCCCGGGCACCTGGGGGGAGGTGTCCGGGGCCGTCGGTCCGGGGGCGTCAGACGGTCTTGATGACCTCGTCGTACGCGAGGCGCGGGGAGCGCGGGAACCAGGCGTCCTCGCCGGGCTTGCCGATGTTCACGACCATGAGCGGGGTGTGGTCGTCGTCCAGGAACTCCTTCTGGACGCCGGCGAAGTCGAAGCCGGTCATCGGGCCGGCGGCGAGGCCGGCGGCGCGGACGCCCACGATGAAGTAGGCGGCCTGGAGGGTGGCGTTGACCAGCGCGGCCTGCTCACGGGCGGGGCGCTCGCTGAAGAACATGTCCTTGGCCTGCGGGAAGTGCGGCAGCAGGGCCGGGAGCTCCTCGTGGAACTCGTTGTCGGCGGCCAGGATCGCGACCAGGGGCGCGGAGGCGGTCTTGGGCCGGTTGCCCTCGGCCATGTGCGCGACCAGGCGCTCGCGGGCCTCGGGGGAACGCACCAGGACGACACGCAGCGGCGACTGGTTGAAGGCCGTCGGCCCGAACTTGACCAGGTCGTAGATGGCCTGGACCTGCTCCTCGGTGACCGGCTCGTCGGTGAACGTGTTGGCGGTGCGCGCCTCACGGAAGAGAAGGTCCTGGGCGGCGGGGTCAAGAGCGAGGGACATGCTGCGTACCTTTCGGACAAGCTGCGATTCAGGCGATGGATCAACCGTACGACCGAGATAGGTTAATTTTCAACTAAAGCGCCGCGCGGGTGATCCATGTCACCCGGCGCCGGCTTCCCGCTCTTGACAGCGGGGCGGGGCGTCAAGGAACGGGCCGCCGCCGGAGCGCGGGATCCGCTCGCTACGGAGCGCCGTCCTCCGGGTCCGCCAGGGCCGCGTCGAGGCGGGCCCGGGCGCCCTCCAGCCACCGGCGGCACACCCTGGCCAGTTCCTCGCCCCGCTCCCACAGGGCCAGGGACTCCTCCAGCGTCGTGCCACCGGCCTCCAGCCGGCGTACGACCTCGATCAGCTCGTCCCGCGCCTGCTCGTACCCGATCGCCGTACCCTCGGCCGTCGTCGTCGCCGTGTCCATCGCCGCGTCCGTCGTCTTGGCTGCCATGCGCACCAGCCTAAGGGCGGGCCATGACAGTGCCGCCGGGCGGAGTGACAGTGCCGCCGGGCGGAGTGACAGTGCCGCCGGGCGGAGCCGGGCCCCGCTGTCGCGCCGGTCCCCGGCGCCACCGGTCCACACAACCGTCAGGGCGTGGCGCCGGAGCCGCGGGGCCTGTACGCGGTCAGTCCGCGCGCACCGTGAAGGCGCCCTCCGCCACCCTGGCGCGCAGCTCCTCGCCCGCCGAGACGTCGTCGGGCGAGCGCACGACCGCGCCGTCGGACCGCTGGAGCACCGCGTACCCCCGCTCCAGCGTCGCGGCAGGGGAGAGCGCCACCACGCGCGCGCGGGTGTGGGACAGCTCCGAGTCGGCCCGGTCCAGCAGGTGCCCCAGCACCCGCCTGCTGCGCGCCAGCAGGGCGTCGACCTCGGCCTCCCGCTCGTCCACCATGCGCTGCGGGTGCTCCATGACGGGCCGGGCGAGCGCGTGCGCCAGGCCCCGCTCCTCCCGGTCGAGCAGACCCCGCACGGTCCGCAGCGCGCGATCGCGCAGGGACCGCACCCGGTCCAGCTCCTCGCCCACGTCCGGGACCACCTTCTTCGCGGCGTCCGTCGGTGTGGACGCCCGCAGGTCCGCCACCAGGTCGAGCAGCGGTGAGTCCGGTTCGTGCCCGATCGCCGACACCACCGGCGTACGGCAGGCGGCGACCGCCCGCACCAGCTGCTCGTCGGAGAACGGCAGCAGGTCCTCCACGCTGCCCCCGCCCCGCGCCACGATGATCACGTCGACCTCGGGCACCCCGTCCAGCTCCTTGACGGCCTGGACGACCTGGGGCACGGCGTGCACGCCCTGCACCGCCACGTTCCGCACCTCGAACCGGACGGCGGGCCACCGCCTGCGCGCGTTCTCCAGCACGTCCCGCTCGGCCGCCGACGCACGCCCGCAGACCAGGCCGACCAGCTGCGGAAGGAAGGGGACCGGCTTCTTCCGGTCGAGCGCGAACAGCCCCTCCGCGCCCAGGGTCCGCTTCAGCTGCTCCAGGCGGGCCAGCAGCTCGCCGATCCCGACCGGCTTGATCTCGGCGGCCCGCAGCGACAGCTGGCCGCGCGGCGCGTACCACTCGGGCTTGGCGTGCACGACGACGCGCGCCCCCTCGGAGACCACGTCCGCGACCGCGTCGAAGACCTGGCGGTAGCACGTCACGCCCACCGAGATGTCGTACGACGGGTCGCGCAGCGTCAGGAAGACGACCCCGGCCCCCGGACGCCGCGACAACTGCGTGATCTGTCCCTCGACCCAGACGGCCCCGAGCCGGTCGATCCAGCCGCCGATGAGCCGCGACACCTCACCGACGGGCAGGGGGGCTTCGGCAGACGTATTCAGACCCATGGAGGCGAGCGTACGCGCCACGTCCGACAACGCCCCGGCCCGCGCGGAGATCCCCCGCCCCGCCGTGCGGCCCGGGTGCCGCCGCGAGCCGCTGTGCAGCCGCCCCGCGCCCGTACCGGCTCCCGCTAACCGGCTCCCGTTCCCGGGCCCGCTGCCGCCGACGCCTGCGGGCCGGCCGGGCCCGCGCCCGTCCCCGTACCGCCCCCGGGCGGGCCGGGCCGGCCACGCTGGGCCGTCAGCACCACCAGGCCCGCCGCCAGCCACACGACGCCCACCAGCTGGGCCGGGGCCGACGCCTCCACGATCACCGCGACCAGGATCGCCGCGCCCACCACCGGCATCACCACGTGCTTCAGCCAGTGCGGAGGCCCCCCGCCACCCCTCCGTACCGCGAACCACCCCACCACGCTCGCGTGCAGCAGGACGAAGGCGGTCAGCGCCCCGATGTCCACCACCGACACCAGGTGGTCCATCCCGTCGTCGCGCCGTGCCGCCCACACCGCCGCCACCATGGTGATCGTCGCCGCCACGAGCAGCGCCACACGCGGCACCCCCGAATCGGTCCGCGACAGCACATGCGGCAGCCGCCGTTCGCGGGCCATCGCGAACAGCAGCCGCCCTGCCGCCGCCTGCCCGGCCAGCGCCGCGAACGCCGCCCCCACGGCCTTGCTCGCCGCCACCAGATCGTGCAGCCACGCCCCGACCGACGCGTCCACCGCGTCGTAGAACGCCGACCCCTGCCGAACGGGCTCCGCCGCCAGCTCCGCCGACGACAACGGCTCCAGCAGGGCCACCAGCCAGGTCTGCGCCACGAACAGCACGCCCGCCAGCGCCAGGCAGAACAGCACCGCCCGCGCGACCTTCGCCGAGCCGCCCGTCACCTCCTCCGCGAACGAGGCGATCGCGTCGAAGCCCAGATACGACAGCACGGCCACGGACACCGCGCCCAGCACCGCCGCCACGGAGAAGGTCACGTCCCCCGTGAACGGGGACCACCAGTCGCGCCGCGCCCCGTCCCGTACGAGCACCACCGCCGCCGACACCAGGAACACCAGCAGCACCACGATCTCCATCGCCAGCACGGCGAAGCCGACCCGGGCGGCCGCCCGTACGCCCCACAGGTTCAGCAGGGTCGTGACCACCACGGCGAGCGCCGTCCAGATCCACCGGTCGACGGACGGCACCAGCGCCTCCATGGCGATACCGGCGAAGAGATAGGCGACGGCCGGGATCAGCAGATAGTCGAGCATCGCCATCCACCCGGCGACGAACCCCGGCCCCTCGCCCAGCCCCTTGCGCGCGTACGCGAAGACGGAGCCCGCCTGCGGAGCCACCCGCACCATCTGGGCGTAGCTGAACGCGGTGAAGGCCATCGCCACGGTCGCCACCAGGTAGACCAGCGCGACCGCGCCATGGGACCTGGCGTCGAGCGTGCCGAACACGCCGACCGGTGCCATGGGGGCGATGAACAGCAATCCGTAGACCACGAGGTCCCGGAACCCCAGGGTCCGTCGCAGTCCGCCCGCCGCTTCCGTCGTGTGCGTCACCCTGCCGGCCATGTGCCACAGTCTCGGCCACCCGGCGGATCTTTCGGCTCCGCGGCACGGCCTTACGATGGGGAACATGACTGCTACGCCTCCTGCCGCCCGACGCGTCCTCCTCGCCGCTCCCCGCGGCTACTGCGCGGGCGTGGACCGCGCTGTGATCGCCGTGGAGAAGGCGCTGGAGCAGTACGGCTCGCCGATCTACGTCCGGCACGAGATCGTCCACAACAAGTACGTCGTGCAGACCCTGGAGAAGAAGGGCGCCATCTTCGTCGACGAGACGGCGGAGGTGCCCGAGGGCTCGATCGTCATGTTCTCGGCGCACGGCGTGGCGCCGACCGTCCACGCGGAGGCCGCCGAGCGCCGGCTCGCCACGATCGACGCGACCTGCCCGCTGGTCACCAAGGTCCACAAGGAAGCGGTCCGCTTCGCCAACGAGGACTTCGACATCCTGCTGATCGGCCACGAGGGCCACGAGGAGGTCATCGGCACCTCGGGCGAGGCCCCGGACCACATCACGCTGGTCGACGGCCCGGACGACGTGGCCAACGTCTCCGTGCGCGACGAGTCCAGGGTCGTCTGGCTCTCCCAGACCACGCTGTCCGTCGACGAGACCATGGAGACCGTCGACAAGCTGAAGGAGAAGTTCCCGCAGCTGATCTCGCCGCCGAGCGACGACATCTGCTACGCCACGCAGAACCGCCAGATCGCGGTCAAGCAGATGGGCGTGGAGGCGGACCTGGTCATCGTGGTCGGCTCCAAGAACTCCTCCAACTCCGTCCGGCTCGTCGAGGTCGCGCTGGGCGCGGGTGCCGGCGACGCCCACCTGGTCGACTTCGCCGACGAGATCGACGAGGCGTGGCTGGAGGGCGTGTCGACGGTCGGTGTCACCTCGGGCGCGTCCGTGCCGGAGGTCCTGGTCGAGGGCGTGCTGGAGTGGCTGACCGAGCGGGGTTTCGAGGACGTGGAGATCGTGAAGGCGGCGGAGGAGTCGATCACCTTCTCGCTCCCCAAGGAACTCCGCCGCGACCTGCGCGCCGAAGCCGCCGCCCTGGTGGAGAAGCGGTAGAGAAGCGGTGACCGCCGGCCTCGCCCCGTAACGTTGCGACCATGAACGTCTTCGGAGTTGATATCGGCGGGTCGGGGATCAAGGGCGCTCCCGTGGATCTGGAGCGCGGTGAACTGATCGAACCCCGCCACAAGGTACTGACCCCGCACCCCGCGACGCCCGACGGTGTCGCGGAGTGCGTCGCCCAGGTCGTCGACCACTTCGGGTGGTCGGGGCCGGTCGGCGCCACCTTCCCCGGTGTCGTCACCGGCTCCACCATCCGCACGGCCGCGAACGTGGACAAGGCGTGGGTCGGCGTCGACGCGGGCGCACTGCTCGGCGAGCGGCTGGGAGGCATGGGCGTCACGGTCCTCAACGACGCCGACGCGGCCGGGGTCGCCGAGATGACCCACGGCGCGGGGCGCGGCCGCAAGGGCACGGTGATCATGCTGACCTTCGGTACGGGCATCGGCAGCGCCGTCTTCATCGACGGCCGCCTCGTACCCAACACGGAGCTGGGCCATCTGGAGCTGCACGGCCACGAGGCGGAGAAGTACGCGTCGACGAAGGTCAAGGAGGACAAGGACCTGAGCTGGCAGGACTGGGCGCACCGGGTGCAGAAGTACCTCGCCCACGTCGAGATGCTCTTCTCGCCCGAGCTCTTCATCATCGGCGGCGGGGTCAGCCGCAAGGCGGACAAGTTCCTGCCCCTGATCGAGGGCATCCGGGCCGAGATGGTCCCGGCGGAGCTGCGCAACGACGCGGGCATCGTGGGCGCGGCCATGGCGGCCGGGGGCCGCTGAGCCCGTACCCGGTCCTTCATCCGGTCCCGCACATCCCGGTCCCGCACGCCGTCGGCACCCGGGGCTCCGGCCCCGGGTGTCTCAGGGCGCCGTACGGCGCCGGGCGACCCGGACGGGGGCCGGTTGCCGCCGCCCCATCAGCCGTACCTTGCGTACGGAGGAGATGAGGCCGGCCACCAGGGTCCCGCCGTACAGCCACCCCGCCTGCACGGCGAGCGCCGTCACCACGGCCATGGTCTGACCGCCGATGCCTCCGGTGCCGCCCGCGATCGGGACCACGCCCGCGGCGAACGCGATGGGCACACCGATCGGCGCGGTGACCAGGTCGGCGTCCCGCACCCAGAGCGCGGTCAGGGCGCTGACCGGCAGGAACAGCAGCCCGAACACCAGCGGCGACCCGTCGAACAGCAGCTGGTCGAGGCAGCCGAGCAGGAACATCGCGGTCGCCGCGAACAGTCCGCCGCCCAGACCGGTCAGCCGGGGGTTGGGCAGCCTGCGCAGGGCCGCCACCACAGGGGGGACCGGTCGCCGCCCGGGACGGCCGCCCGGGTGTCCCTGGCGGCTGCCGGACCGGACTCCCGGCCCGCTGCCGGGCTGGACTCCCGGCCTGCCGCCGGGCCTGCTGAAGGGGCGCCCCGGCCGTGGGCCGACCGGATGGACGGCCGAGCCGTCCGGAGCGGCGCTCTCGACGAGCGCGCCCTGCGGCAGGGCGGTGGGCTGCGGTGGCCGACGACGGCGAGGCGGACTGTTCCTGGGCTGCTCCACCTGGACAACGTAGGTCGCGAGGAGGGGTGGATCGGGCACGGGACACGCCCTTTGGCCGACGTTGCGGTCGAGATCACCGCCGGGCCGCCGTCCGGCATACGTCGCTGCCCGCCTCGACACGCCCGTAAACTGGGGGATCGGCCCACCATCCACAGTTCTAGGGAAGTCGCCAACGTGTCGCTCACGATCGGAATCGTCGGTCTGCCGAATGTCGGCAAGTCGACCCTGTTCAACGCCCTGACCAAGAACGACGTGCTGGCGGCCAACTACCCGTTCGCCACGATCGAGCCGAACGTGGGCGTGGTCGGTGTCCCCGACGCCCGCCTCACCAAGCTCGCCGGCATCTTCGGCTCGCAGCGCGTGCTCCCGGCGACGGTCGACTTCGTCGACATCGCCGGCATCGTGCGCGGCGCCTCCGAGGGTGAGGGTCTGGGCAACAAGTTCCTCGCGAACATCCGCGAGTCGGACGCGATCTGCCAGGTCATCCGCGCCTTCAAGGACGAGAACGTCGTGCACGTGGACGGCAAGGTCTCGCCGAAGGACGACATCGAGACGATCAACACCGAGCTGATCCTCGCCGACCTCCAGACGATCGAGAAGGTCCTGCCGCGCCTCCAGAAGGAGTCCCGGATCAAGAAGGACGTCGCGCCGAAGGTGGCGGCGGTCGAGGCGGCCCAGAAGATCCTGGAGACCGGCGAGACGCTCTTCTCCCAGGGCATCCTCCAGGGCAGCGAGAAGGCCGAGCTGCTGCACGACCTCCACCTGCTCACCACCAAGCCGTTCCTCTACGTCTTCAACGTCGACGAGGACGAGCTGACGGACGACGCCTTCAAGGAGGAGCAGCGCGCCCTGGTCGCCCCGGCCGAGGCGATCTTCCTGAACGCCAAGCTGGAGCAGGACCTCGCCGAGCTCGACGAGGAGGACGCCATGGAGCTCCTCCAGTCCGTCGGCGCCGAGGAGCCGGGCCTGGCGACGCTGGCCCGCGTCGGCTTCGACACCCTGGGCCTCCAGACCTACCTGACGGCCGGTCCGAAGGAGTCCCGCGCCTGGACGATCAAGAAGGGCGCGACGGCTCCCGAGGCGGCCGGTGTGATCCACACCGACTTCCAGAAGGGCTTCATCAAGGCCGAGGTCATCTCCTTCGAGGACCTCGTCTCCACGGGCTCCGTCGCCGACGCCCGCGCTGCGGGCAAGGCCCGCATGGAGGGCAAGGAGTACGTGATGCAGGACGGCGACGTGGTGGAGTTCCGCTTCAACGTCTAATACGTTCGGCGAAAGGCCGTCTGACCTGCGGCGGAGCGGGTTGGGCGGCCTTTGCGGTCCGCACAGAGTCCGCAGCGTGCTGACTTCGGTCAGCGCGCGGGGGAGCGGCTACGCCGCTTCGTCGACCGGTGGCCGGGCATCGGCGGACTGGTCCGCGTACGCCTTGTCGACGGCGGCCCGGGTCCGCTCCTCGGAGTCGGGCCACAGGTGGGTGTAGATGTTCAGCGTCATGGCCGCGTTGGTGTGGCCGAGGCGCTCGGAGACCGTCTTCACGGACTCGCCGTGCTTGATCAGCAGGCTGGCGTAGTGATGCCGGAGGGCGTGGGGTCCGGTGCCCTTCGGTATGCCGGCCTTCGCGCAGGCGGGCCGCCAGGACCCGTCCATGAAGTGCGTGTAGACCACGGGTCCGCCTTGCGGCGCCGTGAAGATCCAGCCCTCGGGCCCATCGGCAGGGAAGTCCCGCAGGTGGGCCTTCATCGCATCCACCGCCATGCGGGGGAGCGGGACCGTGCGGTGCGAGCGAGCGGTCTTGGGCGGGCAGACGTACACGCCGTGCTTGGCGGTCTGCTGGATCTGCTGCTCGACCGAGACGGTCGCGTGCAGCAGGTCGAGGTGGCGGACCTGGAGGCCGAAGAGCTCGCCGGGGCGGAGTCCGGTGGCCGCGCCGAGCAGCACGAGGCCCTTGTATCGGGCGGGTATCTCCTCGGACAGCGTCCGCACCTGCTCGACGGCCAGCGGCACGATCTTCTTCCGGGGCACCGAAGGCAGTTTCGCCTCGGCGCACGGGTTGTGGGGGATCATCCGGTCACGAACGGCCGCCCGGAAGACGGCGTTGACCGTGTTGAAGACCGTCCGTGAGGTGCTGGCGGCCAGCCCGTGCGTGGTGGTCAGGCCGGTGACCCAGCTCTGCACGTCACCGGCCTGATGGCGCCGAGTGCCCGCCTCTCCCAGGCGGGGTAGACGTAGCAGCGCAGGTGCTGTGCCACCGCCTTGGCCGTGGAAGGCCGGTGGGGCTGGATGACCCGCCATTCCTCCGCGTACTCCTTGAAGGGCTTCTTCGCCGACCGTGGGTCGACGTACTGGCCGGTGACCATGCTGGCCGTGACCTCGTCGATCCATCGCTGGGCGTCGACCTTGCGGTCGAAGTGGCGGGCGTGCTCCTTGCCGTCGAGGTCGCGGTAGCGGGCCCGCCATTTGCTGTTGGGGCGCTTCTGGATGTTGGCCAAGTGGCCTCTCCTTCGTGTCGGTTGTCAGTAGTGGCCGCCATCCTCGATGTCGCCGCTGAGGGTGCGAGCGTCCCGCTCGTCGCCCATGAGGCGGAGGCACTGCTCGTGGATCGCCCGCGAGCTGTCGGGATGGGCCTTGATGTGGTCGGCGATGGCGACCACGGCGTGATGGAGGCGGTCGCGCGCGTCTCGGGCCTCGTAGAACGCCTCGACGGCTTCCTGGACGAGGCGCCGGCTGTCGATGTCGAGCCCCTCCAGGGGCGGGGACATCAGCTATTCCAGGGGAAGCTCGAAGACGCGGGAGAAGGCGAGGGCCTCGTCGAGGTTGATGCGCCGGCGAGGGGTGCCGTTCTCGATGCGCCAGACCGCTGTCTGAGTCATCTTGACGCCGGCTCTGGTCACCCGATCCGCCAGCTCGGTCGTGCTCCACCCTCTGACTTCGCGCTCCAGGGCCACGCGCGCGGCCACGTTTCCCTCGCTGTCCGTGGCAGCGAGGGCAACAGTCGTCAGGCGGCTCGGGCTACGGGTAACTGCGCGACCCACGTCGTGACCTCAGTCAGGTGTTCGGGCTGCAGCCCGAGGTGCGGGTCGGGTTGAACGAGGAGAGTCGGCGTTCCCTTGGCGGTGCGCTCCGCCGCCCAGGCACGGTCGAGGCTGGTGAAGTCGTCGTCGATCCAGACGGCGGGGGCGTCGCCCAGCCAGGCGTCGACGTGGTCGCGCTTCCAGAGGTAGCCGTTGGGGTGGCTGGTGGTGATCTGGGGACGTGGCAGGTCGACGTGCGGCAGGGCCGGGAGGTCGAGAAGGGGCCCGATGAGGGTGGTGGCGTCCTGGCGCCAGCTGGTGCACCAGACGGGGGCGACCAGGCCGGTGCGGATGACGTCCATGAGCATGGGGCCGTGGTCGGGGTTGAGCCAGACGGTGACCGGGTTGTCGGCGCTCCGGCCGGTGGGGACGACGTCGTGGCGGGCGTGGGTGGCCGGGGCCGAGCCCGCTGCATCGGGGAAGGGTATGAGGACGCCGTCGATGTCGATGAGCAGGTAGGGCGGGCGCATCGGTTCCTCCAGGGGGAAGCCAGGGCAAATGGCTGGTCAGAGCTTGCGGGCGCGGATCAGCAGGGTGGTGGGCCAGTGGCCCATGCGGGGGTCGTGGAACTCCTGGGCCGAGGTGAGCCAGAAGCCCGCCTGGCTGAGGCGCTTCTCCCACCGGTCGGTGTCGAACTCCCAGCGGGCGATGGGGATCCGGGTGCGGTCGGGAAGAGTGACGTGGTCGCGGCGAGGATGGTCGTCACCGGAGGGGCTTCGGCCGCCACGCTGCGGGTGGGGGACGGAGAAGGCGAGCACCCGGCCGGGCGTGAGGCGCTGGGCGATGGCCGGGAGCAGGAGCTCGGGGGCGACGAGGCCGACAGCGCCGAAGACGGAGTAGATCGCGTCGAACTGCTCGTCGGAGGCGTGCAGGTAGTGCAGGGCGTGGCCGGCGACGAAGGTGAGGTTGTTCAGCCGTCCGTAGTGGGAGCGGGCGCGGCGGACCTGGAGGCCGACCAGGTCGACGCCGGTGACGTGGGCGCCGTGGCGGGTGGCGAGGTGGGCGGCGTTGTGGCCGGGGCCGCAGCCGAGTTCCAGGAGTCGTTTGCCGCGCAGGTCGGGGTCGAGGACGTCGGCGCCGGGACCTTGGCCGGGTCTCGTGGTCCATGCCATCCGTGCGGGTACGGACAGGGGTTCGGCGAGTCCGGCGGCCGTGCGCTGGGAGGCGTGGGCGTGCCAGGGGGATGCCTGGGCGAGCACGTCAGATCTCCAGGAGGTGGAGGACGTCGGTGAGGTGGCGGCGGACGGCCTTGATGTAGGCGGGGTCGGTGGCCGGGTCGTTGATCCAGCGGATGGACTGTTCCATGAACCACTCGACGGCCCACATGCGGTGCCAGCCCAGGGCCCAGTGTTCGGCGGTGAGCCCGCCGCGCGGGGCGAGGGCGTCGGGGGTGCCGCCGGTGGTGACGTACTGCTCCAGGAAGACGCGGAGGCGGATGGGTTGCGGGGGCTCGATGGTGCCGTGCCAGCTGGCGAGGTCGAGCAGGCCGGGGCCGGTGAAGGCGCGGGCGAAGTCGAGCAGCCGCCAGCCGCGCTTGCCGATGTGGAGGCTGGTGGGGTGGAACTCGGAGTGCACCCAGCCGAACGGTTCCAGCGTCGCTCCGGCCGAGCGGGCTTCGGCGGCCTGGGCGATACGGTCGAGCGCGTCCTCGATGTCGTCGGTGTCCTGCCACCGGTCGGCCTTGCGCAGCCGTTCGAGGTGTTCCAGCGCCCGGGCCGGCAGTGTTCGCAGCCGGTCCTGGTCGAGGACGGGCAAGGGCGGAGCCGTACGGGTGCCGTGCAGGACCACGGCCGCGGCGACGCCGTCGAGGTCGTCGGCCTCGCGGACGGAGGGTCCGAGGTCCTCCATGAGCATGCCGAGCCAGCCGTCCAGGACGGCGGAGGCGTGGACCTGGGGGACGGGTACGCCGAGGGTGTGGGCCAGGCGGAGGGCCTGATCCTCGCTGTCGAAGGGCTTCTTGGCGTACTTGAAGATGGCCGTGGAGCCGTCGGGGAAGGTCACGCGCTCGACGCCGGACATGGACCACACGCGTACCTCCTTCCGTGCGGCGGTGGTCTGGCCGGTTGCGGTGAGCAGGTTGTCGAGGAGTTCGGCGCTGGGGTTCGTGGTCACGGGAGGGCTCCGGGGATGGGTGGTGGCGTCCGGGGCGGGCGAGGGATGCCGGCCCGCCCCGGAGCCTGATCGGGTGGGGTTACGCGGCGGGGTTCACGCGGTGGGCGTAGACCTGCTCGATCCAGCCCGCCTTGAACGCGGCGAGGTCGTCGCGGAAGTTCGCCATCGAGGCACCGTAGGGCGCGACCACGCCGCCGGACTGGTCCGGCACGGACTGGCACCCATGCACGAGCCGGCCGCCGAGCGCCGCGTGGGCCTTGATGGACTCGATCCGGCGGTGCTCGTTGAACCAGCCGCCGTGGTAGACCTCGTCGAGCATCCCGCCCACCTCGTCGTCCAGGTCGAAGACGACGGAGGTGGCGGCGGGGAAGAACCAGCACGGGCCGACGTTGGAGATGTGCCCGTCGAGCTCGACTTTGTTGAGCGCCATGAGCGTGGCCGCCTCGCGGAGCATCCGCAGGTGGTCGGCGGTGATCTGCGGCAGGCCAAGGCCGGCCAGATGCTCGTCGCGGAAGAGGTACGCGTACACCTCGTACGCGGTGGCCAGGACACGGGCCGCGTCGGACGTGGATTCGCCGTGCTGCTTGATGAAGTCGAGCGCGAGCTGCTCGACCGAGCTCTCGGTCGTCTCGTCCACACCGAGGAGCTGGGCCTTGACCAGCTCCCAGTCGGCGACGAGCCAGGTGTTCGACTCGAAGCGGAAGAAGTACTCGGCCGGGTCGATCGTGATGCGCCGGCCGTCGACCTGGATGCCGGGCAGGCGGCCCCAGCGCGGGTCGAACGCCTCGGGCAGCTCGACCGTGATGGCCGTGGTGTCGATGATGGTCACCGTGTCTCCGTCTCTGATCGGCCAGGTTCGGGCACAGGAATGCCCGAGCCCGGTGTGGGCGTACGGAACTTCGGGGTGCCGCCCGGACCAAAGGGGAGCCTGGATCACGGTCGCGCCGTTCCGGGCGGCTGCTGATAAGTGAACCGTTGGTCACGCTCAGTGGGTACGGTGGAAGGCAGTTGAAGCGGTATACGCGGTTTACAGCTCCGGAGTGGAGGCGATCGTGGCGGCGCAGAGAGAACCCAACTCCCGTCTGCGCGACGTCATCGATGCGGTCGACTGCACCTACGAGGCCCTCGCCAGAGACGTGCGGCGCATCGCGGCCGAGAACGGCGAGATCCTCCAGACCAACAAGTCGGCCATCTCGCACTGGGTGAACGGCACCCGCGCCCCGTCGGGCCGGGTAGGTCAGTACCTGGCCGAGGCGCTGTCCCGCCGAGCGAGGCGCACGGTCACCCAGACCGAGATCGGCCTCCGCTCCGACGAGGCCGAACAACAGGCGGAATCCGACCCTGTCCTCGCCGCCACCGACCTGGGCCGCGCCGACGTCGAGCGCCGCCGCTTCCTCGCCATCGCGGCCTTCACCACCGCCGGCGTCGCCATGCCGCTCGGATACGACCACGAAGCCACCGCCCGCATGCTCCGCGCCCGCACCGGCACGTCAGTGGTCGGGGCAGAGGACGTGGACGTCGTACGGCAGATCACCGCGGCCTTCAGCGCCGCCGACGAGCGCCTCGGCGGCGGCCACGGCCTGACCACCGTCACCGCGTACCTCGCCGACACAGCCGCCCCCATGCTCCGCGGACGCTTCCCCAGCGAAGCCTTACGCCGGGCCGCCTTCGGAGCCGTCGCCGAACTCGCCTACCTCGCAGGCTGGAAGCACCACGACCTCGGCCACGAAGGCGCCGCCCAGCGCTACTACCAGGTCGGCTACAAGCTCGCCTGCGAAGCCGACCCCCACGGCCACGCCGCCTGGATGATGCGCGCCCTCGCCCACCAGGCCCTGAGCCTCAAGCAGCCCCACCACTGCGTCGACCTCGTCGAAGGCGCCCTCCGGGCCGCGCTCGGCCACGTCGACGGCCAGACCGAGGCACTCCTCCACATCACCCACGCCCGCGCCTACGCCGCAGTCAACGAGAACCCCTCGGCCGCACGCGCGCTGCTTGCCGCCGAAGACGCCCTCCTCCGCGACGACGGCCCCCAACCCAGCTACTCCCGCGTCAGCGGCCCCGCCGCTGGCACCGTGGCCAGCCACACCGCCCGCACCCTGACCGACCTCGCCGACCACATCGGCACCGAACAGCAGCACCGAGACGCCCTCACCCGCTGGGACCCCGACAAGTACAAGCGCGTCCACGCCCTCACCCACGCCGACCTCGGCGACAGCCTCGCCGCCCAGGCCCGCGCCGACGAAGCCGTCGCCGCCTGGACCCAAGCCCTCGTCCTCATGGAGGGCATGACCTCCGACCGGACCCGCAAGGCGATCACGTCGATCCGCTCCACCCTCGTGGTCTACCAGAGGCGCAAGGTACCGGGTGCCGCAGATCTCGCCCGCCGCGCCCGCGAGGCCCTCGCCTAACATGCCCAACAACCCGCCCGACGAAGGGAACCCCGTGGCCCAGCAGACCGACGACCGCTCCCAAGCCCTCAAGCCGGCGCTCGAATCGATGACCCTGCTGGTCGCGGCCGTCATCGTCCACGACAAGGCGACCAACCGCGTCGTCCTCCTCCAGCGCAGCGAAAACGCCAAGTTCGCCCAGGGCCTGTGGGACCTCCCAGTCGGCAAGAGCGAGCCGGGCGAACCCATCACCGAAACTGCGGTGCGCGAGCTCTACGAGGAGACGGGCCTCACCGTGAAGCCCGAGTCCCTCAAGGTCGCCCACATCATCCACGGCGCCTGGGGCGTCGAGGCCCCCAACGGCTTCCTCACGGTCGTCTTCGCCGCCCACGAATGGACCGGCGAACCCGAAAACCGCGAACCCCGCAAGCACTCCCGGGTCCGCTGGGTCGATGCCAACGCCATCCCCGAGGCGTTTGTGGATACCACTGCCAGCGCCCTCCACCACTACCTCAATGACAGCTCGGAGGTCTCGCTGGATGGGTGGTCGGCAGCGTGAGCATCACGCTGCTTCACCTCATACCAAAGGATCCGCACTTTTCGCCTGCGTCGGCCGCGAGCGAGGCTGCGCAGGCCCAGCTACGGCAACTGGTTCCTGAAGCGTTGGGCGGTTATGACGTCTGGGACATCCCCGGCACAGCCTTCATCGACCCCGGGGAGAACTGGTGCGGTGTTCGGTGCCCCGTGTGCAGCTCCGACATCCAAGACTGGTGGGGCAACGCGATGGACACGGCAGCCCTTCCGGACGGCTATTTCGACTCACTTGCCGTGACGGTGCCCTGTTGCTCTGCCCAGACGGACTTGAACGCCCTCGACTACGTCTGGGCTGCGGGTTTCGCCAGGTACAGCCTCGTAACCACAGATCCAGAATGCGAGCTACCGCTACCGTCAGCCAGCGTCCAGGCGCTGGAGGACCTCCTGGGCACGGACCTGCGACAGGTCATCGCCCGGTACTGACGTCAAGCGCTGGCTTCGCTAAACAGGGCCGCTCGGAAACAGAAGCTCGTAAGGCAAGTAATCGTCGTCCGGCACGCGCGGCACGTAGTCCGGGGTCGTGCGTGCGGCCACAGCTAGCAGGCGAGCGGCAGCCTCCTCCTCGGAGAGGGAGGCAAGTCCAAGGGCCTGCAGAAGGCGGTCGCGCTCGGCGTCGAAGTCCGGGTGGTCGACCCGAAGGTCCGAGCCGAGCTCGCTGATCGCGAAGCCCTTCGCCAGGTCGCGCCAGAAGGGCAGCACCACGATGAGAGTGATGGCCTCGACGAGGTCGGCGCCGATCAGTGTCGCCTGGCCCTCTGAGTCGGCGTACAGGACGGGCCTCTCCTCGGCCCCGGCGTTCGATGTCGAAATCGCCAGGCCAGGCGAGCGCGGTGGCAAGGGAAGACTCCTGCTCGATCCGGCGGAGTAGATCGTCTGATGCGGTCATGGGACGGAACGTAAGGGCCTGCGCTGGCACTGCACAAGAATGGAGGTCGCGGCGACCTGCACCTGAGCGCTCAGGCTGCTGCTTCGCCCGGGTCCTCGTCCTCCGGGGAATCATCCGCACCCGGGGCCTCGCCTTCCGGGGAATCGTCCGCATCGGACTTTGGAGAGACCCAGGTGGTGCCGGGAGGTAGATCTTCCCCTGTCTCCTCCTTGTACTGCGCCTTCTTCTCCTCGCTGGCGTTCCAGCCGGGGTGGAGATTCCGCAGGTGGTTCTTGGCGGAGTCGCGAGGAATGCTCGTCCTGTCGGAGGCGGAGGGCTGCTCCTGGTCAGCGACACCCTCGACTTCCGCGGCACCCTCAGCATCCTCAACGTCCTCGGCGTTTGCGGAACCCTCGGCATAGCTGGGGAACTCGTCTGCGTCCTCATCCATGCTGCGCGGCGCGAGGACCACAACAGCGACCATGCCCGCAGCCACGCCCGCAACTTTGACGAAGCGGATCGTCCTCGGGTGCTTCTCGGCCCAGCCCTTGCCCTTCTCGACCCAGTCCTTGGCCTTCTCGCGGAGGGAAGTGGGCTCGCCGTCATCGGGGGGCATGGAGTCAGTCACGGGCACAGATCTACCGGACCCATCCCTCGCCTGTCAGGCAATCACCTGACATCGCCCGATGCGTTACGGCGGCGCTCGCCAGACTGAAGTACGTCTTCGCGTCTTCACGAAGGGGCGGCCTCCGGCCGCCACAGCCGCTTGCCGTCATCGCTCTGCCCGCCCTCCAGGCGGCCTCCGTGCTGGTGGTGCCGGGCACGACGACCCTCATCGAGCTCGGCCGCTTCAGACGCGGTTTACAGCTCCAGGGCGGAGGCGATCGTGGCGGCGCAGAGAGAACCGCGCCCGCCGTTCAATTACGAGGTAGCGCGGGAGGCCCGCGTACACCCTCGTCACGTAGCTTTCGACCACATGGCCGTAGCCGATCTCCTGGGGTGCTGGGACGACATCGGTCACCTTTCCGGGTACAGGTCGGTACGGTCGATCCAGGTGGGGGCGACGAAGATGTTGTTGCCGGCGGGGGCTTCGGATGTTTCGAGCAGGGACCAGGTGCGGGACTCCTCGACCAGGTGCCCCCACGGTGCGGTCCAGTCGAGTTCCCAGTCCAGGCCGGTGCCGGAGATGCCGTAGGTGCGGCCGTCGTCCACGCGCCAGAACTGGGAGTAAAGGATCACCTGGGCGTGGTCGGCCAGGTCGTTGATGATCTCGGTGAAGCGGGCCGAGGGCCAGCCCGGGCCGTCGGCTGCCACGGTGGCGCGTAGGTGCGCGGTGAGCGGCGGGACGACGGGGGTGCGGGCGCCGAGTTCGGTCAGGGCCCAGCGGATGCCTTCCGGCTCGCTCCAGTCCGGTGGGGTCGCCCGTTCCAGGCAGGCGCGGTAGGCGTGGCGCACGGCCTCGATCGCGCCGTCGATCTCCAGGCTCGCCAGAGCCATGGCCGCCCATTCGCGGACGGTCGGGTTGTCGCTGTCCAGCAGGCCGATGAGAGCAGGGCCGCAACGGGGATCGCCCACCTCCTCGAAGACCTCAATGGCGGTCAGCTGACCGAAGCCGCCGAGGGAAGGCAGGCCGTTGATGACGGCGGGTATGGCGTCGGCGCCGATCCAGATCAGTTCCGCGCGGGCGTCGTAGGACTCGTCGGCCTTGCCGTCGAGCTGCTGGACGAGTTTCTCGATGGGGGAGGTCATGACGCGGAGTGGTCCCGGCGCCAGAAGGTGGGGAGCCACCAGCAGAGCACCGAGGGGTCGTCGGGCCACGGGGCGCGGTCCTCGGCCGCCCAGTCTTCGAAGGAGTCCCGTGTCAGGTCGATGGGGCGCCAGGCGTGGTCGAGCGGCTCGTCCTCGGCCGGCGGACGAACCGGCGGCCGTGCTCATCGCAGGCGCCGAAGTCCTGGTAGTTCCGCTGGGCCTCGATCAAGGAGACCTTGTTCGCCCCGCCTGCCATGGTCGGCCAGCGGAACTGGACCCCGTCGTCCTCCCAGAAGCAGACAGGGCAGATCTCGAACGAGCCGGGCATCTCGTCCAGCACGCGGTGCCCGCAGCAGGGACAGGGGTAGGAGTTGCTCACCTGCGCAGTCTCCTTGCAGGCCCAGCCGGTGTGCCAGGGATTTCGTCGCCTCGGAGCCTCCGGCCAGTCCGCAGTCAGTCCGCAGGACACCCGTAAACGGCCGTTGGGAGCCAACGCATGCCAACAAGGAAATCCCAGGTCAGAGCCCTGGACGGGGCTCCGCCGCAGGTCAGGAGCGGGGCTCAGACATCCCGCTTCAACGTGTAGTCATCTCGTTACTGCGTTTTGAATAGTTTGGTCAAGCGTGCAGGCCAGAAGGAGTTGGGCTCTGACGGGTCCGACCCCTTCCGCATTCCCGTGCTGACTTGGTGCCGACTTTTCAGCTGCTTCGGGGCGGCGTGAGCTTGTCGAGGTCCAGGCTCACCTCGAAGGGCACCGGGCGCTGGAGGGTGCCCCGGAAAATCCCGGCGGGCGCGTACGCGCCGGTGGGTTCGTCGAGCTCGTAGACGTGGACGAAGGGTGCCCCGTTTTCGTCCTCGACGCACCAGTAGTGCGGGATGCCGGCCTCCGCGTACTTGCGGAGTTTGACCGTGCGGTCGCGGTGGGCGGATTCGGGGGATACGGCCTCCACGACGAGCTTCACGTCCTCCGGGGCGTACCAGGTGCGGTCGGGGTCGTAGGGCAGGTCCGTCAGCAAGAGGTCCGGTTCGGGGCGGTTGCGGGCGTCGAGGCGGATGGTCATCTCCCGCTCGACCTCGAAGCCGGCCGGCGCCTGCGCCATCAGCGTTGTGGTCAGGGCGGTGACGAGGCGGCCGCGCCAGGACCGCTGGGGCGACATCATGAAGACGAGGGCTCCGTCGATGAGCTCGGTGTGGCGGGGCGCCTCGGGGAGGCGGTCGAGGTCCTCCGCGAACCAGCCTTCCGCACGCGGCGGGCGCATCCAGTCGGGAAGTGCGGTCATGGCTTCACGGTAGCGGCCCGCAGCTCAAGCTGGAGAGCCAACGATCCCGGCTGAAGGTCTCTCGGCGACTTGCCGCGCCATAGCCGGCCACCCACCCAGCATCCGACGTGCCGCGTCCGGTGAGCATCCTGTGAGGGCAGAGGGCAGAGGGCAGAGGGCAGAGGGCAGAGGGCAGAGGGCAGAGGGCAGAGGGCAGGGATCGGGCGGGGGGATCAGGGGTCGGAGGGCGGCGTGGTGGGGTCGTCGAGGTCTTCACCGGCCTCGGCATCCGGGCAGTGCCAGGTCAGCGAGGAAACGGAAGGCCGACCGCCGAATGCCGGGTGTCCATAGGCCGATCCGGCATTCGGCGGCCCGGCATGGCGGCCGTGTGGCGCTCTTGTTGCCGCCGTGCCGGGACCCTTGTGTGATTCCTATGGATCGGTCAATCTTTCGCTGGCGGCCGGGCACGGGAAACGCCGCGTACACCGCACCGTGGTTTGTCATGCCCATGCCGCAACCCCCACAGCAGCGCACCACCAATGAGGAGGACCCCTCACATGTCAGTGATGCGTACTTCGCAGCGAAGACTCGCCGCGGCCAGCGCCATAGCCGTCGCCGCCCTCGCGCTCGGCACCGCGTCCGCCCTGCCGGCCGCCGCGGCCCCGGCGGCTCCGGAAGGCACGATCCAGTACGCCGGTGCCCCCGGCGCCATCGCGGGCAGCTACATCGTCACCCTCGACGAGTCGGCCGCCGACGCGGAGTCGAAGGCGGGCAAGGCGGTCGCCGCGCGCTATGGAGCGAAGATCGCGAAGACGTACACCTCGGCCCTCAACGGATACGCCGTCGAGCTCTCCGAGGCCCAGGCGAAGAAGCTGGCCGCCGACCCGGCCGTCGACTCCGTCGTACAGAACCGCGTCTTCACCGCCTCGGGCACCCAGACGTCCCCGCCCTCCTGGGGCCTGGACCGCATCGACCAGCGGGCCCTGCCGCTCAACCAGAGCTACACCTACCCCGAGCCCGCGGGGGAGGGCGTGACCGCGTACATCATCGACACCGGTGTGCGGATCACCCACGGCGACTTCGGCGGGCGTGCCACCTACGGCTACGACGCGATCGACAACGACAACACGGCGCAGGACGGGAACGGTCACGGCACGCATGTCGCCGCCACCGTCGCCGGGTCCTCCTACGGCGTGGCCAAGAAGGCCAAGGTCGTCGGCGTGCGCGTGCTGAACAACTCCGGCTCCGGCACCACCGCCCAGGTCGTCGCCGGCATCGACTGGGTGACGCGCAACGCCGTCAAGCCCGCCGTCGCCAACATGAGCCTCGGCGGAGGCGCGGACTCCGCGCTCGACACCGCCGTACGCAACTCCATCGCCTCCGGCGTCACCTACGCCATCGCGGCCGGCAACGACGGGGCCAACGCCTCCAACACCTCGCCGGCGCGTGTCGCCGAGGCCATCACGGTCGGCTCCACGACCAGCACCGACGCCCGCTCCAGCTTCTCCAACTACGGCAGCGTGCTGGACATCTTCGCCCCGGGCTCCTCCATCACCTCCGCCTGGAACACCGGCGACAGCGCGACCAACACCATCTCCGGTACGTCGATGGCCACCCCGCACGTCGCGGGCGCCGCCGCGCTGTACCTGGCCAACAACCGTACGGCCACCCCGGCGCAGGTCTCCACGGCCCTGACGACCGCGGCCACCAGCGGTGTCGTCACCAACCCGGGGACCGGCTCCCCGAACCGCCTGCTGTACGTCGGCGACGGCTCCACCCAGCCGCCCGGCAAGCGCTTCGAGAACACCGCCGACTACGCGATCGCCGACAACGCCACCGTCGAATCGCCGGTGACCGTCAGTGGCGTCACGGGCAACGCCCCGTCCGCCCTCCAGGTTCCCGTGAGCATCGTTCACACCTACGTCGGTGACCTGCAGGTCCAGCTCATCGCCCCGGACGGCACGGCGTACACGCTGAAGGCGTACGGGACCGGCGGCAGCGCCGACAACATCAACACCACGTACACGGTCAACGCCTCGTCCGAGGTCGCCGACGGCACGTGGAAGCTGCGCGTCAGCGACAACGCCAACAACGACATCGGCAGGATCGACTCCTGGGCCCTGCAGTTCTGAGACGGTCCCGAGTCACCGCTGTCCCGAATCGCCGAGGTTGTGAGTCACCTCTGTCCTGAGTCACCGCGGTCCTGAGCCGGCGTCGAGCCGGTCCGGACGGGAGGGGCGGTCGCCGTACACGGCGGCCGCCCCGCCGGCGTTCCGCCCGGTCTTCCGCCGGGCCTTCGCCCGAGGTGTCCGCGACATCCGGATCGTCGTGTTCGTCGCCCGCTTTCCGCCGTCCGACGCCGACCGCGTACGATGCGCCCGCCCGTTCGCACAGCCGTCCGCGCGGGCTCGTATGTTCGTTTCGTTCCGCCCCGACAGGAGCACCGCAACCCGTGGAACCGTCCCCCCAGGGCTGGCCGCCGCCCCAACAGCCATACCCGCCGGTGCCCCCGCCGTACGGCATGCCTCTGCCCCCGCCCCCGCAGGCGAACGTCAACGGGCTCGCCATCACCTCTCTCATCACCGGCATCGTGTGCTGTGTGCCGCTGCTCGGTCTTGTGCTGGGCGGGTTCGCGCTGGCACAGATAAAGAAGAAGGGGGAGCGCGGCAAGGGGCTGGCCGTGGCCGGCATGACCGTGTCCCTGGTCGGCGCGCTGCTGATGGCGACCGGGTTCGCGACCGGAGTGTTCCGCGACGCCTACGACGGCTTCCAGGAGGCGGCGGACGAGTCGGCCCGCACCCGCTCCACCCTCGACCTGCGCAAGGGGCAGTGCTTCGACATGCCCGGTGGCGTCGCCGAGACGGAGACCGCAGACGTCGAGATCGTGAAGTGCTCCGAGCCGCACGACGGAGAGGTGAGCGGTTCCTTCAAGCTCACCGAGTTCGACAAGTGGCCCGGTGACAAGCCGATCGAGCCGATCGCCGAGGAGCGCTGCGAGGCCGTCAACAACCAGTACGCCCTGGACACCTGGGCCGTCCCGGGCGACACCTGGACGTACTACTACCAGCCGAGCAAGGAGAGCTGGCGACTGGGAGACCGCGTCGTCACCTGTTCCTTCGCGGCCGAGAAGGGCAAGATGACCGGATCCGTCCGGGCGGACGAGAGCACGCTCGACGCGCACCAGCTCGCGTTCCTGAAGGCGGTCAACCCGGTCGACATCATCCTCGCCGAGCAGCCGGAACCGGATGCCGACGAGGACCTGGACGCCAATGTGAAGTGGGCCGGTCAGGTCACGTCGACCATCGGGGAGACGGTACGGCAGCTGCGCGCGCACCAGTGGCCCGCCGCGTCCGCGAAGCCCGTCGCCGGCCTTGTCGAGGAGCTGGAGGCCGCCGACGAGCACTGGTCGAAGGCGGCCGAGGCGTCGGACCCCGATGTGTTCTGGGAGCACTACGACCCCGGCTTCGACGCCCTGCCGAACGACCTGGGGGCGAAGGCGCGCGGCGCGCTCGGGCTCGCGGACGAGCTGGAGGACACGGGCGGGACCGACGTCTGAGCGACGGTACCGCCCGCGCCCACGGGCGGGTGGATCAGCGGCGGCCGAGGACGCGGTCGACGGCGGTGATCAGTTCGCCGTCGGCCGTGTCGCCGTCCAGGGACCAGAACATCGCGCCGCCCAGGCCGTGTTCCCGCACGTAGGCCGACTTGGTGCGGAGCACCTGAGGATCGTCGTACGTCCACAGGGTGGTGCCGTCGAAGAGCCAGGCGTGGCCGCCCCGCCGGTCCCGGTGGACCGTGTACGCGCCGGAGCCGGCGAGCTTCTTGAGGGCCTTGTAGTCCTCGTAGCCGTCCGCGTAGGTCGCGGGCGCCGGCCCGGTCGCCGGCCGGCCGAGGCCGTCACCGCCGCCGGTCACGCCCGTCCAGCCCTGGCCGTAGAACGGCATGCCGACCACGAGCTTGTGCGCGGGGGCGCCCCGGAGCAGCCAGTCGCGGACGGTCCGGTCGACGCTGTAGTCGTTCTTCGCCGCGCGCAGCGCGGACTGCTGTGCGGTCGTCCGCTCACCGGAGACGTGGAAGTCGTAGCCCTGGAGGTTGACGAAGTCGAAGTCCCGCATGATCTTGCGGACCTCGAAGCCCGCGTCGATCTTGTCGGGCGCGGCCGGCACGTACGCGCTCAGGTCGTAGTGCTTGCGCTGCTTCAGGGACCTGCCGTACGCGTCGAGCTGCGTACGGAACTCGTGGACCAGGGCCGTGAAGTTCCGCTTGTCCTCCGGGCGGAAGACGGTGTCCGCGTCGCCCGCCGAGCCCGGCCACTCCCAGTCGACGTCGATGCCGTCGAAGAGGCCGGCCGCCGCCCCCGCTCCGCCCCTGGCGCCGTCCACGGGCAGATCGCCCTTGATGTAGAGGTCGATGCAGGAGGCGACGAGGGCCTTCCGGGAGGCGGGGGTGCGCACCGCGTCGGAAAAGTGGGTGGACCAGCTCCAGCCGCCCAGCGAGATGAGCACCTTGAGGCCGGGGTGCTTGGCCTTGAGCTCGCGCAGCTGGTTGAAGTTGCCGGCGAGCGGCTGTCCGGCGGTGTCGGCGACACCGTCCACCGAGTCCGCGGCGTCGAGGGGGCGGACGTAGTCGGCCCAGGCGTCCGCCTCGCCGGGGACGTTGCCGGTGAAGCACTTGCCCTCGGGGCTGACGTTTCCGAAGGCGTAGTTGATGTGTGTCAGCTTGGCTGCCGTGCCGCTGGTGTCCAGGTCCTTGACCTGGAAGTCCCGGCCGTAGACGCCCCATTGGGTGAAGTAGCCGACGCGCTTGTACGACGGCCGGGCGCTGTGCGACGCGGCCGTCCGGTCGGCCCCGTCGGTGGGGTGTGCCGCGTCGCCGTCGGCGGTGGCGGCCGGGGCGAGCGCGGCCAGGAGGGAGAGGGAGCAGGCGGCGATGGTCAGCCGGGAAAGGGTTCTTCGACGCATGAGGCTCTTCCTGTGCGTGAGGTTTCCGGGAGCCGTGCTGGGTGATGCCGGGTGCGTGCGCGCCTGAGGTGCTGTCGCCTCCGTGGCGGGTACCGGGGGCCGGGAGGCGCGGGGAGCCGGCGGGTTTCCGGGGCGTCGCACGGGCGCCAGGGCGTCGCGGTCCCGAAGACGCTGGGGTGCTCGGGGGTGCTCGGGGGTGCTGGGGTGCTCGGGCCCCGAGGTGCCGAGGCGGCTGGTTTCGGTCGCGGGGGTGGCGGTGGGGTGGGCGCTGGGGGCGCCGGACGTGCCGACTGGGAAGGTATTGGTCTGTACCATTGAGGTCAAGGGGTTCGCGCGAATTCACGGATCCGTCCGCGCCGGGACGCCGCCTCGCTGCACTTCATCACTTCGAGTGAAACTCTGGCCCATGCTTGCGATGCGCAACCGAACGTTGCGACGCTGTAGCTGTCTGTCAACCTGATGGGAGTGGCCAGTGTCGTTCGGTGAGCAGCCCGCCTATTTGCGCGTTGCGAGCGATCTCCGCCAGAAGATCGTCGATGGTTCACTGCCGCCGCACACCCGGCTCCCCTCGCAGGCCCGTATCCGTGAGGAGTACGGGGTCTCGGACACGGTCGCCCTGGAGGCCCGCAAGGTGCTGATGGCCGAGGGCCTCGTCGAGGGGCGGTCGGGCTCGGGGACGTATGTGCGCGAGCAGCCCGTGCCGCGCCGGATCGCCCGTTCCGGGTACCGGCCCCCGGCCGGCACCAATCCCTTCCGTCAGGAGCAGGCGGCCGAAGGCGCGCGCGGCACCTGGGAGTCCAGCAGTCAGCAGGAGCCCGCGAGCGCGGTGATCGCCGAGCGGCTCGGCATCGGTCAGGGCGAGCGGGTGATGCGCACGCGGTACGTCTTCCGGGACGCCGGGGAGCCGATGATGCTCTCCACCTCCTGGGAGCCGCTCGCCGTCACGGGGCGCACGCCGGTCATGCTGCCCGAGGAGGGGCCGCTGGGCGGTTGCGGGGTCGTCGAGCGGATGGCCGCCATCGACGTCGTCGTGGACAACGTGGTGGAGGAGGTCGGGGCCCGGCCCGGCCTCGCCGAGGAGCTGGTGGCCCTCGGTGGGGTTCCGGGCCATGTGGTGATGGTGGTGGAGCGTACGTACTTCGCTTCGGGGCGCGCGGTGGAGACGGCCGATGTGGTCGTGCCGGCCGACCGTTACCGGATCGCGTACCACCTGCCGGTCAGGTGACCTGCCGGGCGCGCGGTGCGACCGGTGCCGTGGGCGCCCCGGTCGGGTGACCTGCCGGGTGGCCCGCTCGCCCGGTTGCCGTGAAGCGGGGCCGGGGGGCGGCGGCGGGCTGACGCGGGCTCAGGTTCCGTTCCGGGCGCCGCCCGGGGCGGCCTCCCACCGCTGACGCGCCGCAGCGGCGGCCGGCCGGGCGGGCGGGGCGAACCTCGTACGGGGCGGGCGGTGCACGGGGCGGGCGGCGCGGAGGGAGTATGGCGGCGGCGGCCCGAGGGGGCAAGGGGCGCACTCGGTCGAGTGCGCCCCCTGTTTGTGCCGGTCCCGTGGCCGGATGCGTATCTCTTTGTGAAAACGCGTATCCGCACAGTAAAGGTCAGGCGTAGGCTCGGGCATATGCGGAGTGCGGTTTCCTGGGCATCCTTGAAAACGGGCAGGCCGGTGGAGGGAGAAGCTGGATGAACGAGAGCGGCGTGGTCCTCCCCTGGCTCGTGATTCGTCAGGACGACAACGGCAATCACTATCGGGTCGGCAGGTACGCGACCAGGGACGAGGCGCAGAAGATCGCCGACAGTCTCGACCGGCGCGGACGCGAGCAGCTCTATTGGGTGGAGCAGATCACCCAGTCCGCGAACTGAACGCCCGGGCGGGCGGCCCGCGGTCGCGGGAGCCCGTCCGAGGCGCGTTACGCTCCGGCGCATGACAGATCGTGTGGTGGTGGCCGGGGCCGTACTCGCCGAAGGGCGGCTGCTGGCCGCGCGCCGTAGCGCCCCTCCCGAGCTCGCCGGCCGCTGGGAACTGCCCGGCGGCAAGCTGGAGCCGGGTGAGACGGCGCAGCAGGCTTTGGTGCGCGAGCTGCGCGAAGAGCTGGGCGTCGAGACGGAGCCGCAGGAGCGCATTCCCGGCGAATGGCCGCTCAAGCCCGGCTATGTGCTCCAGGTCTGGACGGCCCGGCTGATCTCCGGCGAGCCGCAGCCGCTGGAGGACCACGACGAATTGCGCTGGTTGTCCCGCCATGAAATGGACAGTGTCGACTGGCTGGAACAGGACCGCCCTGCCGTGGCCGAGGCCGCGCGCCGACTCCCCGCCCGCTCCGTCTGGACCGACGCAGGCGGGACGACATGAGCGGGGCGGGGCGAACGGGACGACATGAGCGAGGCGGGTGAGCGGGGCGACGTGAGCGAGGCGCGTGTGCGAGGCGACGCGGGCGGGACGACGTGAGCGGGGCGGGGCGAACGGGACGACGTCAGCGGGGCGTCGCGGGCGGGGCGAACGGGATGGCAAGGGCGGTACGGGGTCCGGAGGAGGTCCTTCCGGCGGAGCCCTCGCCGTCGTGAGGCGCCCGTCGGAGGGAGTGTGCGGCCGGGGAGTACGCCGTTCGTGCCACGATGCGCCCTCCATCGCGATAGTCCGCCCTAAATATCGGGTATGTGCTGATTAATCCCCCGATACTGGACGTGCTCCGCAGGTGGCCTGGGAAGTGGTCGACGTGATCGACACGGAAGGCGAGTGTGCCGAATGGACCTTTCCGGCTGAGCTCGGCACCGTACGGACGGCCCGTCACGCCGTCCGTGACGCCCTGCGGACCTGGCAGCTCGACGCGGACGTCGGCGACGTGACCGTCCTCCTGGTCAGCGAGCTGGTGACCAATTCCCTTCGGTACGCCTCCGGGCCGGTCGGGGTCCGGATCAGCCGTCTCCATCCCGACGGCAACGCCTTTGCGCCACACTCGGCCCTCCTCGTAGAGGTCTCCGATCCGCTTCCGGATCCACCCAGGGAACGCCCCGCAGGCCCTGATGACGAGGGGGGTCGCGGTCTGCAACTGGTGGCCTGTACGGCCCGTCGCTGGGGGACGCGAAAGGGCAGGTCGGGCAAGACGGTGTGGTTCGAGCTGTCCCTACCTGGTTAGAAGAGTGAAGGGACAACGATCATTTACGGGGGCGGCTCAAAACGAACGAGACCACCCTGTGATCGTGAACGGCGTGCCGCCGGGGGCCGTAGTGCTGAATACTGCGGGAATGGCCGGTCCGGTGCGGTGAGCTGGAGGGGACGGTCGCGTGAGCGAGATACCTGAGACGGCGAGCGGCGTCATGTGGCAGAGCAGTCCGCCTGGCTCGATCTATGACTACATACGGGTCGCGTCCTTCTCGATCGGACCCGACGGGCTGGTCGATCAGTGGAGTCTGCGCGCCGCCGACCTGTTCGGGCTCTCGGCCGCGCAGGTCAAGGGCAAGGACCCGGTCGAGGCCTTCATGCCCGCCGAGCTGCGCACGCGCGGTCACCGCAGGGTCGCGGAGATCCTCGACGGCAAGGAGTGGACGGGTCTCGTCCCCTTCCGTGTCCCGGGCGAGAACAGGACGCGCGGGGTCGCCGAGCTCTATGTGATGCCCAGTGAGACGGAGGACGGTGAGCGGGCGGCGCTCTGCATCGTCGTCGACGTCCGCGCACTGCGGCGAATAGAGACCGACCTGGCCGCCTCTGAGGCGATATTCGGCCAATCCCCGTTCGGCTTTCTCCTGTTCGACACCGATCTGACCGTCAAGCGGGCCAACCAGCGCTTCGCCACCGTCTTCGGCGGCACCGCCGAGGACCACCGGGGCCGCACGGTCCACGACTACCTCTCCCGGTCCGAGGCGGACCGGCTGACCGCGGCCCTCCAACGGGTCCTGGAAACCGGGGAGTCCGTCACCGACCTCCAGATCGTCGGCACGGTGCCCGGCGGTTCGGACCGCAGGCACTGGTCCATCAACCTGTACCGGGTGCACGGCGGATCCGGCCGGCCCGTCGGCGTCGCCAGTCTCGGCACCGATGTCACCCGGCGCCAGATCGCCGCCCGCGAGGCCGCCAGCGCCCGCCGCAACCTGGCCCTGCTGAACGAGGCCAGCGCGCGGATCGGCAACTCCCTCGACCTGGAGACCACCGCCCGCGAGCTCCTCGACGTGGCCGTCCCCGGCTTCTGCGACCTCGCCTCCGTCGACCTCTACCAGGGCCTGCTCACGGGGGAGGAGGCACCGCCGGGACGGGCCGACGGCGCCGCCGAGCTGCGCCGCGTCGCCTTCGCCAGCGCCGTGGCCGACGCCCCGCTGGTGAACCGGGCCGTTCCGGGACAGGGCGAGCCCGCACCGATCGACGTCGGGGCCGTGCACCGTTACCCGTTCACGTCGCCGTGCGCGGCCGCGCTGCGCACCGGGCGCGTCCAGGCCGTACCGCCCGCCGAGGGCGGACTCGTGCAGTCCACCCTCGCCGTGCCGATGGTCGCCCACGACACCGTCGTCGGCCTGGTCCAGTTCTCGCGCGCGAAGGGCAGCGAGCCCTTCGGCGAGCGCGACCGGGCCCTCGCCGTGGAACTGGCCGCCCGCGCCGCGGTCTGTATCGACAACGCCCGCCTCTACCGCCGCGAGCACGAGCGGGCGTTGATACTGCAGCGCAGCCTGCTGCCGCCCGGCGACCCCGAGGCCGCGGGCCTGGACATCGCCTGTCGCTATCTCCCCGGCAACGCCGCCACCGAGGTCGGCGGCGACTGGTTCGACGTGATCGAACTGCCCGGCCACCGCACCGCCCTGGTCGTCGGGGACGTGATGGGCCGGGGTCTGCGGGCGGCCGTCGCGATGGGCGAACTCCGCACGGCCGTGCGGACGTTGGCCCAGCTCGACCTGGAGCCGGCGGAGGTCCTCTCCCACCTCGACGAGATCGCCCGCGGACTCGGCGCCCCCGGCGGCCCGTCCGCCCGGCAGTCCTCGCGCGCCGCCCACAAGTCACGCGGCCCCGAACTCTCCGAGGTCTACCTCGCGACCTGCGTGTACGCCGTGTACGACGCGGTCACCCGCCGCTGCACGTTCGCCAACGCCGGCCACCTGCCGCCGGTGCTCGTCGAGCCCGGCGAAGAGGCGCTGCTGCTCGACGTGCCGCCCGGCATGCCGCTCGGCGTGGGCGGCGAGCCCTTCGAGGAGGTCGAGATCGACCTTCCCGAGGGTGCCCTGCTCGCCCTCTACACGGACGGGCTCGTCGAGTCGCGGGACCACCCGCTGGAAGAGGGCCTCCAGGCCCTGCGCAACGCGCTGACCGGCCCCGGGCGCCCGCTGGAGGACGCGTGCGACCAGGTCCTGAACACCCTCGACACCCGGCACGGCGAGGACGACATCGCGCTGCTGATGGCCCGCGTCCAGGGCCTTCCCGCCGAGGCGGTGGGTGATTGGCGGCTGCCCCGCGAGCCCCGGTCGGTGGGCCGCGCACGGGAGCTGACGCGGGCCCAGCTCGTCGCCTGGGACCTGGAACCGCTGGTGGACACGGTCGAACTGCTGGTCAGCGAGCTGGTCACCAACGCCCTCCGGTACGGCGAGGGCGAGATACGGCTCCGGCTGCTGCGCGACCGCAGTCTGGTCTGCGAGGTGTGGGACGCGGGACTGGTCCAGCCGCGCCGGCGCCGGGCCCGCGACACCGACGAGGGCGGCCGCGGCCTCCAGCTCGTCGGTCTGCTCAGCGCGGGCTGGGGCTCGCGCCGCACTCCGCGCGGCAAGACGGTCTGGTTCGAGCTGCCGCTGCCGGACGGCGAGGCCGCGGCGGAACCGACCGTGGAACAGCTGCTGAGCATGTTCTGACGCGTGGCGGCAGGACCCGCCCGCCGGGCCGCCCGGCCGTGGGCCTGCGCGCGGCTGCCGGCCCGTGGGTCCCCGCCGTGGGCCTGCGCGCGGCTGCCGGTTCCCGCTGCTCGTCGCGGCCGGCCGGGGGCCGCAGGGCCGGCCCCGGCCCGGTCCGGCGGGCGGTCACGCCGCCTTGAGCGCGGCCAGCCGCGCCTCGATCTCGGCGCGGTCACCCAGGCTGTCCAGCTGCTCGAACTGGGCGTCCAGCGAGGAGGCGGCAAGCTCCTGCTTGCCCAGCGCCTTCGCCTCCTCGCGCCGTACCTTGTCCTCGAAGCGGCTGAGCTCGCTCGTCGGATCCAGGACGTCGACGCTCTTCACCGCGTCCAGCATCCGGGTCCGCGCCTGGGCGGACGCGGACCGCGCCACCAGCTCGTCGCGCCTGGTCCGGAGCTCGGCCAGTTTCGCCTTCATCCGTTCCAGGCCGTCCTTCAGCGTGCCCACGACCTCCGTCTGGGCGGCGATGGCCGGCTCGGCGGTCCTGGCCTCCTTCTCCGACCGGAGCTGCCGTTCCAGCGCCACCTTCGCCAGGTTGTCGAACTTGTCGGCGAGCCCGGTGCGGTCCGAGGCGCGCAGTTCGTCGGCCTTCCCGCTGGCCGCCCGGGCCTTCTCGCCCCATTCCCGGGCCGCCTCGACGTCCTCCTGATGGTCCTGCTCCAGCAGCCGCAGATTGCCGATGGTGCTCGCCACGGCCTGCTCGGCCTCGCCGATGTTGGACGCGTACTCGCGGATCAGCTGGTCCAGCATCCTCTGCGGGTCCTCGGCCTGGTCCAGCAGGGCGTTGACGTTGGCCTTCGTCAGCTGGGCGACGCGGCCGAGAATGGTCTGCTTGGTCATGGCACCTCTCCTTGTACCGTGTGGCACTCCCTTGTGGCTCCGACGGTGGCCCTGAAAGTGGCCCCGGAGGTGGCCCCGACGCGGCAGGGGGCCCGGTCAGAACCTGCCGCCTCCGCCCAGCCGCCCGCGTGTTCCCCCGCCGCCGAAACTGCCGGGCCCGCCACCGAAGCCGCCGAAGCCCCCCGCACCCCGGCCGGCGCCAGGCCCGCCGCCGAACCCCCGGCCGCCCCCGCCGAGCAGCCCGCCGAGGATGATGCCGCCGAGCACCGCGCCACCCAGCCCGCCGCCTCCCGCGCCCGCCACCCCACCGCCCAGCCCGCCGCCTCCCGCGCCCGCCACCCCACCGCCCAGGCCGTCGGGGTTCCCGTAGGCCCGTACGTCCTGCTCGGCCAGGGCTTGGGCCTGCCGGGCGAGCGCGTCCGCCTGCTGGGCCTCGCCGAGCGCGGCCTGCGGATCGCCGCCCGAGCCGGGGCCGGGTGCGGCACCCGAGCCGCCGGGGCCGGTGCCCTCGACGGCGTCCCGGCCCCCCGCCCGCCGGGCCCGCTCCAGTCGGCGCCTCGCCTCCGCCAGACGCGTACGGGCCTGGCTGCCGACCGCCCCGCGATGAGTGGTGATGTAGTCGTCGGCCGCGCCGACGGCCGAACGCGCCGTGAGCATCGCCTGTTCCAGCAGCGCCGACGCGCGTCGCGTGCCCTGCTCCCGCTCCCGCGCGCCCGCCAGGGCCTCGTCCAGCGCGGAGTCGGCCTCCTCGACCCGGCGCAACGCGTCGATCGGGTCGTACCTTCCCGCAGCAGACGCCCGGCGGACGTCCCCCACGACCGATTCGGCGCGGGCGATCCGGCCCCGCAGCCCAGCGGTGGACACCTCCGGTGGCGTGCCCTTCAGCAGTCCCCACGCGTCGGCCAGATCCGTCTCCGCCTCGGTGAGGGCACCGGGCAGCCGGTCCGCCGCCCGCGCCAGCTCGACCGCGCGGCGGTCCACCGCGTCGATGAGCCTGGCCGCCTGGTCGAGGGCGCCCTCCGCCGCCCGTACGTGGACCGCCGCGGCCCCGCTGTCCCCGCCGTCGACGGCCCGACGGGCCCGGTCCAGGTGGGTGGAGGCGAACAGCAGACGTTCGCCGGCCTGCTCCGGACCGCTCGCCACCGGCGCGGCGGCCGACTCCGCGTACCGCTCGCGCAGGGTCGTGAGGGCCCGCCGCGCCGCGCCGGCCCGGCCGGTCAGGTCCCGGAAGGCGGTCTCCGCGGCGCGGAGCGCCTCAGGAGCGGTGCGTTCCAGCGCGCGCAGCCGGTCGAACGCCTCGGACTCGGCGTCCAGCCGCCGGTCCGCCCTGGCGCAGCGAGCCATGATCTCCTCCAGCATCCGCCGGCGTGTCGCGTCGTCCTCCGGGTGCGCGTCGTCCAGCTGCTGCCGCAGCCGGAACGCGGTGGTCAGTTCGCTCCGGGCGTGGTCCACCGCCTCGGTGAAGGGCCGCGCGGCCTCCTCGCCGAACTGGGCGACGGCGAAACCCAGCTCCTCCCGGCTGGTGCTCACGGCGTCGTCCGTCTCGACGAGGGCCGTGCGCGCCCGGGCGTCGAGCTCGGTGAGAGGCACCTCGCCCCGCCCCTTCGCGGGACCCCGTCCCCGGTCGCCCTGCGGGGTGGTCCGCGTCCCGCCGCGCCTGCGGCGCTTGGTGTACGCGTACGCGGCCGTCGCGGCGGCCCCGCCGATCAGGACGACCGGCAGGATCAGGTCGGTGGCCCGGCTCCCGCCGCCACCGGGGTCCGCCTCGCCGGGAGTGATGGCGGGGGTGGGGACGGGGCGCCCCGCCAGGATCGCGCCGTAGCCGTCGGCGGCCCCGGCAGCCGCGCCCGCCCAGTCGTCGGCGCGCAGGGCGGGCTCGATCGCGGTCCGCGCCACCTCGTCGAGCTGCGGCTGGGTCAGCCGCGAGCCGACCGTGGCCGAGCAGGCGTACCGGCGGTCGTGGGTGGCGACGGCGAGCAGTACGTCGTCTCCGCCCAGGCCGTTCCGGGTCGCGGTGGAGTCGGCCCAGTCCTGCGCCGGGCGCCCGGCGAAGTCGCGTACGTACACCACGAAGAGCTGGACGCGCTGGTCGTCGTAGAGGGCGTCGAGCGCCCGGGCGACCTCCTGCTCGCGCTCGCCGAGTGCGCCGACCCGGTCGGTGATCTGCCCCTGCCGGGACAGCGGGACCGGTTCCTCCGCGGGGGCGTCCCGGGCGGCGGGCACGACCAGCCACCACGCCGCCACCAGCACGGCGAGGAGTACCCGGGCGGCCATACGCGTCACATAAGCGAGGCTATGACCCCGTTTGGCGACCCGCGACCGGAGTGCGAACGTCACTCACTGTCAGTGGCGCGGTCCACCATGGAGACGGTTGCGGTACCGACGACGGGGGTTGCGGTGAGCGTACGGATGAGGGGCGTGCGGCGAGGTGCCCGTGCGGGGTTCCGGAGGGCCTGGCCGGTCCCGGGAGAGGGCGACCGGCCGCGGCCGGAGCGGCCCGGAGCCGAGGGGGCGGCCCGGCCCGGTGGACCACCGGGCCGGGGAGGCACCCCCACCGCGTCGCCTCCCTCCTCCGCCCCGCGCTCCGTCCCCTCGTCCCCGGGGGGCCTGGGGAGGCCCCAGGCGAGGCACCGGACCCCGCTCACCGAGCCGGCCGGACCCGAACGGAAGGCACTACCCGTCGCCCCGGCGGCGGATCTTGTCGCCGAGCCACACCAGAGGGTCGTACTTGCGGTCCACCGTCCGCTCCTTCAGCGGGATCAGCGCATTGTCCGTGATCTTGATCTGTTCGGGACAGACCTCCGTGCAGCACTTCGTGATGTTGCAGTAGCCGAGTCCGTGCTCGTCCTGCGCCGTCCGCCTGCGGTCCAGACCCGCTTCCGCCGCCGCGTCCAGCGGGTGCATGTCCAGTTCGGCCACGCGCATCAGGAACCGCGGCCCCGCGAAGGCCCGCTTGTTCTCCTCGTGGTCACGCACCACATGACAGGTGTCCTGGCACAGGAAGCACTCGATGCACTTGCGGAACTCCTGGGAGCGGTCGACGTCGACCTGCTGCATGCGGTATTCGCCGGGGCCCAGCTCCGCCGGCGGCACGAAGGCCGGCACCTCCCGCGCCTTCTCGTAGTTGAAGGACACATCCGTCACCAGGTCCCGCACCACCGGGAAGGCCCGCATGGGCGTCACCGTGATGACCTCCTCGCGCGAGAACACCGACATCCGCGTCATGCACAGCAGACGCGGCCGGCCGTTGATCTCCGCGCTGCACGAGCCGCACTTGCCGGCCTTGCAGTTCCAGCGCACCGCGAGATCGGGGGCCTGGGTCGCCTGGAGCCGGTGGATGATGTCGAGGACCACCTCGCCGTCGTGCACCTCGACCGTGAAGTCCTTCAGCCCGCCCCCGTCCGCGTCGCCGCGCCACACCCGGAAACTCGCGTCATACGTGGTCACTCGTGGAGCTCCTCTTCGGCGAGGTACTTGACCAGCTCCTCCTTGTCGAACAGCGAGAGCAGGTCCGGACGGATGGGCTCGGACGTGGTGCGTTCCAGGGCGATCTGGCCGCGTACCGGATCGGTCGCCGCGAGCTCGCCCGTCGTGTCGGTGAGGCGGCACAGCAGGTTCACCCGGCGCCACTCGCGCTCCATGGCCGGGCAGTCCTCCCGGGTGTGCCCGCCCCGGCTCTCCGTGCGCTCCAGTGCCGACCGCGCCACGCATTCGCTGACCAGCAGCATGTTGCGCAGGTCCAGCGCGAGGTGCCAGCCCGGGTTGAACTGCCGGTGTCCCTCGACGCCCGCCCGCCGGGCCCGCACCCGCAGCCCGGCCAGGGTTTCGAGCGCCTGCTCCATCTCGGGGCCGCGCCGGATGATGCCGACCAGGTCGTTCATCGTCTGCTGGAGTTCCTGATGGAGCGCGTACGGATTCTCCGGGCGGCCGCCCGGCTCGGGGCCCTCCGCGCTGAACGGGCGCAGCGCCTCCGCCGCCGCCGCGTCGATCTGGGCCTCGTCCACCACCGGACGGGAGCCGAGCCCCGTCGCGTACGCGGCCGCGTGCAGCCCGGCCCTGCGGCCGAAGACCAGGAGGTCGGACAGGGAGTTGCCGCCGAGCCGGTTGGAGCCGTGCATCCCGCCGGCGACCTCACCGGCCGCGAACAGCCCCGGTACGCCGGGCGCGGCGGCCGAGTCGGAGTCGACAGCGACACCGCCCATCACGTAGTGGCAGGTCGGGCCCACCTCCATGGCCTCCGCCGTGATGTCCACGTCCGCCAGTTCCTTGAACTGGTGGTACATCGACGGCAGCCGGCGCCGGATGGTCTCGGCGGGCATCCGCGTCGACACATCGAGGAAGACCCCGCCGTGCGGCGACCCGCGACCGGCCTTCACCTCGGAGTTGATCGCGCGGGCGACCTCGTCGCGTGGCAGCAGCTCCGGTGGGCGCCGGTTGTTGTCCGGGTCCTCGTACCAGCGGTCGCCCTCCTCCTCCGACTGCGCGTACTTCTCCTTGAAGACGTCGGGGATGTAGTCGAACATGAACCGCTCGCCCTCGGAGTTCCGCAGCACCCCGCCGTCACCGCGCACGGACTCGGTGACCAGGATCCCCTTCACCGACGGCGGCCAGACCATGCCGGTGGGGTGGAACTGCACGAACTCCATGTTCATCAGGGGCGCGCCCGCGAGCAGGGCCAGCGCGTGCCCGTCGCCGGTGTACTCCCACGAGTTCGACGTCACCTTGAACGACTTGCCGACGCCCCCGGTGGCGAGCACGACCGAGGGGGCCTCCAGGACGAAGAAGCGCCCGGTCTCCCGCTCGTAGCAGAAGGTGCCCGACACCCGGGCGCCGTCCTTCAGCACCCGGGTGACCGTGCACTCCTGGAAGACCTTCAGCCGGGCCTCGTACGAGCCGAACTCCTCCTTGTCCTGCTGCTGAAGTGCCACGATCCGCTGCTGGAGGGTGCGGATCAGCTCCAGGCCGGTCCGGTCCCCGACATGGGCGAGACGCGGATACTCGTGCCCCCCGAAGTTGCGCTGGGAGATCCGGCCGTCCTTCGTCCGGTCGAAGAGGGCGCCCCAGGTCTCCAGCTCCCACACCCGGTCGGGTGCCTCCCGCGCGTGCAGCTCCGCCATGCGCCACTGGTTGAGGAACTTCCCGCCGCGCATGGTGTCGCGGAAGTGCACCTGCCAGTTGTCCCCGGCGTTCGCGTTGCCCATCGAGGCGGCGATGCCGCCCTCCGCCATCACCGTGTGGGCCTTGCCGAACAGCGACTTGCAGATGACCGCCGTACGGGCGCCCCTCTCCCGCGCCTCGATGGCCGCCCGCAGTCCCGCGCCACCGGCACCGACCACGACGACGTCCCACTGCTGCCGTTCCGCCTGCGTCATCAGAGGGCACCTTTCCTAGAAGAAGCGCGGATCGTCGAAGGCGCCGGTGGCGAGCAGATACACGTAGAGGTCGGCGAGCGCGACGCTGAGCAGGGACGCCCAGGCCAGCTGCATGTGCCGCTCGTTCAGCTTCCCGACCCACCCCCACAGCCGGTAGCGGACCGGGTGCTTCGAGAAGTGCTTGAGGCGGCCGCCGACGATGTGCCGGCAGGAGTGGCAGGAGAAGGTGTACGCCCAGATCAGAACGATGTTGACGAGAAAGACCAGCGTTCCGAGGCCCATGTGGCCCCACGCGTACGAGGCGTCCCGGAAGGCGAGCACGGTGTCGTACGTGAGGATGCCGGCGACGGGCACGGCGGCGTAGAAGAAGTACCGGTGGATGTTCTGCACGATGAGCGGGAAGCGGGTCTCACCGGTGTACTTCCTGTGCGGCTCGGCGACGGCGCAGGCGGGGGGCGAGGCCCAGAAGCCCCGGTAGTACGCCTTGCGGTAGTAGTAGCAGGTCAGCCGGAAGCCCAGCGGGAAGACCAGGATCAGCAGGGCGGGGGACAGGCCCCACCAGCTGCCGAAGATCTCCCAGTTGGGACCGCCCTTCATGGGCACGCAGTTCTCGGCCAGGCAGGGCGAGTAGAACGGCGACACGTACGGCGCGGCGTAGTAGTCGGCGTTGGCGAAGGCCCGCCAGGTGGAGTAGACGACGAACGCGAACAGTCCGGCGGCGGTGGCGGCGGGCGCGAGCCACCAGCGGTCGGTCCGCAGATGGCGGGCGGTGATGGCGGCGCGCGTCGGGCCGCGTACGCCGCCGGGCTGGGCGGTCTCGGTGTCGGGTGGTTCGGTGCCTGTGGCCAACGAGGTCTCCTGGGGCCCGGGCCGTGAGGCCCGTGCCGGTCGGTTCCGGTCGGAGCGTGGCGTGCGTGTCCGGCGTGCCTCCGTCCACCCCGGGCGGGGGCGGGCCCCGCGCGTGGGCGACGGAAGACGCCTGCGGAGCGGAGGGGGAACAGGGCGTACGGCGGACGGAGGGGGACAGGGTGCACGGCGGACGGTGGGGCCCTGAGTACGAGGCCCGAGGTCGCGAGACCCGAGGGCGCGGGCCCCGGCGAGTCCCGCTCCTGCCCCCCCGTCCCCCGCGGCCCGGGGTGGCCGCGGTCCCGCCACCCGCGCCGTGCGGCCCGTACCGCCCACAGAGCCGCCGGCCGCGGTACGGGCCGGAGCGGCCGTGCGAGCGAGGTCCGGGGCGACGACTCGCGTCGGCGTTCGGCAGGGGCGGGTCGGGGCGGGTCAGGGCGGGTCGGGGCAGGTCGGGGCGGGTCAGGGCGCGTGCCGGTCGCGGACGCCGAGCCCCTCGTCGTCGGAGTCCGTCCACAGCGAGCCGTCGTACGGAGCGTCGGTGATGGTCACCAGACCGTCGGGGCGGCGCCCCTCCGTCATGGGGACCGGCGCCTGGGGCCGCTGTTGCGCGAGGCTCCGTTCCAGCTGTCCGACCGAGCGGACCAGGTCGTCGAGGCAGCGTCTGACCGCTACCACATCGTCCTGAAGTGACATGAGTTGCCCTCACTTCCGCGATCGCGGGTGGCAAACACGCGCCTGCGAGTGTCGCGCTTCACATCCCCCGTTGTGAAGCCGTCTGCACGGATTCCACTCGTCCGGGCGCCCCGCGTACCACCGGTTCCCGCCACGCCCGCGGCCCGTGCGAGTGGCGCGGCCGCGCCCCGGGGCCGAGCGCCGAGGGCCGGGCTGTTGGGCCGCACGGGTGGGTTCGCGATCCGCGTCGCCGTGTCGCCGCCACCGGGCCCGTTCCGTCCTTTTCAGTGTATGGGCAATAGGTGTGATCATCGCCAAATTCTCGGAACAGGACGTAAGGGGTACAAGTCATGTCCCACGTCGGCGCCCCCAGCGGGAGGACATGCTCCCGGAGCCCCCGCTCCCGCGCGGCCCGGTCCGTCGCGCTGCTCACCGGCGGTGCCATCGCCGTCTCCCTCCTGGCCGGCTGCAGCTCGGCCGAGGAGGACGGGGGGAGCGTCGCCACGGCGGTCCCCCAGGACATCGCCCCGGCCGCCCGGCCCGAGATCGCCGACGGCGGGACATTGCGCTGGGCCGTCGACGCGATGCCCGCCACCCTCAACGCCTTCCAGGCCGACGCCGACGCCACCACCGCCCGCATCACCGGGGCCGTACTGCCCCACCTGTTCACCCTGGACGACCGCGGCCGTCCGCAGCCCAACCCCGACTACCTGGAGTCCGCCGAGGTCGTCGAGCGCGAACCCAAGCAGGTCGTCCTCTACAAACTGCACCAGCAGGCCGTGTGGAGTGACGGCCGCGAGATCGGCGCACCGGACTTCGTCGCCCAGTGGCGGGCGCTCAGCGGCAGGGACAGCGCGTACTGGACCGCCCGCAACGCCGGGTACGAGCGCATCGAGAAGATCGAGCGCGGCGGTGACGACCTGGCGGTCCGGGTCACCTTCAACAAGCCGTACGCGGACTGGCGCGCCCTCTTCTCGCCGCTCTACCCCAAGGAGGTCATGGGGACGCCGGACGGCTTCAACGACAGCGCCCGTACCGAGCTGAAGCGGACGGCCGGCCCCTTCCAGCTGGGCGGGATCGACACCGGGGAGGGCACGGCGACGCTGGTGCGCAACCCCCGCTGGTGGGGACAGCAGGCCAAGCTCGACTCGCTCGTCCTGCGCGCCGTGCCCCGCGAGGAGCGCGCCGCCGCGCTCGCCGCGGGCACCGTCGATCTGGCCGAGATCGACCGTGCCGCGGCGGACCGGATCGCCCTGGCGGTGCGGGACGCGGGCGCGAACGGGCCCGCTGCCCACCGGCGGCCCCTGGCGCACGGCCCCGGCTCCGCCATCACCCCGTCCTCGGCGCTCAAGTCCTGGGCGCTGGCCCACGGTTCCGACGAGGAACAGGCGGAACTGGTCCGGGCCATGCGGAAGAAGAACCAGCAGGCGATCGCCGCCTACGCGACCGAGCAGAACGCGCTGCGCGGTCTCGTGGTCCGCAAGTCGCTGGAGCCGGTGTACACCCAGCTGGCGCTGAACGGAGAGTCGGGCCCGCTCGCCGACGAGCGGGTCCGCCGGGCCGTGGCCCGGGCGCTGGACCGCCAGGAGCTCGCCGAGACCGTGCTGAAGCCGCTCGGGCTGCCGGCCCGGCCGGTGGGCAGCCACCTGGCGCTCGCGGGCCAGCACGCGTACGCCGACAGCAGCGGCGCGCTCGGCGGCCAGGACACCGCGGAGGCGCTGGCCCTGCTGGCGGACGCGGGCTGGACCCGGGGCGGCGCCCGCCCGGTCGCCACACCGACGGACGGGACGAAGGCGGGCAGCAAGCCGTCCGCCTCCCGGTCCGCCTCCGCCCCCGCGCGCAGGTCCGCTCCCGCCTCCGCCGCGGCGGGCGCGTCCGCGTCGGCCGCGGCCGCCGGGAAGGCCGCGGCCGAGAGCGACCGGGCCTCCGACGAGGGCATGTACATCGTCGGCGACGACAGGCCCGGCGACGACAGGCCCGGCGTCGGCGGACCGGGACCGGAGGGGACGTACGTCCTCGCCCCCGCCCCCGGCGCCGCGGTCCAGAGCATGGCGCTGGCACGCCAGGCCTCCGCCCTCGGCAGGGCCGACACCAGCGGGAAGAACGACGGCGACGATCAGCCCAAGGCCAAGGGGGGCGTGCCCGGTGCCTACGCCCCGCGCGGCACCGCCGCCCCGGGACCCGGCTCCGGCGCGGCCTCCGCCCCCGCGCCCGCCGCCGGACCGGTCGGCAAGGACGGCAAGCAGCTCACCCTGCGCTTCGTGCTCCCCTCGGGCTCCGGCTCGGAGTCGCTGCGCGCCGTCGGGGACAAGATCGGCCGCATGCTCGACCGCGTGGGCATCCGTACCGAGATCACCAAGGTCTCCGACGACAGCTACTTCAAGGACCACATCGCCGCGGGCGACTACGACCTCGCCCTCTACTCCTGGCCCGTCTCCGCCTACCCCGCCACCGACGGACGGCCGATCTTCGCCAAGCCGCAGCCGGCCACCGACGGCTCGCTGCTGGTGGAGCAGAACTACACCCGGGTCGGAACGGACCACATCGACCAGCTCTTCGACCAGGCGGCCGGCGAGCTCGACGAGGCCGCCGCCCGTGAACTGATGAAGCAGGCGGACGCCAGGATCTGGGCCGCGGCCGGTTCCATCCCGCTGTACCAGCGGCCCCAGCTGGTGGCCGCCAAGCCGTCGGTGGTCAACGCGGGCGCGTTCGGGTTCGCGACCCCGCGCCACGAGAACATCGGGTTCCGGAAGCCGTCGGCCGGCGGGCGCAACGCCTCCTCGTCGCCCAGCGTCCCCGATTCCCGCGATTAGCGGAGAAACAGCAGGTCACAACCTCAGAATCAGCTCAAGTCACTTGCCCGCCGGCCCGGCCGGCGGGCAAGCTCGCGTGCGGACCCCGACCCGGGCCGATCATGAACCCCGCAGTGCCCCTCCCCGCTTTCCCCAGGCGACCATCCAGTGGTCGTCCGACGCTCACCCGGCGTTCCTCCCCCACTTCCCCAGCACGTGCCCAGCACCTCCCGCAGACCGCCCGCAGTGCCCCATCTCACGCACGGATCAGGCTTCTCCCCACGGGCTGGCAAGCCCCTCGCGCGCAAGGCCCGTACCATGGACATAGCCGTGGCGCGTCCGCCCGGCGGGCGTACGAGGAACAAAGAGACGCCGCACCCACGATCCGAGAGAAGCGCCAGCCACCCATGCCCACGCGCCACGACATCCGTAACGTCGCCATCGTCGCCCACGTCGACCACGGCAAGACGACCATCGTCGACGCCATGCTCAAGCAGGCCGGTGCCTTCGCCGCCCACCAGCACCTCGACGACCGCATGATGGACTCGAACGACCTGGAGCGTGAGAAGGGCATCACGATCCTCGCCAAGAACACGGCGGTGAAGTATCACCCCAAGGACGGCGGGGCCCCGATCACGATCAACATCATCGACACCCCCGGCCACGCCGACTTCGGCGGTGAGGTCGAGCGCGGCCTGTCGATGGTGGACGCGGTCGTGCTCCTCGTCGACGCCTCCGAGGGCCCGCTCCCGCAGACCCGCTTCGTGCTCCGCAAGGCGCTCCAGGCCCGTATGCCCGTCATCCTCTGCATCAACAAGACGGACCGTCCGGACTCCCGCATCGACGAGGTCGTCAACGAGACGTACGACCTCTTCCTGGACCTGGACGCGGACGAGGACCAGATCGAGTTCCCGATCGTCTACGCCTGCGGCCGCGACGGCGTCGCCTCGCTGACCAAGCCGGAGGACGGCACCGTCCCGGCCGACTCCACCAACCTGGAGCCGTTCTTCTCCACCATCCTGGAGCACGTCCCGGCCCCGACGTACGAGGAGGACGCGCCGCTCCAGGCCCACGTCACCAACCTCGACGCCGACAACTTCCTCGGCCGCATCGCGCTGCTCCGCGTCGAGCAGGGCGAGCTGCGCAAGGGCCAGACGGTCGCGTGGATCAAGCGTGACGGCTCGATCTCCAACGTCCGCATCACCGAGCTGATGATGACCGAGGCGCTCACCCGCAAGCCGGCCGAGGTGGCGGGCCCGGGCGACATCTGCGCGGTCGCCGGTATCCCGGACATCATGATCGGCGAGACGCTGGCCGACCCGGAGAACCCGGTCGCCCTGCCGCTGATCACGGTCGACCAGCCGGCGATCTCCATGACCATCGGTACGAACACCTCGCCGCTCGTCGGCCGTGGCGGCACCGGCAAGGGCGCGGACGCCAAGTCCGCCGTGAAGGACCGCAAGGTCACCGCCCGCCAGGTCAAGGACCGTCTGGACCGCGAGCTGATCGGTAACGTCTCGCTGCGCGTCCTGGACACCGACCGTCCGGACGCCTGGGAGGTCCAGGGCCGTGGTGAGCTCGCGCTCGCCATCCTGGTCGAGCAGATGCGCCGCGAGGGCTTCGAGCTCACCATCGGCAAGCCCCAGGTCGTCACCAAGGAGATCGACGGCAAGACGCACGAGCCGGTCGAGCGCCTGACGGTCGACGTCCCCGAGGAGCACATGGGTGCCGTCACCCAGCTCATGGGCATCCGCAAGGGCCGTATGGACAACATGTCCAACCACGGCTCGGGCTGGGTCCGCATGGAGTTCGTCGTCCCGTCGCGTGGCCTCATCGGCTTCCGTACGGAGTTCCTGACCAACACCCGCGGTACGGGTATCGCCCACTCGATCCACGAGGGCTTCGAGCCGTGGTTCGGTCAGCTGGTCACCCGTAACAACGGCTCCCTGGTCGCCGACCGCGCGGGCGCGGTCACGCCCTTCGCCATGATCAACCTCCAGGAGCGCGGTGTCCTCTTCACCGAGCCCGGCACCGAGGTGTACGAGGGCATGATCGTCGGTGAGAACTCGCGCTCCGACGACATGGACGTGAACATCACCAAGGAGAAGAAGCTCACCAACATGCGTGCGGCTTCCGCGGACAACACCGAGAACGTGGTGCCGCCGCGCAAGCTGTCGCTGGAGCAGTCGCTGGAGTTCTGCCGCGACGACGAGTGTGTCGAGGTGACCCCGGAGGCGGTCCGCATCCGCAAGGTCGTCCTCGACCAGAAGGAGCGCGGCCGCACCGCCTCGCGCGCCAAGCACGGCTGATCCGACGCCCGCGCCCGCGCGGGTGGTACGACATGGCGACGGCCGCCGGGTCCCCGACCCGGCGGCCGTCGGCGTTCCCGGCGAGCGCCGGCGCCGACGGACGGACGCCCTGCCCTCCGACGAGCGGCCGGCCCGGCGGCCCGGCCCGCCCCGGCCCCCGCACCTGTACCGCACCCGTAGCGGCTGTCCGCCGACCGTCCTACGCCAACGGCGGTACCGCGCCCGTACCGCGCTCGTACGGCCCCCGCGCCCGCGCCGTCGTGCCCGGTCTGCCCGGGAACGTGTAGAGTCGCCCCGCCCCCGTACCGCCGCCCACGAGGCCGTGCCGGAGCGGGTTTTCATTGAGCGTTGACTGACCCGCCGTCAAAGCCTTTTCGACGACGATGCGTCCGGATATCGACCGTCGCTCTCCGGAACATGTGTTAACGGTCCGTTTCGCGGGTGTCTGTCTGTGATCGCTTTGTCCGGATTTCGATCTTAGACCCCTTGGTGATGTTGCCAAAACGAGACCCTTTAAGTGTGGTTTACGGCTCGGACGTACTTAATAGTTGGCTCCATTGAGCTCGGGTCAATGGGTCAAGCGCTGTGGGGAGCGCCGACTCACGAGCACACTCGGGGCACTTGGTCATCGCCGTCAGGGGTGTCGGCGAACCTCTCCGTGCCCTTCTTGTAGTGACAAGTGGACTCATGAGGAGGAACCCATGCGCGGTGCCAAGAGCGCCAAGTGGGTCGCGGGCGCGATAGTCGTCGCCCTGGCAGCTACCGCTTGCGGTGGCAGTGACAGCGGCAGCAAGGGCGGGGGAGCCCGTCAGGTCGTCATGGAGCTCGGCGAGCCCCAGAACGGTCTGATCCCGTCGAACACGTACGAGTCCGAGGGCGGCGAGGTCATGAACGCCCTGTTCACCGGCCTCGTCAAGTACGACGAGAAGAACGAGGCGCAGCTGGACCTCGCGGCTTCGATCGAGACCAAGGACAGCAAGGTCTGGACGATCAAGCTCAAGGACGGCTACACCTTCCACAACGGTGAGCCCGTCACCGCGCAGTCCTTCGCCGACGCCTGGAACTACGGCGCGAACCAGAAGAACACGCAGGAGACCAACCCGCTCTTCTCGAAGATCGACGGGTACGCGGACCTGAACCCGGGGGCGGGCAAGGAGCCCACCACCGACAAGATGAAGGGCCTCAAGGCCCTCGACGAGAAGACCCTTGAGGTCACGCTCGCCGCTCCGTTCAGCGCGTTCAAGACGATGCTGGGCTTCAACGCGTTCTACCCGCTGCCGAAGGCGTTCTTCAAGGACCCGAAGGGGTTCGAGACCGCCCCGGTCGGCAACGGTCTGTTCAAGATGGACGGCAAGTTCGTCCGCAACCAGCAGATCAAGACGGTCAAGTACGACAAGCACCCCGACGCGGGGCAGCTGAAGATCTCGGGCGTCACCTTCAAGATCTACACCAGCCAGGACACGGCCTACCGTGACCTGATCGGTGGCCGCGTCGACATCATGGACACGATTCCGCTGTCCGCGATGCCCACCGCCTCCAAGGACCTGGGCGAGCGCTACATCCAGGGCACCGACTCCGGCGTCGGCTACATCGGCTTCCCGCTGAAGTACAACAAGACGTACGAGAAGCCGGAGATCCGCAAGGCGATCTCCATGGCGATCGACCGCAAGGCGATCACCGAGAAGATCTTCGTCAACACCCGTACGCCCGCGGACGACTTCATCAACCCGCTGGTTCCGGGCTACCGCCAGGGCGCGTGCGGCCCCGCCTGCACGTACAACCCGGCCGAGGCCAAGAAGGCCTTCGACGCCGCGGGCGGCGTCCCGGGCAACACGATCGAGCTCGGTTACAACGCCGACGGCGGCCACAAGGACTGGATGCAGGCCGTCGCCGGGCAGCTCGAGAAGAACCTCGGCATCAAGGTCACCGTCAAGCCGTTCGAGCAGTTCCAGGCCATCCTGAACGACCTGGGCGACAAGAAGTACGGCGGCGGCTTCCGTATGGCGTGGTCCATGGACTACCCGGCCGCCGAGAACTACCTGCGCCCGGTCTTCTCGAAGATCGCCATCGAGAACGGCTCGAACTACTCGGGCTACATCAACGAGGACGTCGAGAAGCTGCTCAACCAGGGCGACACGGCTGCCACCGAGGACGCGGCGGTCAAGGCGTACCAGCAGGCCGACGACATCCTGCTCAAGGACATGCCCTACATCCCGGTGTACTTCTACAAGCTGAACGCCGGCGTCAGCAAGAACATCAAGCCGGGCGTGCGGATCGACAACATGACCCAGGTGGACTGGACCACGGTCAACCCCGCCTGACGGTACGAAGGTTCCCCATGGGCCGCTGAGGCCCGGGGATCCTGACAGCAGTGGGGGTGACGGGGGTCTGACCCCGTCGCCCCCCTTCTGCCGTCTCCTTGTCGATTACCCCTCACCCGGGCGGGCCGCCGAACGAAGCGGGCCCTCCCCGGTATCCGTACAACTGGAGACCTGATGGGTCGTTATGTGATCAGGCGTCTTCTGCAGGCGATACCCGTACTGCTCGGCGCGACAATTCTTCTGTACTGCCTCGTCTTCCTGCTGCCCGGTGACCCGATCCAGGCATTGGCGGGTGAGAAGAGGGCGGACCCGGCCATCGCGGCGATCCTGCGGGAGCAGTACCACCTCAATGACCCGCTCTACGTGAGGTACTGGTACTACATCTCGGGTGTGCTGACCGGTGACTTCGGCTCGGACTTCACCGGTCGTCCGGTGTCCGAGATCATGGGCGAGACCTTCCCGGTGACGCTCAACCTGGCCGGCATCGCCTTCGCGGTCGAGGCCGTCGTCGGAGTGGTCGCCGGTGTCTTCGCCGCGCTCGGCCGCGGCAAGTTCCTCGACAACGTCGTGCTGCTGTCGACCCTTCTGCTGGTCTCCGTTCCCGCGTTCGTCCTCGGCAACGTCCTGCAGCTGGTGCTCGGCGTGAAGTGGGCGCTGGTGCCCGTCTCGTACGACTCCGAGGACATCACCACGCTGATCCTCCCCGGCATCGTGCTGGCCTCGGCGTCGCTGGCCTACATCACCCGGCTCACGCGGACCAGCATGATGGAGACGATGCGCGCCGACTACGTGCGCACCGCCACCGCCAAGGGCCTCAGCCGCAGCCGGGTCATCGTGCGCCACGCGCTGCGCAACGCGATGATCCCGATCGTCACCTTCCTCGGCGTCGACCTCGGCGCCCTGATGGGCGGCGCCATCATCACCGAGCGGCTCTTCAACATTCCGGGCATCGGCGGCACGCTCTACCAGGCCGTGTATCTGCGCCAGGGCACCGTCGTCGTCGGCATCGTCACGACGCTCGTCCTCGTGTACATCGCCGCCAACCTGCTCGTGGACCTGCTCTACGCCGTGCTCGACCCGAGGATTCGCTATGCCTGAGAACACCTCCACCGCCATCGAGGAGAGTGCGGCCGTCAAGACGGCCGCACCCGGCAGCGACGTGAGCACCACCAAGAAGCAGAAGCCCGAGCGGGCCGCCAGCATCTGGAGCGACGCCCGTCGCGACCTGATGCGCAACTGGGTCTTCCTGGTCTCCGCCTTCCTGATCCTCTTCCTGCTGGTGATGGCGCTCTTCCCGCAGCTGTTCACCAGCAACGACCCGTACGCCAAGGGCTTCTGCGACCTGTCCAACTCGGTCGTCCCGCCGAGCGGCGCGCACTGGTTCGGTTACGACGTCCAGGGCTGCGACATCTACACGCGCACCATCTACGGCGCCCGCAACTCGATCATCGTCGGTGTCCTCACCTCGGTGCTCACCACGCTCGCCGGCTGTGTGCTCGGCATGGTCGCCGGTCTGCGCGGCGGCTGGCTGGACTCCCTGGTCTCCCGCTTCACGGAGATCTGGTTCGCCATCCCGACCACGCTGGGCGGCCTGCTCGTCCTGGCGATGCTCGGCACCGGCAACGTCTTCACCGTCTCGCTGATCATGGCGGTGCTCGGCTGGCCCCAGCTGTTCCGCATCATGCGCGGTTCGGTGATCACCAACAAGCAGAACGACTACGTGATGGCCGCCAGGGCGCTCGGCGCCGGTGGCCGGCGGATCGCGATGCGTCACATCCTGCCGAACGCCCTCGCCCCGGTCATCGTCATCACCACGATCAACCTCGGCGTGTACATCGCGGCCGAGGCGGCGTTCTCGTACCTCGGCATCGGCGTCCAGTCCCCGAACATCTCCTGGGGCCTGATGATCAGTGATGGACAGGACCGCTTCCTGAGCTCCCCGCACATGGTGCTCTTCCCGTCGCTGTTCCTGAGCCTCACGGTCCTGGCGTTCATCATGCTCGGCGAAGCGGTTCGCGACGCCCTCGACCCCAAGCTGCGCTAGGAGGGCGTACGTTGACCACCATCGACAAGACCAGTGAGGTCCCCGCCCAGCGCGGGGGCGGCCATGACAAGGCCCCGCTCCTCGAAGTGCGGGACCTGCACGTCGAGTTCCACACCCGTGACGGTGTCGCCAAGGCGATCAACGGCGTGAGCTACAGCGTCGAAGCGGGCGAGACCCTCGCCGTGCTCGGCGAGTCGGGCTCCGGCAAGTCGGTCACCGCCCAGGCGATCATGGGCATCCTCGACATGCCGCCCGGCCGGATCCCCAAGGGCGAGATCCTGTTCCACGGCGAGGACATGCTCAAGATGTCCAACGACGAGCGGCGCAGGATCCGTGGCCGCCGGATCGCCATGATCTTCCAGGACGCGCTCTCCGCCCTGAACCCGGTGCTGACCGTCGGCTACCAGCTCGGCGAGATGTACCGCGTCCACCTCGGCCTGTCCCGCAAGGAGGCCAAGGCCAAGGCGATCGAGCTGATGGACCGGGTGAAGATCCCGGCCGCCGCCGCCCGGGTGAACGACTACCCGCACCAGTTCTCCGGCGGTATGCGCCAGCGCATCATGATCGCCATGGCGATGGCGCTGGAGCCGGACCTGATCATCGCGGACGAGCCGACCACCGCGCTCGACGTCACCGTCCAGGCCCAGGTCATGGACCTCCTCGCGGAGCTCCAGCGCGAGGAGAACATGGGCCTGATCCTGATCACCCACGACCTCGGCGTGGTCGCCGACGTCGCGGACAAGATCGCGGTGATGTACGCGGGACGGATCGTGGAGACCGCCCCGATCCACGAGCTGTACAAGCGCCCCGCCCACCCGTACACCCGGGGTCTGCTCGACTCGATCCCGCGCCTGGACCAGAAGGGCCAGGAGCTGTACGCGATCAAGGGCCTGCCGCCCAACCTGCTGAAGATCCCGACGGGCTGCGCCTTCAACCCGCGCTGCCCCAAGGCGGACGACATCTGCCGTACGGACATCCCGGCCCTGGTGCCGGTGACCGAACGGGACGGCGGCGAGCTGCCCGGCCGCGGCAGCGCGTGCCACTTCTGGAAGGAGACCATCCATGGCTGAGCTCAAGAAGACCGACGCCACCGCGTCGGACGCCGTGGACGCGACCCCCAACGTCACGGCGGTCGAGACGGTCGCCCCGGCCACCGAGTCGGCGGCCGTCGCGGCCATCGAGGCCCCGGTGGAGCGCGGTGAGCCGATCCTCCAGGTGCGCAACCTGGTCAAGCACTTCCCGCTGACCCAGGGCATCCTGTTCAAGAAGCAGGTCGGCGCGGTCAAGGCCGTCGACGGGGTCTCCTTCGACCTCTACCAGGGCGAGACGCTCGGCATCGTGGGGGAGTCCGGCTGCGGCAAGTCCACGGTCGCCAAGCTGCTGATGATGCTGGAGACCGCCACCGCCGGTGAGGTCTTCTTCAAGGGCCAGGACATCACCAAGCTGTCGGGGCGGGCGCTGAAGGCGGTCCGCCGCAACATCCAGATGGTGTTCCAGGACCCCTACACCTCGCTGAACCCGCGGATGACGGTCGGCGACATCATCGGGGAGCCCTTCGAGATCCACCCCGAGGTGGCCCCGAAGGGCGACCGGCGGCGCAAGGTCCAGGAGCTGCTCGACGTGGTCGGGCTGAACCCCGAGTACATCAACCGCTACCCGCACCAGTTCTCCGGCGGTCAGCGCCAGCGCATCGGCATCGCCCGCGGCCTGGCGCTCAACCCCGAGATCATCATCTGCGACGAGCCGGTCTCGGCGCTGGACGTGTCCGTCCAGGCGCAGGTCATCAACCTGATGGAGAAGCTGCAGGACGAGTTCAACCTCTCCTACATCTTCATCGCCCACGACCTGTCGATCGTCCGGCACATCTCCGACCGGGTCGGCGTGATGTACCTCGGCAGGATCGCCGAGATCGGTACGGACACGCAGATCTACGACCACCCCACGCACCCCTACACCCAGGCGCTGCTGTCGGCGGTCCCGGTCCCCGACCCGGAGGCCCGTGAGGGCCGCGAGCGGATCATCCTCACCGGTGACGTCCCCTCGCCGGCCAACCCGCCCTCCGGCTGCCGCTTCCGCACCCGTTGCTGGAAGGCGGAGGAGAAGTGCTCCACCGAGGTCCCGCTGCTGGCGATCCCGGAGCGCTTCAAGGCGAGCGACACCCCGGCGGCACACGAGTCGGCGTGCCACTTCGCCGAGGAGAAGGACGTCGTCCACGCCGCCTGACCGCCCCGTGGACCCGGCGGGCGCGGGCCGGCCGGCCCGCGCCCGCGGTACGCCCACGCCGGTACGCGCACCAAGCGCCCCGGACCGTTCTCGGTCCGGGGCGCTTCGCGTGCGCGGGGCGGCGTGCGCGGCGCGACCGTCCGGCCACCGGCCACGCGGGGACCGCCGGCCCGCGCGCCGTGGGCACCGGCTCCGCGCGCATGCGGGTGGCGCGGCACGCGGACGGCGGGTGTAAAGGTGCGTCAGGAGATGACATGGGGTGATATGTGGGGACCAGGGAGTCCGTAGCGCGACCGAGGACCGAGGGAGGCACTCCATGCCCGGAGGCAGGCACGCCCGGTGGACCGCGGGTGCGGTGGCCGTCGCCCTCGCGGTGAGCGCCTGCGGTGGCGGGCCCGGCGACAGGGGCAGTGGCGCCGACGGGATCGTGAGCTCCTCCTGGGGAGACCCCCAGAACCCGCTGGAGCCGGCCAACACCAACGAGGTCCAGGGCGGCAAGGTCCTCGACATGCTCTTCCGGGGGCTCAAGCGGTACGACCCCCGGACCGGCGAGGCCAGGGACATGGTCGCCGAGCGGATCGAGACCACCGACTCGCGGCACTTCACCATCACCCTCAGAACCGGCTGGAAGTTCAGCGACGGCGAGCCGGTCACCGCCCGGTCGTTCGTCGACGCCTGGAACTACGGCGCGCACGTCGACAACACACAGAACAACGCGCCGTTCTTCAGTGACATCGTCGGCTACGACGACGTACACCCCGCCTCGGGCAGCCCCCGGGCCCGGACCATGAGCGGCCTGGTCGTCAAGGACGAGCGGACGTTCACCGCGACACTGAAGGACACCTTCTCCAGCTGGCCCGACACCCTGGGCTACCAGGCGTTCGTGCCGCTGCCCCGGTCCTTCTTCGAGGACCACGCCGGCTGGCTCGACAAACCCGTGGGCAACGGCCCGTACACCGTCGAGTCGTACGCCAAGGGCAGCGGTATGAAGCTGCGCCGGTGGGACGGCTACCCGGGGCCGGACAAGGCGCTGAACGGCGGAGTGGACCTGACCGTCTACACCGACAACAACACCGCCTACACCGACCTGATGGCCGGCAACCTCGATCTCGTCGACGACGTCCCGGCCCAGCAGCTGAGGAACGTCGCCCATGACCTCGGCGACCGCTACATCAACCAGCCCGCCCTCATCATCCAGACCCTCGTCTTCCCGATGTACCAGCGCGGGTGGAACAAGCCGGGCATGGAGAAGGTCCGCCGCGGCCTGTCCATGGCGATCGACCGCGACGAGATCACCCGGCAGATCTACCAGCGGACCCGCACCCCGGCCGAGGACTGGACCTCGCCCGCCCTCGGTGACCAGGGCGGTTACAAGGCGCTGTGCGGCGCCGCCTGCACCTTCGACCCCGCCGAGGCGAGGAGACTCATCGACGAGGGCGGCGGCCTGCCCGGCGGCAGGGTGACGCTCACCTCCAACGTCGACACCGGCTCCCACCGCGCGTGGATGGACGCCGTCTGCAACAGCGTCAACAACGCGCTGGGCAGGGGCGCGGTGTGCACGGTCAACCCCGTCGGCACCTTCGCGGACTTCCGGAACCAGACCACCTCGTACCGGATGACGGGCCCCTTCCGCTCCGGCTGGCAGGCCGACTACCCGCTCATCCAGAACTTCCTGGAGCCGCTCTACTCCACCGGCGGCTCCTCCAACTACGGCAAGTTCAGCGACAAGCGGTTCGACGGCCTCGTCGACAAGGCCAACCGCGAGACCGAGCAGGCCACGGCGGTCGGGGACTTCCAGGCCGCCGAACGGATCCTCGCCGAGCAGATGCCCGCCATCCCGCTCTGGTACCAGAACGGCAGCGCCGGCTGGTCGGAGCGGCTCTCCCAGGTGAGCCTCAACCAGTTCAGCGTCCCCGTCTACGACCAGATCAAGGTCGCCTGACACCCCACGATCCTCAGGAGCCACCATGGGACGCTATGTGATCCGGCGGCTGCTCCAGATGATCCCGGTGTTCATCGGCAGCACGTTCCTGATCTTCTTCATGGTGTACGCGCTCGGCGACCCGGTCGCGGCGCTCTTCGGCGACAAGGCGCCCGACCCCGCCACGGCGGCCCGCATCCGCAAGGAGCTGTACCTCGACCAGCCGCTGTGGAAGCAGTACCTCCACTACATGGGGCAGATCTTCCAGGGCGACTTCGGCACCGCCTTCAACGGCCAGCCCGTCACCGAGCTGATGGCGTCGGCCTTCCCGGTGACCCTGCGGCTGACGATCGTGGCCATCGTCATCGAGATCGTCGTCGGCATCACCCTCGGTGTCGTCAGCGGCCTCAAGCGCGGCCGCCCCCTCGACACCGGCCTGCTCGTCCTCACGCTCGTCGTCATCTCCGTCCCGACCTTCGTCTCCGGCTACCTGCTCCAGTTCCTCTTCGGCGTGCGCTGGGGGATCGTCCGCCCCTCCGTCTCGTCCGGCGCGGGCTTCGGCGAGCTGCTCCTGCCGGGCGTCGTCCTGGCGCTGGTCTCGCTCGCCTACGTCACCCGGCTCACCCGCACCTCCATCGCCGAGAACGTCCGCGCCGACTACGTCCGCACCGCCATCGCCAAGGGCCTGCCGCGACGACGGGTCATCGGCCGCCATCTGCTGCGCAACTCGCTCATCCCCGTCGTCACCTTCATCGGAGCCGACATCGGGGCCCTCATGGGCGGCGCCATCGTCACCGAGCGGATCTTCAACATCCACGGCGTCGGCTACCAGCTCTACCAGGGCATCCTGCGCAACAACGCGCCCACCGTCGTCGGCTTCGTGACCATCCTCGTCATCGTCTTCCTGGTGGCGAACCTGCTCGTCGACCTGCTCTACGCGGTCCTGGACCCGAGGATCCGTTATGCCTGAGCCGCACGACGCGACCGAGCCGTACGCCGTACGCGTCCCGTACGACAACCCCAAGGAGGCGGTCGCCCCGACGGGCGCGGGCGGGGGGATGGACCTCGCCGTGAGCGAGGCCGAGACCCTGGAGGGCCGAAACGGCGAAGCCGGGGGCGGCGAAAGCCCCCGGGGCCCGGACGAGAAGGCCCGCAGTCTGTGGACCGACGCCTGGCGGCAGCTGCGCCGTGACCCCGTCTTCGTCGTCTCCGCGCTGCTCATCGTCTTCCTCGTACTGATCGCCATCTGGCCCGGCCTCATCGCCGACGGCGACCCGCTCCACTGCGACCTGGCCGAATCGCAGGAGGGCTCCTCGCCCGGACACCCCTTCGGCTACGACACCCAGGGCTGCGACGTCTACACCCGCACCGTCCACGGCGCCCGCGCCTCCATCACCGTCGGCGTCTGCGCCACCGTGGGCGCCGCCCTCATCGGGGGCCTCCTCGGCGGGCTCGCCGGCTTCTACGGCGGCTGGTGGGACGGACTGCTCTCACGGGTCGCCGACGTGTTCTTCGGCATCCCCGTCGTCCTCGGCGGGCTGGTCTCCCTCTCCGTCGTCACCAGCTCCACGGTGTGGCCGGTGGTCGGCTTCATCGTGCTCCTCGGCTGGCCCCAGCTCGCCCGGATCTCCCGGGGCGCGGTCATCACCGCCAGACAGCACGACTACGTGCAGGCCGCACGGGCGCTGGGGGCGGGCAGCGGACGGATGCTGCTGCGCCATGTCGCGCCCAACGCGGTCGCACCGGTGATCGTCGTGGCGACCATCGCGCTCGGTACGTACATCGCGCTGGAGGCCACGCTCTCCTTCCTCGGCGTCGGCCTGCGGCCCCCCACCGTCTCGTGGGGCATCGACATCTCCAACGCCGCCCCGCAGATCCGCAACGCCCCGCACATGCTGCTGTGGCCCGCCGGCGCCCTGAGCATCACGGTGCTCGCGTTCATCATGCTCGGCGACGCGGTGCGCGACGCCCTCGACCCGAAGCTGCGTTAGGTGGTGTCTCCCCGGTCCTGCCGGGCTCGCGGCGCCCGGCACCGCCCCTCGCCGCGTTGTCGTCGGTCTTCGACGTCCCCCGTGGCCCTCCGGGCACGGGAGGTGCCCCCACCGCGTCGCCTCCCTCCTCCGCCGTGCGATGCCGCCCCCTCGGCCCCGGAGGGCCTGGGGAGGCCCCAGGCACCCAACGCCGCTCACCGATCCGGCCCGATCGACAAGACACCCTCTAGGAGCCGCCGCCATGTTGCTCGAAGTGCGTGACCTCCAGGTCGAGTTCCGTACCCGGGACGGGGTCGCCAGGGCCGTCAACGGCGTCACCTGCTCGGTCCGGGCGGGCGAGACCCTCGCCGTGCTCGGCGAGTCGGGCTCCGGAAAGTCCGTCACCGCCCAGGCGATCATGGGCATCCTCGACTCGCCGCCCGGCCGGATCACGGGCGGCGAGATCCTCTTCAAGGGCCAGGACCTGCTCAAGCTCAAGGAGGAGCAGCGCCGGGGCATCCGCGGCGCCGGAATGGCGATGATCTTCCAGGACGCGCTGTCCGCCCTGAACCCCGTCCTGAGCGTCGGCGAGCAGCTCGGCGAGATGTTCGTCGTCCACCGGGGCATGTCGAAGAGGGACGCCCACGCCAGGGCCGTGGAGCTGATGGACCGGGTCCGCATCCCCGCGGCCGCGGAACGCGTGGGCCAGTACCCGCACCAGTTCTCCGGCGGAATGCGCCAGCGCATCATGATCGCCATGGCGATGGCGCTGGAGCCGGACCTGATCATCGCGGACGAGCCGACCACCGCGCTCGACGTCACCGTCCAGGCCCAGGTCATGGAACTCCTCGCGGAGCTCCAGCGCGAACTGGACATGGGCCTGATCCTGATCACCCACGACCTCGGCGTGGTCGCCGACGTCGCCGACAGGATCGCGGTGATGTACGCGGGCCGGATCATCGAGACCGCCCCGGTCCACGAGATCTACAAGGCGCCCGCCCACCCGTACACCCGGGGCCTGCTCGACTCGATCCCGCGCCTGGACCAGAAGGGCCAGGAGCTGTACGCGATCAAGGGCCTGCCGCCCAACCTGATGAGGATCCCGCCCGGCTGCCCCTTCAACCCGCGCTGCCCGCGCGCCCGCGATCTGTGCCGGACCGACCTTCCTCCGCTGGAGCGGGTCTCCGCGGACAGACGCAGCGCCTGCCACTTCTGGAAGGAGACCGTCGATGCGGCGCGGTGAACCCGTCCTCCAGGTGCGCGAGCTCGTCAAGCACTACCCCCTCACCCGGGGCGTCCTGTTCAAGAGGCAGATCGGCGCGGTCAAAGCGGTCGACGGGGTCTCCTTCGACCTCTACCAGGGCGAGACGCTCGGCATCGTGGGGGAGTCCGGCTGCGGCAAGTCCACGGTCGCCAGGATGCTGGTGAACCTGGAACGGCCGACGAGCGGGCGCATCCTCTACAAGGGCGAGGACATCACCGCGCTGTCGGGGCGGGCGCTGAAGGCGGTCCGCCGCAACATCCAGATGGTGTTCCAGGACCCCTACACCTCGCTGAACCCGCGGATGACGGTCGGCGACATCATCGGGGAGCCTTACGAGATCCACCCCGAGGTGGCCCCGAAGGGCGACCGGCGGCGCAGGGTCCAGGAGCTGCTCGACGTGGTCGGGCTGAACCCCGAGCACATCAACCGCTACCCGCACCAGTTCTCCGGCGGTCAGCGCCAGCGCATCGGCATCGCCCGCGGCCTCGCCCTGCGGCCCGAGATCATCGTGGCGGACGAGCCGGTCTCGGCGCTGGACGTGTCCGTCCAGGCACAGGTCATCAACCTGATGGAGAGGCTCCAGGACGCCTTCGGCCTCGCGTACCTCTTCATCGCCCACGACCTGTCGATCGTCCGGCACATCTCCGACCGGGTCGGCGTGATGTACCTCGGCAGGATCGCCGAGATCGGCACCGACGCCGAGATCTACGACCATCCCACGCACCCCTACACCCAGGCGCTGCTGTCGGCGGTCCCGGTCCCCGACCCGGACGCCCGCGAACACCGCGAACGGATCCTGCTCGCCGGTGACGTGCCCTCGCCGGCCAACCCGCCCTCCGGCTGCCGCTTCCGCACCCGCTGCTGGAAGGCGGAGGAGCGCTGCGCCCAGGAGGTGCCGCTGCTCGTGGTCCCCGAGGCGTTCCGGACCGCTCCGACGCCCGCGCGGCACGCTTCGGCCTGCCACTTCGCCGAGGAGAAGCGGGTCGTTCCGGCAGAGGGTGAATTGACCTGACCGACGGACATATGTGTCGATCAGCTGTCAATTCCGTTAACACGTCGGCAACTTGACCGACGCGATACCGATATACGGACGCGCCAGGCTGAACAGCGTACGGCCGTGCGGGTGCCGTGGACCGGCCGGGGAGCCTTGTCTCCCCGGCCGGTCGCCGTAGCCGCGACCGCCTCTGCGCCGGCCGTCAGGACAGGCCCAGCGACCGCTTCAGGAACTCCACCTGGAGGAGCAGCAGATTCTCGGCCACCTGCTCCTGCGGCGTCATATGCGTCACCCCGCTCAGCGGCAGCACCTCGTGCGGGCGGCCCGCCGAGAGCAGTGCCGACGACAGCCGCAGGGTATGGGCCATCACCACATTGTCGTCCGCGAGGCCATGGATGATCATCATCGGTCGCACCGGTTCCTCCGGTGCCGACAGGCCGTCGTCCGTGACCAGGCTGTTGGCCGCGTACACCTCCGGAGCCTCCTGCGGCAGCCCCAGGTACCGCTCGGTGTAGTGGGTGTCGTACAGCCGCTGATCGGTCACCGGCGCCCCGACCACCGCCGTATGGAACACGTCGGGCCGCCGCAGTACCGCCATCGCGGCCAGATAGCCGCCGTAGGACCAGCCGCGGATCGCCACCCGCCCCAGATCCAGCGGGAACCGTTCCGCCAGGCCGTGCAGCGCCTCGACCTGGTCGTCCAGCGTCAGCGTCAGCCTGCCCTTGATCGCCTTCTCCCAGCCGGGCGAACGTCCCGGAGAACCCCGGCCGTCCGCCACGATCACCGCGAAGCCCTGCTCGGCGAACCACTGCGACGTCAGGTGCGGATTGTGCGCCGCCACCACCCGCTGCCCGTGCGGCCCGCCGTACGGGTCCAGCAGCACCGGCAGCGGCCCGTCGCCCTCCTCGTACGTACTCGGCAGCAGCACGGCACACGGGATCCGGTGCTCGCCCGACTCGGTCAGCAACAGCCGCGGCGAGAGCACAGGCTGCTCGGCATGGGAAACAATTTCGGCCAACTGCTTGCCGTCCCGCAGCACCCGCACGGCGGTCCCCGCGGTACCGGGCCGCGCCGACGCCAGGACCGTCACCGCTCCGCCGCGCACGGCCGAGTGGATCCCCGGGCCCTCGGAGACGCGCTCGACGCCCAGCTCGTTCACCCGGTACACATGGATCTCGCCGATCTCCGGGTCCTCGGCCTCCTCGCCCGCCGACGCCGACACCAGGATGTCGTCGTCGCCGACGTCCAGCACCGCCCGCAGCTGCGTCTGCGCCCCCGTCAGCGTCCGGTCGCCCACCGCCAGCACACGCGCCCCGCCCTCGTCCGCGATCCGCACCAGGCGCCCGTCCGGGGCCCAGGCCGGCACCCCCGGCAGCAGCTCCAGCCACGCCGGGTCCTCGTCCACGTGCACCGTCCGCGTCGCCCCGGTCCCGGTGTCGACCGCCAGATAGAGCTGGACCCGCTGGTCGCGGGCCTGGACGAGCAGGAGCGGCGCACCCGCCGACGACCAGTGCACCCGCGCGAGATACGGATAGCGGGCCCGGTCCCACTCGATCTCCGTACGCGAACCGTCCAGCCCCAGCAGGCTCAGCCGTACCTCCGCGTTGGCCGTACCGGCCGCCGGGTACCCGACCTCCGCCGGCTCCCGGTCCGGGTGCGCCGGATCGGCGATCCACCACCGCCGCACGGCGCTGTCGTCGGCCCGCGCCACCAGCAGCCGGTCCGACTCCGGCGACCACCAGAAGCCACGCGAGCGGCCCATCTCCTCGGCCGCGATGAACTCCGCCAGGCCGTAGGTGACATGGGCGTCCTCGGGCTCCGCCAGCGCCCGGTCCTCCTCGCCCTCGGCGCCGATCACCCGCAGCGCGCCCCGCGCCACATAGGCGATGTGCCGCCCGTCGGGCGAGGGACGGGGGTCGACCACAGGTCCCGGCGCGGGCAGTTCACGGGCGGTCCCGGCCCTCAGCTCCGCCGTGAACAGCCGCCCGGACAGGGTGAACGCCGCCAGCTCGACCGCCGCGTCCACCGCGTACCCCACGATGCCGCCCGAGCCCTCCCGGCTGCGCTCACGGCGGGCCCGCTCCTCCGGCGACAGCGTCTCCTCCGCACCGCCCAGCAGGCCCTCGGGGTCGGCCGCCACCCGCTCGCGCGCCTCTCCCTCCAGATCCAGCACCCACAGCCGGTTCGAACGCCCGGTACCGGAAGGGGAGCGGAGGAAGACGACACGGGAGCCGTCGGGAGCCACGGTGAACGCGCGGGGGGCGCCGAGAGTGAAGCGCTGCGTCCGGGCGTGCTGACGGGGGAAGGAGAGCTGCTGCCTCAGGGTCATGTGACCGAAACTAGCGTGCGTGCGCCCCCATGTGCTGCCGTGCACCGATCGATGCGTTGCGACGGATAGTTATGATCCGTAGCGCGAAGTGGGTATGAAGCCTCTGGCACATGCACGCACGAGCACGCACATGCACGCTGCCCGGTCCGACCGAATATGTATGGAGGTGAACCGCCGTGGCACTCTCGATTTCGGCGGTGGTGCTGCTGGCGATCGTCGTCTTCCTGCTGGTCCGGAAATCCGGGCTGAAGGCCGGACATGCGGCGGTCTGCATGCTGCTCGGCTTCTACCTGGCGAGTTCCTCCATCGCCCCCACGGTCAGCCAGCTGACGACCAGCGTGGCGGGCATGATCGGCGGCCTGAAGTTCTGACCCGGCCCGCCGTCCCGCGCCCTGCCCGCACCCTCTCCCGGCGCCGTGTCCCGGCGCCGCGTTCCAGGGTCCCGGGCGACGCCTCGTAGGGTGTCCGTATGACGGATCTCCCCGCCCGTCGTCTGCTCCTGGTGCACGCGCACCCCGACGACGAGTCGATCAACAACGGCGCCACCATGGCCAAGTACGCGGCCGAGGGCGCCCAGGTCACGCTGGTGACCTGCACACTCGGCGAGGAGGGCGAGGTCATCCCGCCCGGCCTCGCCCATCTCGCACCCGACCGGGAGGACCGGCTGGGCGCCCATCGCGTCGGCGAACTGGCCCACGCGATGAAGGAGCTGGGCGTCACCGACCACCGCTTCCTGGGCGGACCCGGCCGCTTCCGCGACTCCGGGATGATGGGCGTCGAGCAGAACCACCGCCCCGGTGCCTTCTGGCACACGGACGTGGACACCGCCGCCGCCCACCTCGTCGAGGTGATCCGCTCGACGCGCCCGCAGGTGCTCGTGACGTACGACCCCGACGGCGGCTACGGCCACCCCGACCACATCCAGGCCCACCGGGTCGCCACGCGCGCCGCCGAACTGGCCGCCGACCCGGACTTCCGGCCGGACCTGGGCGCGCCCCACGTCATCGCGAAGATCTACTGGAACAGGGTGCCGCGCACGGTCGCCGAGGCGGCCTTCGCCGCTCTGCGGGACGCCGGCGGCGCGGGATTCCCCGGGATCGCGGCGATCGACGACGTACCGGGTGTCGTCGACGACGAACTGATCACGGCGGAGATCGACGGCACGGCGTACGCGGAGCGGAAGAAGGCCGCGATGCGCGCCCACGCGACCCAGATCGCCCTGGACGGCCCCTTCTTCGCGCTCTCCAACGATCTGGGGCAGCCCGTCTTCGAGCGGGAGTACTACCAGTTGGCGAGCGGCACGTCCGGCGCACCCGCCGGTGAGCGCGAGTACGACCTCTTCGCGGGAGTCATGACATGAGTGGAACCGGTTCCTGGCCGGCCCGGCCGCCCAAGCCCGGCCGAATCGCCGCCTACCTCGGCCTCGGGGTGCTCGGGGCGCTGGTCGGCCTCGCCGGCTCGCTGGTCCAAAGCGGCTGGTTCCCCGCGGGGTTGCTGCTCGCCCTCGCGGGCAGCGCCGGCCTGTTCTACGGCGGGCTGCGCGCCACCGGCACCCAACTGGGCGTGGTGGCACCGGGCGCCGGATGGCTGGTCGCCGTCGTCGTGCTCAGTTTCGGCCGCCCGGAGGGGGACGGCGTCTTCGGGGGAGGCATCGGCGAGATGGTGTACCTCCTGGGCGGCATGGCCGTCGCTGTGATGTGTGCCACCATGTCGCGGACGCCGCAACCGGGTGGCCGCTGACGCCGACTTGGCACATGACCTGGCCGGACTTCGGCCGGAATGACCGTTCCCAATCCCCCGGTCGCGGGATGCGCCCGGACGGCGGCCAGTATGGTGGTGCGCGCCGCCGAGCGCCCGTACGTGTAAGAGCGGGCAGCGGAGCCAACCGGGAGAACCTGCTTTGAGCCGTGAAACTGACAGTTCGTCCTCCGGGCCCCAGGGGCGCGGTGGAGCCGCGTACCCCTCGGGGACACCGCCGTACGGATCGCGCCAGTATCCGTCGCTGCACCCGGCGCAGGACGCTCCGGAGGAGCCCGCCGGAGCCGCAGCCGAGCCGGAGGAGCGGCGGACCGAGACCACCCTGACCACCCGCATCCGGATCAACATCCCGGGTTCGCGGCCCATCCCGCCGGTCGTCATGCGTACGCCCATGAGCGACGTGGACGCCGCGCCGGCGGCCGCCGAGCGGAAGGCCGAGCGGGAGGCCGAGCGGACGGGCGACATCCCGCGCCCGGCGCCCGAGGCGCCGGAGCCCGTCGAGGAGCCGGCGGAGGACAAGCCGACCAGCGACTGGTTCGCCCCGCGCAAGGCGGCGGCGCCGGCGGCGCCCGCCGTGCCCGCACCGGGCGCGCCGACGCCGCCCGCCGGCGGGCCCGGCACCGACGGCGGGGGCTTCCCGGGCGGTGGCCGCGCCCCCGTACCCGGCCAGGCCGGGCTGCCGTACTTCTCGGACGCCCAGGACGCGCCCCGTTCGCCCCAGGCGCCCGGCGCCCCCCGCCCCGGGGGCTCGCTCCAGGACCTCGCCGCGCACGCCGACGGCCAGGCGCGGCCGGGCGGCCCCGCGGGCCCCAGCGGACCGACCACCGGCCCGGTCACCGGCAGCAGCCCGGTGGTCGGACCGCCGGCGGGTACCCCGCCGCACGGGACGCCCCGCATGGGCGGCGTCCCGCGGATGTCCGACGACACCGCCGTGCTGACCCCGCAGAAGCCCGCGCCCGGCCCCGGCCCGGCCGGGCCGCCGCCGGGCGGGGGACACGTCTCCGGTGACACCCTGACCAGCGGCATCCCCGTCGTCCCGCCGCAGCACCGCTCCCCGTCGCCGTTCGCGCCGACGGGCCCGGCGCAGGGACCCGGCCGGAACCCGGGCCCGCGCCCGGAGGACGACCCCGGAGCCGACTTCGACCGGGCGGCCCCCGTCCCGGCCCCGGCCCCGGCCCCCGCGCCCGCCGCCGCGAAGCCGGCCAAGAAGGGCCGCTCGAAGCTGGTCCTGCTGGGTGCCGCGGCGGTCTTCCTGGCCGGCGTGGCCTACGGCGCCGGGCTGCTCCTCAACCACTCCGAGGTCCCCAAGGGCACCACCGTCCTGGGCGTCGACATCGGCGGGGGCACCAAGGAGGAGGCGGTCGGCAAGCTCGACGCGGCCTTCGGCAAGCGCGCCTCCACGCCGCTCCAGCTCAGCGTGGGCGGCAAGAAGGAGCAGCTGGCCCCGGACAAGGCGGGGCTGTCCCTGGACAGTCAGGAGACCGTGCGGGCCGCCGCCGGCGCCGACTACAACCCGGTCTCGGTGATCGGCACGCTCTTCGGCGGGACCCGTGTCGCCCAGCCGGTGATCCCGGTCGACGAGGAGAAGCTGGGGGTCGCGCTGACCGACCTGGCGGGCGTCTCGGGCTCGGCCACCGACGGCACGATCAGGTTCGAGCCGGGCAAGGCCGTCGCCGTACCGGGCAAGGCGGGCAAGGGGCTGGACGTCCAGCGTTCGATGATCTCGGTCAAGGACGCGTACCGCGCCCAGGTCGAGACGGGCGCGGTGAACGTCGTCGAGCTGCCCGTCGTGACCAAGGCGCCGACCATCACCCAGGCCGAACTGGACCGGGCGATGAAGGAGTTCGCCGAGCCGGCGATGTCGGGCCTGGTGACCATCAAGGCGGGCGGCAAGGAGATCCAGTTCGGCCCGTCCCGGTCGCTGCCGAAGATCCTCTCCATGAAGCCGGTCAACGGCCGGCTGGTCGAGGTCTACGACCGCAAGGCGATCGACGAGCTGCTGGACGGTGTGTTCGACGGCGTCATGATCACCAAGGGCGACGGCAAGAAGCACCAGCTCTCCTCGTCCGACGTGGCGCAGGCGATGCAGACGGCGCTGCTCGGCAAGACCCCGGCCGAACGTACCGAGACGATCGAACTCGACCCGCAGGGCTGACCCCGCGAGCCGTACGACAGGAGCCCCCGCCCGGGAACGGGCGGGGGCTCCGTGCGTGCGGGGCTGAGGGCGGTTGGGCGGTCCGGTCACAGGTCGTCCGCCGTACTGAGGACGGCGGGGCCGCACCCTTCGGGGAGGTTCGCCACGACCAGCGCGAACGCCTCCTCCAGCGTGTCGGCCTCACCGAGCGTGCCCACCCCGAGGGGCCCGCGAATCCAGAAGCGCTCCCCCCGGGGATACACGTAGCCCCCGACGCGTGTGGCATCCGGTCCCGTGCCCTTGCTGAAGAACATGATTCCGTGGCTGACTCCGGGGGACAGCTCCCGCAGCCGTGGCCGCGCGTACGCGGCCCGGACCATGGCCGGGTCGACCACGTCCGCTCCCTCCTCGATGAGGAGGCGCCATGCGGCGGCCACGGCATCCGCGGCCCCCCGGGAGCTCTCGCGGCCCGTCATGCGGACTGGTCACCTGTCATGCGGAAGTACGCCCGTGCGCGGCTCGATCCCGGCCTTCATGAGGGCAGGTCGTCCGCCGTGCCGTCGATGGCCGGTCCGCAGCCGGCCGGAAGGTTGGCCGCGATCAGATCCACCGCCTCCCGCACGGTCTCCGCCACACCGAGAACCGTCCTGTCGGACCCGCGACGTACGCGGTAGCCGCCACCGGCCTGCTTGTGCAACGTGCCGACATCGTGGGTCCACGGAAAGTGGATGCACCGGCTCAGCAGGAGGGTGCCGTGACTGACCACGGGATAGAGCTCTCGCAGCCGCGGGTTCGCGTACATGGTGCGGGGTACGACCGGGTCGATGAGGTCCTGGCCCATGTCCAGGATGTCCTGCCATTCCGCGGCCACGATCTCCGCGGCGCTCCGGGGCGACTCAGGCTTCGTCATATCAGGGGTCACTTCTTCTTCGGCAGGGAAGGCGGCTGTATTTCCGGGATATCCGGCTTCGGTACGTCGATTCTTTCATTGTTCGAGTACCAGTGGATCTCTTCCCACGGCCGTCCCGGGCGCTCGTCCTCCGGATCTCCCCACGCTGCGGCACCGTCGTAGTTCCGCACCGCGTACGCGACCTGGCTCATCTCCCAGGCCGTGCCGTCGCCGGTGAGGGGATAGTTGTCCTCGTGCCTCGAGTTGAACTGGGCCCCGTGCCGAGCTGCGTGCTGGAACGCGTCCACAATGGTCTCGGGCGTATTCCAGTTGCCGATTTCACCCCTGCTGTTGGGCATTCCGTCGAGTGTGATGGACAAGGTGGTGTTCCGGTCACCGATGGCTGCCATGACGTTGGTCATCCATATCGGTCCGCCCTCCTCCTCACCGGCGTAGTCGGGGCCGTTGTAGGTGTGGGCACCCGGGTCACCGTTCTTGCGCAGGTGTTCGGCCAGCGACTCCGACGCGTGTGCGGGCTTCTGGTTCACGCCGAGCACCACACTGTGCTTGTGCTCGCCCTTCCTGTGCGGGCACCCCGCCAGCCCCAGCGGGTCGATCCATCGCGTGGGGTTGTCCACGTACGCCACCGCGTTCGGTGCCGGGGCCAGGCCCAGGGGGTCCGGGGAGACGTACCGCCCCGACTCCGGGTCGTAGTGGCGGTGCCGGTTGTAGTGGAGCTGCGACTCGGGGTCGAAGTACTGGCCCGGGAAGCGCAGGGGGGTGTACGCCGTCGCGTCGCGGTTCCAGGTCGTCGTGCCCCACACGGTGGCCCTGGTGTGCCACGCCACGTCGCCCCGCTCGTCGACGAGTTCGCGGGGCGTGCCGATCAGGTCCGTGACGATCGCGAAGAAGCGGCTGTCGACCTCCGACTCGTCCAGGAGCCTGCGCTCGACCTGGGTGACCGGCTTCACCCCGTCGTGGTCCCAGGTCAGGGCGACCGTCTCCGGGGATCCCGGCGTACGGGCCGACTGCTCGCACAGGGTGTCGCCGTCCCAGGTGAAGGTGGTCTCCTCGGCGACCGACGTCCCGTCCGGTGACAGGCGCTGCTTGGCGGTGCGGCGGCCCAGCGGGTCGTACACGTACCGCCACCGCGTGCCGTCCGGGGTGGTGACGGAGACCAGACGGTCCTCCGCGTCCCAGCCGTAGCGCCAGGTGTCCGGCTTGCGGGACAGCCGGGTCTTCTGGCGCAGCACCACCCGCCCCTGGGCGTCGTGTTCGTAGCGGACCGAGCCCGCGCGGCCGATGCGCGTGCCCGTGTACTCCCGGTGGCCGGCCGCGCCGCCGGCCGCCGGCCAGGAGGCGTCCGTCTGGTTGCCCGCCTCGTCGTACGCGTACCGCTCGCTCCAGTTCGCGGCGGTGACACCCGTGACCCGGCCCTCGCGGGTCAGGTCGAGCCGACGGAGGCCGCCGAGGTGGTCGTCCACCGCTGTGAGGTGGCCGTCGGGGCGGTAGGTGTACGAACGGTGCTGGACGGTGCGTTCGTCGGCGCCCCGCACCACCTGTTCGGTGAGGCGGCCCCGCGCGTCATAGGCGTGGTCGATGGTCAGCGCCTCGCCGATGCGGCGGGTGGTCTCCCGGCCCGTCTCGTCGAACTCGAACACCACGTGGTGCCCCGACGCGTCCAGCCGGGCGCTGCGCCCGGCCGGGTACGTCCACGAGCTGACCGCCCCGGAAGGGGTGGTACGGCGGATGCGGCGACCGGCCTCGTCGTAGACGTGGGTCAGCTCGCGCCCGTCGCAGATCTCCCGGACGGTCCGGTTCGCCTCGTCGCGCAGGTACGTGAGCGACGTGTCGGGGCCGACGGCCGAGGCGAGCCGGCCGGAGGCGTCGTACGTGAAGCGCGTCACCGCGCCGTCGGCGTCCTTGAGGACCACCCGTCCGGCCATGTCGCGTGCGAAGCCGATCGTCTGGCCGAGACCGTTGGTCCGGGAGGCCAGGCGGCCGAGGGCGTCGTGCGTGTACGCGAGGGTACGGCCGTCGAAGTCCGTCTCGGAGACCAGGCGGCCGCCCTGGTCGTACCGGTAGCTCCAGGTGAGTCCCTGGGGGTTGGTGACGAGCGAGAGGCGCAGCTCGCTGTCGTGCGTGAACTCGTGGCGTGCCCCGTCGGGCGTGGTGCGTGCCGAGACCAGGTCGAAATGGGTGTACTCGAAGCGCGTCTCACCGCCCATCGCGTCGGTGTGGACGAGGCAGTTGCCCTCCCCGTCGTACGTCCATGACTGCCGCGAGCCGTCCGGGTCGGTCCGCCGCGCGAGCCTGCCCTCGACGGTCCACTCCAGCTCGGTGCTGTTGCCCTGGGCGTCGGTGATCCTCGCTGCGCGGCCGAAGGCATCGCGTGTATAGCGGGTGACGGTGCCGAGCGGGCCGCGTACCGCCAGCGGGAGGCCGGCCGCGTCGCAGTGCAGCCGGTCCAGCACGCCGAGGGCGTCGCCCACGGCGACCAGATGGCCGCGCTCGTCGTGGACGAGCCGGGTCGTCGTCCCGTTGGGGCGGGTGAACAGGGCCGGGTTGCCGCGCTCGTCGTACTCCTGCCGGGACACGGCGCCGTCCGGGCCGGTGACGACGGTGAGCTGGTTCCGCTCGTTGTACTCGACCGTGACCGTGCTGCCGTCCGGGTGCGTGACGACGGTGGGATTTCCCCGCTCGTCGTACGTGTACGCGGTGGTCCGTCCGAGCGCGTCGGTGCGCGACAGCAGGTGGTCGTGACGGTCCCAGGTCTGGCGGACGGTGTTGCCGAGCGCGTCCGTCACCGACAGGACCTGGAGGCGGTCGTTGAGGACGTAGAGCTTCGTCGCGCCCGTGGAGTCGGTGAACCGGGTGATGCGGTCGCCGGTCTCGGGGTGGGCGTCGTAGGCGAACGCGGAGGACAGGAAGCCGTCGGGGCCGATGGTGCGGACGACCCGGCCCGCTTCGTCGTAGACGTAGCGGTAGGTGGAGTCGTTGCGGTCCGTCCACGAGGTGATGCGGGCGTCGGGGTCGTAGGTGAAGCGCAGGGGGAGGCCGGAGGAGTTGATGACCTGGGTGAGGTCGCCCAGCTCGTCGTAGCCGTAGCGCATGACCGTGACGGGTCCGTCGGGGGTGCGCAGGGCCAGCTCGCGGACGCGGGCGTCCTCGGTGGTGATCTGGACGGTGTAGCCGCCGTCGTGGGTGACGGAGGTGGGGGTGCCGTCGGGGCGGCGGTGGTAGGTGATGCGGTGGTGGTTGCGGTCGGTGAGTCCGGTGAGCCAGTAGCCGATCGAGGGCCGGTAGGGGCTGCCGGTGAAGGAGCGGATGAGGCCGGTGTGCGGGTCGGTGACCGTGTAGGTGGTCGCGTCGTCGTGCTGTCCGCCGTGGACCAGGGGGAGGCGGGGGCCTTCGAGGGGGAGGACGGGTTCGCCGCCGGGGAGGGGCAGGCTGGGGTAGACGAGTGAGGAGCCGTCCTCGCGGGCCCAGACGGCGCCCATGCCCAGGGGGTCGAGTTCAAGGCGTTCGTCGAGGGTGGAGGCCCAGCTGCGGCCGAAGAAGTGGCCGTAGCGGTACTCCGACAGATGGGTACGGGTCAGGGTCAGCGGCAGCGTCCCCGGAAGCGACAGATCGGTCTGCGCCAGAGTCATCTCACCGGTGGCGACGTCGACCGGGTCGGTCTCGCAAATCTTCTTGTTCAGCTCGATGCCATGACGGCGCGGGTCGGACTTGACGTCCTTCAGTGACTCCGGCTTCACATGTGTGTCGCTGCGGTCGCCGCCCTTGCGGTTGCCGGTGCCCGGCTTGCCGTTCCCGCCGTGTCCGTTGTCGTCCTTCTTGTTCTCCTTGGCGAGGCGGGCGCGGATGTCGTCGTCGTTGTTCTTGTGGTCCTTGGAGATCTGTTTGACGGCTTTGGGGAGGGTCTTGCCGACGTGGTCGCCCATGGTCCTGGCCGACTTCACCAGGGCGCCCATGGCTTTCTCGATGACGGGGTCCAGGGCGTCGGCGATGTCGTCGCGCCCCTTGTTGCGGCCCTGGGCGGTCTTCGCCTTCGTCAGCTTGCCGGTGGTCTTGCCGTGGATGCCGACGCTCACGCCGTTCAGCTTGGTGCCGGCGTTGTCGTGCTCATCGTGCTCGATGTGGAAGCCCTTGCCCCCGCCCTTCGCCCCGCCGCCACCGCCGGCGGAGGCGAGGTTGAAGCCCTCCTTCGCGCCCTGGACACCCTGGTCGAAGCCGTCCTTCCCGGCCTGCTTCGTCTGGTCGAGGTCCACACCGTTCTGGACGCCCAAGGCGTCCATGCCGACCTGCACCACCAGGTCCGCGGCCATGTTCTCCAGCGCCGACACGGCCGGCTCGGTCATCACCGCCACGATGTGACCGACCGCCTCCTCCATCGCGCCCGTGATGAGCTTCAGCAGCTGTTTCTTCGTGAAAGCGATCGCACCGGCGCCGAGCAGTGCCGACAGGCCACCGGTCACCGGGATCAGTGCCATGGCGAGACCCGTCTGACCGGCCAGGATGCCGAGCTCCGCGACCGCCTTCCACTTCATGGTCTCGATCGCGCCCGCCGCCATGTCGAGTGCGCCCGCGATCGTCCGGGCCGCGGACACCATGTCCTTCAGGTGCTTGCCCTTGACCTTGCCCCAGTGCTCGTTCAGCGCGTCGATCGCCTCGCCGTGACCCGAGGACAGCAAACGCTCCATATGGTTGTTGGCGAGCTGGCCGTCGTCCGAGAGATCGTCCGCGAACTCCCGCAGGGCGTCCGCCATCTCGCGGTAGGCGTCCTCGTCCACGTTGGGCCAGTTCACCCCCACCAGGTCCAGCAGCGTGTCCGCCCAGTCCGGCACCGTGACAGCCATACTCGTAAAACCCCCCGTACGAACAGCACTTCGCAGAATGCTTGTGTGAACGAGATTTTCACGGCTGTACGGGGAAGATCAATGTGATGTCCCGGGCACCCGGACCACCCGGTGCGGGGCGGGGCGGCGGCTCCGCCTGCGCCGGGGCGGAGGTGCCGACCGGTGCCCCTGCGGCCCGCTGCCGGGGATCCGTGCCGTCGGCCCCCGGTGGTGCCGAGGAGAGTTCCCGAGGGCGAACCCCCGTCGGGGAATGCCGAAGGCCGTCTCCTCGCACCCTGCCGGGCCCGGCCGCGCGGTGACGGGGCGCACCGGGGGACGGGCACGGTTTCAGCGCAGGGGCCGCATGTCCGCCCCGTACACCGTCCGGTAGTCGGGCACCACGACGCGCGACGCCGGGCTGTACGTCCGCACGTCCTCCAGGAGGGCCTCCAGGCGGGTCGACGGGTCGCGGCGCGGCGGGGACGACAGCGGCTCCTCGAAGTCGTCCCAGTGGACCGGGACGATCGTGGCCGGGTTGCCGAGGGCCCGCAGCAGCCGGGGCGCGTAGCGGTGGGTCGCCGTGCTCGTCGGGACGGCGACCGTCGCGATGTCCGGCCGCAGCCCCTCGGCGGCACGCTCCGAGAAGTCGCTCGCGCCCATCAGGAAGACCGAGGGGCCGCCGCCGATGGTCAGCTGGAAGGCCAGGGTGTCGCCCTCCGGGAGATCGGAGATGGTCCTCGGGGCGTGGGCGGGCGGGGCGTTCAGGGAGCCGGGGGCGAAATAGGAGTGACGGGCGTTGCGGCTGTGGAGGCTGGAGACGACGTCGACGGTGCAGCCGTCGAAGTCCAGCACCTCGCCGCCCTTGACCACGGAGATCTGCCCGGGGTCCACCCCGAGCGCGCACAGCAGGTGGTACGTCGTCTCCGTCCCGACGACCCGGGCGCCGGTCGTGCGCGCCAGATGCGGCACGTCGTTGATGTGGTCCCAGTGGCTGTGGCTGACCAGGATCAGCTGCGGACGTCCGGCGTGACGGGCGACCAGCTCGCCATCGGTGACCAGTTCGGTCCGCTCGTCGAAGCCCGCCGGGCCACCTGGCACCTTCGGTCCGAACAGGCCGGTACGGAAACGGGTGATGTACGGGTCGAAGAGCACCGTCCGGCCGTCGAAGTCGAAGCGCCAGCCCGAGGTGCCCAGCCAGCGCAGCGACGCCGCGTCCGGCCGTATGCGGCGCCCGGTCGCGGGTGCCGGAGCCGTGGTGCGGGCCGTCGCGGCGGTCGGGGTCGTCAGGAGGGGCAGGGCGACGCCCGCCGCCGCGGCGCCGCGCAGCACCGTACGGCGCCCGGAGAGGAATGCTTCGGTCTCGGTCATGGCAGGCAGGAGACCAGGCCCCGGCCCGCGGCGTCCAAGACCAGAACGCCGCGGCCCCGATACCGGACGGCATATACGGCCAGGTCAGACCGTACGCAGATGGTCCACGGCGATCCGCGCCGCCCGGCCGATCGCCGCGTCCGTGCCGGTGCGGCTGGTGGCGAGATCCGGCGTACGGGCGAAGACGGCCACCGCGTACCGGCCGCCGTCCGGGTACGTCACCACCCCCGCCTCGATGTGCAGTCCCGGCAGCGTACCCGTCTTCGCCGCCACCGACGCCTCGTCCGGGAATCCGGACACCAGCCGGTGCCGGAACACCTGGCGGGCCATCAGGTCCCGGACGAAGGCGCAGGCGTCGGCCGGGCCCGCAAGGTCGCACCAGATCAGCCGGAGCAGGCGGGTGATGTCGCGCGGGGTGCTCGCGTTCGTACGGGCGGGATCCAGCACGCTCAGCCGCCCGACCTGACCGGCGGTGAGCGCCGGGTACACGGCGGCGAACTCCGTCTCGTCGCGTGCCCCGACCTCGGCGAGCATCGCCTCCAGCACCTGGCGGGGGCCGCCCGTCAGGCGCGTCGCGGCGAGGCCCAGCTCGGCCGCGAGCATCCTGACCGTGTCCAGCCCCACCCGCTCCATCAGCAGGTCGGCGGCCGTGTTGTCGCTGACCGACAGGGCGAAGAACGCCAGGTCGCGCAGCGACAGTTCGGCGTCGTCCGCGCAGCCCGCCGTACCCCACCCGCCAAGCCGGTGCTCGGCCCGGATCCGTACGCGCTCCCGGGGGTCGAGCTGGCCCGCCGAGACCTGCCGGGCGAACTCCAGCACCAGCAGCACCTTGAACACCGACGCGATGACGACCGGGTCGTCCGCCCCGAGGCCGACCCCGTATCCCCGGCCGGAGCCCGCTTCAGGGCCCTGCCGGCGGCCGGCCCCGGCTCCGCCACCTCGGCCCATGGGTTCCGGCGGGCACGGCCCGTCCACGTCCACCGCGTGCAGACGACCCTCCGCCCCCGCCGCCGCGAACACCGCGCCCAGCCGTTCCTCGATCACCGCCCCGCCCCTTCCGTTCCCCCGGCTCCCCGGGAGCCCTGGGGGTGTCTCGCCGATCTCGCCGATCTTGCCTGGCTCGCGGCACCTGGCACCGCGCTCCCCCGTAGCCCTTCGGCCACGGGAGGTGCCCCCACGCCGCGTTGTCGTCGGTCGCCGACGTCCCCCGTGGCCCTCCGGGCACGGAAGACACCCAGGCACCAGACACCGCTCACCCATCCGGCCCGACCGGCAAGACACCCCCTAGAGTCAACCCGTGGATCTCTTGCGCCACTTGCGCATCTTCGTCGTCGTCGCGGAGGCACTGCACTTCAGCCGGGCGGCGGAACTGCTCGGCATGGCCCAGCCCCCGCTCAGCCAGGCCGTGCGGCGGCTTGAGAAGGACCTCGGGGCGGAGCTCTTCGACCGTTCGCGCCGACAGGTCCGGCTCACGGCCGCCGGCACGGTCCTGCTGGACGAGGCACGGGAGCTGCTGGCCCGCGAGGACCGGGCGAGAGCCCTGGTGCGGCGGGCCCGCGACGGGGACCTCGGCACGCTCAGGGCGGGCGTCCCGCCGGACACCCCCGCCCCGGTGCTCCACGCGCTGCTCGCCGCCTGCGGGGAGCGCCTGCCCGGCCCGCGCGTGGACCTCCAGGAGGTCACCACCGAGGAGCAGCTGCGCCTCCTGGCGTCCGGCCGGCTCGACGTGGGGCTCGTCCACCAGCCGGTGGACACCACCGATCTCACCGTCGGTACCCACGTGCCGCTGGAGCTCGGTGTCGTCCTGCCCCGTACCTCGCCGCTCGCCCGGCTGCCGGAGGTCGAGCTCGCCGACCTGGCCGGGCACGATCTGGTGCTGTTCCCCCGGGCGAGCGCGCCCGGCTGGTACGACGCCACCCTCGACCTGTGCCGCCGGGCGGGGTTCGCACCCCGTCGCGTCCGGCACGCCCGCAACCCGGAGTTCCTGATCGGCCTGGTCACCGCGGGATGCGGCGTCGCCTTCGACCAGGGGCCGGTGGCCCGCAAGGAGCCCCGCGTGGCCTGGCGGCCGCTGGTGGGACGGCCCCTCGTCCAGCGGACCGCCCCGGTGTGGCCGGCCCGGGGCGCCCACCCGGCAGCCCGGCATTTCGCGGAGATCGCTGCCGGGGTCCTCTCCCGGGACCGGACCTCAGTGTTCCGCGGCGACGGTCACGGAGACGACGGAGGTGACGGTCGGGGCGACGTCCGGCGTGACGGTCACGGAGACGTCCGGGGCGACGGCCGTGGCGGCTTCCAAGGAGGCTCGCCGGGCCATGCCGGGGCCTCCGCCCGGGGCGGCCTCCCGCCCCGGCCCTGGACGGTCGTGTACGGCTGACGCCACGCCGGGCGCCGACCGATCGGGTGGTAGTCCGCGCAGGCGGCATGACCGGAGCGCCGAAGGGTTACGCGTGCGGACATGACCCCTCAGTCCCGCCCCTTCCGTCTCCGTGCCGTCGTCGCCGCCTGCGCTCTCGCCGGGGCCTGCCTGTCCCTCACCGCCTGCGGGAGCGACGGGGAGTCCCGTGTCACCGCGGCCGCCCCGACGTACGCCACGCCCAGCGGATCCGCCACGAGCCCCGCGCCCCTGACGACCGACCAGGCGGAGCGCAAGAGTCTCCTCTCCGAGACCAAGATCACCTGGGACAAGGCCGCCGGCACGGCGGTCGCCGAGGTGCCCCAGGGCAAGCTGACCCACATCGAGCTGAAGCGCTACGGCGTGGACGACGGCGCCAGCCCCTCCGGCTCACCGACCGGCTCCCCGACCGGTTCTCCGAGCCCCTCCGGCTCCCCGAGTCCGTCAGGATCCCCGGCCGGCTCCGCCAGCCCGGCCCCCACCCCCGGCACGCCCGAGTGGGTCACCTGGGTCGTGGCCCCCGACGGCACCCAGCACACCGTGCGCGTGGACGCCACCACCGGCCGGGTGACCGAGTCGAAGGCCGACCCCGACCAGGACGCCGAGGACAAGAAGGAGAGGCTCGACCGGCTCGGCAAGGCCACCTGGACGCCGGAGCAGGCGGCCAAGGCGGCCACCGACAAGCGGAAGGGCACGGTCACCGCCGTCGAGCTGGAAGAGGAGGAGACCGGCACCGGGGCGACCGGACAACCCGACACGGTCTTCTGGTCCGTCGACGTCGTGACCGAGAACGACTGGAACAAGGCCACGATCGACGTCAACGCCGCCGACGGGAAGATCGTGGGCGAGGAGCTCGACACCGACTGACCGCCGGCGCGCCACCGCGTGCCGGCCCGCCCCATGACCCCATGACCGACCCCATGACCTCCTGACCGGACGACAGGAGGGCCGGCCGCCGCCCCCGCGCCGCTGGGGGCGGCGGCCGGCCCGCACTGTCCGTCCACAGGGATACCGGCCCGACGGTCCACCGGTTGTCGCCGGGCTCTCCCGCCCGTCGCGGCCGGCCCCGCCCGCCCCGGCCCTGGCCTCCCGGCCCTCAGTTGAGCATCGCGCGGGCGGCCCGCGCCCGCTCGCGGATCGCCGTGGCCGCCGTCGGCTCCACCGCGTCCACCACCTCCGCGTACGCGTCCAGCTCCGCCGCACCCGCCAGGAAGTCGCCCCGCTGCACCAGCAACTGGGCGCGTTCGTAGCGGAGCCGGGCCGGATGGGCGGGCAGCAGCAGCGACAGCTCGACCGCCCACAGCCCCACGTCCGAGCGTTCGGGGCGGGCCGACGCCCAGACCCGGATGTTGTTGAGCACGCGCACCACGGTGCTCAGCGGATCGGCGGGCGTCAGCATCGACGGGGTCAGCGGCTGCCCGGTCGCGCCGGCCACCAGGAGCTCCGCGTCCGTCGTGCTCAGCGGCCTGCCCCCGTCGAACGGGTCCGCGAGGACGCGCTCCTCCGGATCGCCGAAGCCGACCACGAAATGGCCCGGCAGCGCCACCCCGTACACCCGGCCGCCGGCCCGCCGCGCGACCTCCATCCAGACGACGGACAGCAGGATCGGCAGACCCCTGCGCCGCCGCAGCACCTGGGGCAGCAGCGACGACTCCAGCCGCTGGTAGTCCCCGGCCGTCCCGTGGAAGCCGCACCGGGTGCCGAGCAGTGCGGAGAGCGCGGCGGCCCAGGCGCGCGGCCCGGTCAGCCCGAAGGGCAGCAGCCCGGCCAGCCGGTCCAGTTCGACCTCTGCGGCGTCCAGTCCGGTCTGTCCCAGCGCCGGGTCCGCCTCCGCGCCGATCAGCAGGCACAGCGTGGCGAGGTCGGGCCGCTCCTCGCGGGCCTCCTCGGCGAAGCGCCGCCGCCAGGCGGTCGGGTCGGGGTGCTGCGGGTGCATACCGGTCACGTACCCGGGTCCGGGGCTCGGAAATGGTGGTAGTGGTGATGGGTGGTGAAGCCCAGCCCGTCGTACAGGGCCCGCGCCGCGTCGTTGCCGGACTCCACCTGGAGCCACGCGGCAGAGGCGCCCTCCTCCAGCGCCCGGCGGGCCAGTGCCCCCATCACCGCCGTGGCCAGGCCCTGGCGACGGTACTCCGGGTCGACCTCGACCGCCATGAAGCCCGCCCAGCGCCCGTCGACCACGCACCGTCCGATGGCGGCGGGCACCTCGCCGTCACCCGGCACCGTGGCGAACCAGACGGAAGGCCCGCCGTTGAGGACCGCGGTCACGTGCGGCCCCGGGGCGCCGGACCGCCGGTAGCGACGCAGCCACGGGTCGGACCGGCCGACGGTCCGCCGCAGCTCCACCTCCCGCGTCTCCAGGTCCCCGATCGGCGCCAGCGCCCCGATCCGGACCTCCGCCGACACCTCGCGCCGCCAGTCCCGCTCCTCCAGCGCGGCGCAGAGCTGCTCCTGGGTGCCCCGCGCACCGGTCGCGGCCTGGACGTACGCGGGCAGCCCCCGCTCCCCGTACCAGGCCCGCACCCGCGCGAGCGCCTCGTCCAGCGGCAGCCCGGGGTCGCCGAGCGGCAGCACCGAGTTGGCCCGCCGGGTGAACCCGCCGGACGCGCGCAGCGTCCACTCCCCGAGTGGTTCGCTCTCCACCGGCGGCCAGGCGCGGCCCACTGCCCGCGCCAGCTCGCCGAACCCCGCCGCCGGGCCCCGCCTGCGGGCCGGTTCGGCGGGCACGACCTTCCCCGCCACCAGTGCGGATTCGGGAATCCGAACGGTTTCCCCGGTGCGCCGTGTGATCAGCAGCACACCCTCGTTCCAGGATGTGAGAACACCGACGGCGTCCGTGAACCCCGGGGTCCCGGAGGCCGGGTCCCCCAGGCGGCGGACGGACACTCGTTTTCCCACATCAACCGGGGTGATGCGGACCTCAAGCCGTCCGCCGGCAGTGAATTCCACAGCTCTGTCCGCCCCTCCTGTTCGGATCGACCCCAAGAACGGAGATACTAGGTGCGGGCATCGACGACGCCGCGCTCCCGCGCAAGCCAGCCCTACCGAGGAGGAACGACAGCGTGACCTACGTCATCGCGCAGCCTTGTGTCGACGTCAAGGACAAGGCGTGCATCGAGGAGTGCCCCGTCGACTGCATCTACGAGGGCCAGCGGTCCTTGTACATCCACCCGGACGAGTGCGTCGACTGTGGTGCTTGTGAACCGGTCTGCCCGGTCGAGGCGATCTTCTACGAGGACGACACTCCTGAGGAGTGGAAGGACTACTACAAGGCGAACGTCGAGTTCTTCGACGAGCTCGGTTCGCCCGGCGGTGCCTCGAAGCTCGGCCTGATCGAGCGCGACCACCCCTTCATCGCCGCGCTGCCGCCGCAGAACGGCTGACAGCGCGCCCCCGGTCCCGTACGGCCTCACCGCTGTACGGGACCGACGCGTTTGCCGACGCGTTCTTTCGTACGGACGCGTCTTTCGCACGTACGAGAAAGTGAGCCCCGCCCGTGAGCGCAGTCTCCTCACGTCTCCCCGTCTTCCCCTGGGACAAGCTCGAGCCGTACAAGAAGACGGCCGCCGCCCACCCGGACGGCATCGTCGACCTGTCCGTCGGCACGCCGGTGGACCCGGTTCCCGAGCTGGTCCGGCAGGCCCTGGTCGCCGCGGCGGACTCGCCGGGCTATCCGACGGTGTGGGGGACCTCGGAGCTGCGTGACGCGCTCACCGGCTGGTGCGAGCGGCGCCTGGGCGCGCGCGGAATCGAGCACACCAACGTCCTGCCCGTGGTCGGCTCGAAGGAGCTGGTGGCCTGGCTGCCGACCCAGCTGGGCCTGGGCGCCGGCGACACGGTCGCCTACCCCCGGCTCGCGTACCCGACGTACGAGGTCGGCGCGCGGCTGTGCGGCGCGCGGCCCGTCGTCTACGACGACCCGACGGAGCTGGACCCGGCCGGGCTCAGGCTGCTCTGGCTGAACTCGCCGTCCAACCCCACCGGCAAGGTCCTCCCCAAGGCGGAGCTGACCCGGATCGTCGCCTGGGCGCGCGAGCACGGCGTGCTCGTCTTCAGCGACGAGTGCTACCTGGAGCTGGGCTGGGAGGCCGACCCCGTGTCCGTCCTGCACCCGGACGTCTGCGGCGGTACGTACGAGGGCATCGTCGCCGTGCACTCGCTGTCCAAGCGCTCCAACCTGGCCGGCTACCGGGCCGCCTTCGTCGCGGGTGACGCCGGCGTCCTGGGCGAGCTGCTGCGGATCCGCAAGCACGGCGGCATGATGACGCCCGCCCCGGTGCAGGCGGCCACCGTCGCGGCGCTCGGCGACGACGCCCATGTGGCGGAGCAGCGGGCCCGGTACGAGGCCCGGCGCGCCGCGCTGCGCACGGCGCTGCTGTCGCACGGTTTCCGGATCGAGGACAGCGAGGCGAGCCTGTACCTGTGGGTGACCCGGGACGAGCCGTGCTGGGACACCGTGGCGTACCTCGCGGAGCTGGGCATCCTGGTGGCGCCCGGGGACTTCTACGGCGAGGCGGGGGACCGCTTCGTCCGCGTCGCCTTCACCGCCACCGACGAGCGGGTCGAGGCCGCGGTCAAGCGCCTGGGCTGAAGCGGACGCGCGGAAAGGGCCCGGGGAGCGGATGCTCCCCGGGCCCTTCGGCGTGCTGCGGGGTGGTGCGGGGTGCGGCGGGGTGATCAGCCGACCGGCAGGCCCGTCTTCGGCAGGCCGCCGCCGAGCGCGTCGGTCGGGGCGGCCTCGGTGGCCGCGCCGGCGGCGCCCCCGACGAGCTCGCCGGTGGTGCCCGCGGTCTCGCCGGCGGCCTTCTGGGCGACCGGGGTGGCGGTCTTGCCCGTCTTGCCGACGGTCTGGCCCGCGGCCGGGACGGCCTTCTTCACGGTCGTGCCGCCCGTGTCGCCCACGGCGCCGGTGACGTTCTCGGAGGCGCCGCCGACGGTGTCGCCGGCCGCACCGGTGTCCAGGGCGGAGACCCCGCCGAGGTCGGTGGACCGGGGGAGGTCCACGGCGCTCGCGGAGCCGGCCGCACCGACCACGGGAGCTGCGCCCGCTGCGATCAGCAGCGCGGCACGGGCGATCCGACGGGTCAGGGGGAGGGACATGATGCTCCTTCGACGGGAGAGGACGTTTTCTGTGGTGCCTGTCCGACGATCGGACGCTGTGACAACCGCTCGAAGGGCAGGGGAGGTTGCGGTGGCCGAAGGTAAAGAGTGTGCAATGCGTCGCATTATCGGCTCCGCCTAAAAGCGGGCAAACGAGCCACCCATCGCTTGCCCGCAGAACCGTCACTGCCCAGTGGCCGCAAGGGAGGGGCACGGAAGGGCGAGGGGCGTGCCCGGGCGGACGGGGAAGGGCGCCGCGGCGGCCCCGGGTGCCCCGGACGGGTGAACGTCCGCACTCCCGCCCGGCCACCGTGCGAACGGCTTCGGTCACGGTGAGCTGATGAGTGGTCACTGTGCGGTCGCCGCCGAGGACGTGATCACCGGCGGCGGGGGCTACCGCGCGACGCGGATGCGGACCTCGCCGCCGGAGGCGGGGTCCGCGGCCGGCCGCTCACGCCAGCCCTCGTCCGACTCGCCCGCGCTCCAGACCCGGTCCCCGTACGCGACCTCCTCGATCCCCAGCTCGTCGGCCTGCGCCACCGCCCACTGCGCCAGCTCCCAGCCGCGCCGCGCGGAGCCCACCGCGCCCTCGGGGCCCGCCGACTCCGCCGCGACCGTCACCGGCACGGGGATCTCGGCGCCGCCGGCACCGCGATCGCGCGGCAGCACCCCGGCGCCGAACGACCGCACCAGCTCCGCCCGCACCTTCGCGGGGTCGCCCGCCGCCCGGGGCGCGCTCCCCGCCGTACAGGTCAGCGAGGCCTCCGACCGCCCGGTGAGGGCGGCGGCCAGCAGCGTGGCGTCCGGCTCGTGCTTGGCGTACGCCTGGGGGTAGCCGCTGCGCTGGACGCGCTGCGCGGCGACGGTCAGGGGAAGGCGCGAGTAGCCGGGGACCTCGGCGAGGTGCTCGTAGAACCGGCTCGCGGAGACGACCGGGTCCAGGATCTCCTTCCGGGTGCCCCAGCCCTGCGAGGGGCGCTGCTGGAACAGCCCCAGCGAGTCGCGGTCGCCGTGCCGGATGTTGCGCAGCGCGGACTCCTGGAGGGCGGTGGCCAGGGCGATGGTGACCGCGCGCTCCGGCATCCCGCGCGTGGTGCCGACCGCCGAGATCGTCGCGGCGTTCGACGCCTGTTCGGGGGTGAGGGTGTACGTGCGGGAACCGCTGCCGACGGTGCACTGCGGAACGCCGCGGCCACTCGTCACGTACTGCACCACCACGTACGCGACCAGCGCCACGAGGACGGCGAGTGCGGCCGCGATCCTGGCGCGGCGGCCGCGACGGCCCGGGCGGCCGGGGAGGGAGGAGGGTACGGGCTCGGACACGCAGCCAACCGTACTGGAGGCCGGGATAGGGTCGGGAGCATGTCCGAATCAGTGCTCGATCTCAGCCAGGACGGCCCGGCGCTGACTGCCGCGCTCGTCGACTTCCCCTCGGTCAGCGGCGGTGAGAAGGCGCTCGCCGACGCGATCGACCAGGCGCTGCGCGCGCTCCCGCACCTCACGGTGGACCGGCACGGCAACAACATCGTGGCCCGGACCCACCTCGGGCGGGCCGAGCGGGTCATCCTGGCCGGGCACATCGACACCGTCCCCATCGCCGACAACGTCCCCTCCCGGCTGGACGGCAACGGCGTGCTGTGGGGCTGCGGGACGACGGACATGAAGTCGGGCGTCGCCGTCCAGCTGCGGATCGCCGCGACCGTCCCCGAGCCCAACAGGGACCTCACCTTCGTCTTCTACGACAACGAAGAGGTCGCCTCCCACCTCAACGGCCTCGGACATGTGGCCGACGCGCACCCCGACTGGCTCGCCGGCGACTTCGCCATCCTGCTGGAGCCGTCCGACGGCGAGGTGGAGGGCGGCTGCCAGGGCACGCTGCGGGTCCATCTCCGTACGAAGGGCGAGCGTGCCCACTCCGCACGCGGCTGGATGGGGTCCAACGCCGTCCACGCCGTCGCCCCGATCCTGGCCAGGCTGGCCGCCTACGAGCCGCGCCGGCCCGTCATCGACGGCCTCGAGTACCGCGAGGGCCTCAACGCCGTGGGGATCGAGGGCGGCGTCGCCACCAACGTGATCCCCGACGAGTGCACCGTCGTCGTGAACTACCGCTACGCGCCCGACCGCTCGATGGCCGAGGCCGAGGCGCACGTGCGTGAGGTCTTCGCGGACTGCGGCGTCGACGAGTTCGTCGTGGACGACCACACCGGCGGTGCCCTGCCGGGCCTCTCGCACCCCGCCGCGGCGGCCTTCATGGCGGCGGTCGGCGGGACCGCACGCCCCAAGTTCGGCTGGACGGACGTCTCGCGTTTCAGCGCGCTGGGCGTGCCCGCGGTCAATTACGGCCCGGGTGACGCGTTCTTCGCCCACAAGCGCGACGAGCACGTGGCGATCGGGAAGATCACCCACTGCGAGGAGCGGCTGCGCGACTGGCTCACTGCCTGACGCCCGTAATTTCGCCGTTCGTCACGTTCCCCGTCCTACTCTGGGCCAAGGAAACGATGTTCAGCGGAGGGAGCAGGTCATGGGCAACCCCGAGGCCGAGGGACTGCGGGCGCTGGCGGAGCAGCGGCTTGGGCCGGTGCTGCGCCGCAGGGACCAGGTGCAGCCCGGCACCACCGATCAGCGGCTGCTGGACACCGAGGGCGACTCCGAGTGGGTCCACACCGACCCCTGGCGGGTCATGCGGATCCAGTCGGAGTTCGTGGAGGGCTTCGGCGCGCTCGCCGAACTGCCCAGCGCGATCAGCGTCTTCGGCTCCGCCCGCACCAAGCCGGGCACTCCCGAGTACGACGCGGGCGTACGGATCGGCAGGGCGCTGGTCGAAGCCGGCTTCGCGGTGATCACCGGCGGCGGCCCGGGTGCGATGGAGGCGGCGAACAAGGGCGCCCGGGAGGCCAAGGGCGTCTCCGTCGGCCTCGGCATCGAGCTCCCCTTCGAGCAGGGACTGAACCAGCACGTCGACATCGGGGTGAACTTCCGCTACTTCTTCGTACGGAAGACGATGTTCGTGAAGTACGCGCAGGGGTTCGTCGTCCTGCCGGGCGGTCTCGGCACCCTGGACGAGCTGTTCGAGGCGCTCACGCTCGTCCAGACCGGCAAGGTGACCCGCTTCCCGATCGTGCTCTTCGGCTCCGAGTACTGGGCCGGTCTGGTCGACTGGCTGCGCGACACGGTGATCGCCCAGGGCAAGGCATCGGAACACGACATGCTGCTGTTCCACGTGACGGACGACGTGGAGGAGGCCGTCACCCTGGTGACCAAGGAGACCGGGCACTAGGGAGTGTCTTGTCCCAGGGAGTGCCCTCGCCGGTCGGGCCGGGCTCGCCCGGGGCCGCCGGGGCCGACGCGAGGCGCTGCCCGCCGGTGCCGGCTACGCCAGGCCCCGGCGGGCGACCGCGGGAGGCCGGTGGCCGGCGATCGAGGCGACCATGTCGAGCACCTGCCTGGTCTCCGCCACCTCGTGGACGCGGTAGACCCGCGCGCCGAGCCAGGCCGAGACCGCCGTGGTCGCGAGGGTGCCGAGCACCCGCTCCTTGACCGGCTTGTCCAGGGTCTCGCCGACGAAGTCCTTGTTGGAGAGCGAGACCAGGACCGGCCAGCCGGTCTCCGCCATCTCGCCCAGCCTGCGCGTCGCCTCCAGGCTGTGCCGGGTGTTCTTGCCGAAGTCGTGACCCGGGTCGATCATGATCGCGTCACGGCGCACCCCCAGCGACACGGCCCGCTCGGCCAGCCCCAGCGTCACCGCCAGGATGTCGGCCATCACGTCGTCGTACACGACCCTGTGCGGCCGGGTACGCGGCTCCGCGCCCCCCGCGTGCGTGCACACCAGGCCCGCGCCGTACCGCGCGGCAACCTCCGCGAGTCGCGGGTCCACGCCGCCCCAGGCGTCGTTCAGCACATCGGCGCCCGCCTCGCACACCGCCTCGCCGACTTCGTGCCGCCAGGTGTCGACGCTGATCACCACGTCCGGGTGCCTGCGCCGGACCTCGGCCACGAACCCGACCGTGCGACGCGCCTCCTCCTCGGCCGAGACCTCCTCACCGGGACCGGCCTTCACCCCGCCGATGTCGATGATCGCGGCGCCTTCCGCCACCGCCTGCTCGACACGGGCGAGCGCCGGCTCGTCCTGGAACGTGGCGCCCTGGTCGTAGAAGGAATCCGGGGTCCGGTTCACGATGGCCATGATGACCGGCTCGTGCTCGTCGAATTCACGCCGTCCCAAGCGCAGCATCCCGTTCGTCCTCCTCGCGTTCGGTCGCCTGCGACCTTAACCGTCGGCGGGTCATGGCACGATCGGCACCGGCACGTTTTCCGCTCCGGGGAGAGGCACGCTGTGTTCTGGTTCTTGCTGATCGCGATGGTCGTGGTCGTCGCCGCGGTCACCCTCGCCGTGGTCGGTGGCGGGGAGAGCGACGTACTGCCCGAGGCCGCGCCCGAGCAGCCGGTGGACCCGCTGCCGCCGACCCGGCCCGTGGGCCGCGCGGACATCGAGGCGCTGCGGCTGCCGCTGGCCCCCCGCGGCTACCGGATGGGGGACGTCGACGACGTACTGGGCCGGCTGGGTGCCGAGCTCGCCGAGCGCGACGCCCGGATCGCCGAGCTCGAAGCGGCCCTGGCGGGGGCGCAGGCGACGGCGGTCGGCGGCCAGGACCTCTTCGACAGGGCCGACCCGTACGGCAAGGCCGACCCGTACGACCACGCCGATCCGCTCGACGCGGCCGAGCCGTCCGACGAGCCCGGGCAGGGCGGGCCGTCCCCCGAGCCCGGCGGTCCCGGTGCGGCCCGCCCCGGAGAGGAGGGCGGCCGGTGAGCGTGGGAGCCGTGCCCGGTCCCGACGGCGGACTGCGCTGCCCGTGGGGCCTGTCCACCGAGGACTACATCGCCTACCACGACGAGGAGTGGGGCCGACCCGTCCACGGCGACGACGCCCTCTTCGAAAGGCTCTGCCTGGAGGCGTTCCAGTCGGGCCTGTCGTGGATCACGATCCTGCGCCGCCGCGAGGGCTTCCGCCGGGCCTTCGACGACTTCGCGATCGCCAAGGTCGCCCAGTACACGGAGGCCGACAAGGAGCGCCTGCTCGCCGACGCCGGGATCATCCGCAACCGGGCCAAGATCGAGGCGACCCTCGCCAACGCCCGCGTACTGGCGGGCTGGCCGCCGGGCGAACTGGACGCCCTGATCTGGTCGTACGCGCCCGACGCGGCGACCCGGCCGGCCCCGCGCACGATCGCCGACGTCCCGGCGGTCACCCCGGAGTCCACCGCTCTCTCGAAGGCCCTCAAGAAGCGCGGCCTGCGGTTCATCGGCCCCACCACGGCGTACGCGCTGATGCAGGCGTGCGGCCTCGTCGACGACCACCTGGCCGACTGCCGGGCCCGGGGCGGCGCCCGGCCCTAGGGAGTGTCTCCCGGGCCCGGAGGCGGGCCCGGAGGCGGGCCCGGGAGCGGACGCCCCGGTTCCGCACCGCCACCGGGGTCCGGCCCCGCTCAGCGGCCCAGGTACCGGGGCTTCTCCTTCGCCAGGAACGCCTGGACCGCGATCGCGTGGTCCTCGGAGGACCCCGCCCGCGACTGGAGCTCGTCCTCCTTCTCCAGCGCCTCGTCCAGCGTGTGCCCGGCGCCGTACGCCAGGGACTCCTTCAGCGCCGCGTAGGCCAGCGTCGGGCCCTGCGCCAGGGTGCGGGCCACCGCCGCCGCCTCGGCCGCGAGGTCGGCCGCCGGGACCAGCTTGTTGACCAGGCCCAGCTCGTACGCCTCCGAAGCGGGGAGGGAGCGAGGGAAGAGCAGCAGGTCGGCGGCGCGGCTCGGGCCGATCAGACGCGGCAGCGTCCACGACACCCCCGAGTCGGCGGTCAGCGCGACGCCCGCGAACGAGGTGTTGAACGCCGCGGTGTCCGCCACCACCCGGTAGTCGGCCGCCAGGGCGAAACCGAAGCCCGCCCCCGCCGCCACGCCGTTGACGCCGGCCACGACCGGCTTCGGCATACCGGTGATCGTCCGCACGATGGGGTTGTAGTGCTCCCGGACCGTGCTCATGGTGTGTTCCGTGCCGGACTCGCGGTCGGCGGCCAGCAGGGAGATGTGCTCCTTGAGGTCCTGCCCCACGCAGAACGCGCGCCCGGTGGCGGTCAGCAGCACCGCGCGCACGGCCTCGTCCCCGGCGGCGGCCAGGAGCGCGTCCCGCAGGGCGACCTTCGCCTCGACGTTCATCGCGTTCATGGCCTCGGGCCGGTTGATCGTGATGGTCGCGAGTCCGTCGCTCACCTCGTACAGAACGGTGTCGGCCATGGCACTCCCCTTTTGCGGCTCCAGCGATGATGTCCCGCCCAGCATGGCGGAGATCGTCGGGCCGGGACATGTGACCTGCGTCAAAGAAAGTCGGCCCCCTCCGCCATCTGCGGCGGCGAAGTATCGCAGGCGGATCGCCGAAATAGGCGGTTTTGCGAGAGCGCGTTGCGCAAGCGATGCCGACTGATGTTGGTCATCGGGTCCCGCCATGCGGGATAATGACCTGGAAGCAATGTGTTCGATGCCGGTGAGGTGTGCCCATCCAGAGGGCCGTCGGCTGACGATGAGCTGGTTTCAGGAAGGGGAACGAGCATGGCGGCCATGAAGCCGCGAACGGGCGACGGCCCGCTCGAGGTGACCAAGGAGGGGCGGGGCATTGTCATGCGCGTTCCGCTCGAAGGCGGCGGTCGGCTTGTCGTCGAGCTGACTCCGGACGAGGCCGACGCGCTCGGCGACGCACTCAAGAAGGTCGTCGGCTGACGCGGTAACGCCCGAACTCTTCCGATCGCCCCGGCACAGCAGGACCGTGCCGGGGCGATCGTCTGTTCCCGGGCTGCCCGGGACGCGGCGCGTGGCCCGCGTGACGGCGCGGGTGCGCGGCCGGTGGCACGGGGTGCGGCCTCGCGGCCCGGCCGGGGCAGGGCGCCGCCGGGGCAGGGAGCGGCCGGCGGCTCGGGGTGGTACGGCGTGAGCGGCAAGGCCCCGCGGGCCTGTACGGACACGGGGCCGGACCGCCGTCGGCGGGGTACGGCGTGGGCCGTCCTCAGCCGCGGCGCACCGCGCACAGGAGTCCGTCGCCCACCGGCAGCAGCGAGGGCAGCAGTTCCTGGCTCTCCCGTACCGTCCGCAGCAGCTCGCGCAGCTTCAGCACCTCGGCCGGCTGCGCCGCCGAGTCGACCGTGCGGCCGTCGGCGAAGACACCCTCGAAGCAGACCAGGCCGCCGGGGCGCAGCAGGCGCAACGATTCAGCGAGGTATTCGAGGCACTCGGTGCGGTCCCCGTCGCAGAACACCAGGTCGTAGCCGCCGTCCGCGAGCCGCGGCAGCACGTCGAGCGCACGTCCTGGGATGAACCGCGCCCGGTTCCCGGCGAAACCGGCCTCCCGGAAGGCCTGCCGGGCGAACTGCTGGCGCTCCGGCTCGGGGTCGACGGTCGTCAGGACGCCGTCGGGCCGCATGCCGTGCAGCAGATAGATGCCGGACACGCCGGTGCCGGTGCCGATCTCGGCGACCGCCTTGGCGTCCGCCGTGGCCGCCAGCAGACGCAGTGCGGCGCCGGTGCCTGGCGACACCGAGGGCAGCCCCGTCTCCCGGGCCCGGTCACGGGCCCAGCGCAGTGCTTCGTCCTCGGCGACAAAGGCGTCGGCGAACGCCCAGCTCGTCTGCCGGTTGGCGGTAATGACCCTCTCCTGTCCCCGTAGTTGGCGCAACGGTGACTGTATCCGTTCGGGGCCGGGAACCCGCAGATGGGACCGGGCGTTGTGGAGGGGTGGGGACCTGCGTGGCGCAAGCGCAGAAGCCGTTCCCAAATTCGCGTAAAGATTCTTATCCGGAGCTAACGGGCGAGGTGGCTATGGTAGGGGCTCCACTGGACACCACCAGAGCCGACAGGGGAGGTGCGGCTGCGCCTGTGGATCGGGGAGGAGCGCTGCGGCGCTTTCTCAGGTCGGCGGGTGAGCCGAAATCCGTGACCGACACCGCTGACCGTTCCCGCGCCACCGACTCCGCACCGACCACCGCGACCTTCGCATCGGATGCGGAAACGCAGGCGTGGTCCCCTCCGTCCTGGGAGGAGATCGTCAGCACGCACAGTGGCCGCGTCTACCGCCTCGCGTACCGCCTGACCGGTAACCAGCACGATGCCGAGGACCTCACGCAGGAGGTCTTCGTCCGGGTGTTCCGATCCCTCTCGACGTACACGCCGGGCACCTTCGAGGGCTGGCTGCACCGCATCACCACCAACCTCTTCCTGGACATGGTGCGCCGCAAGCAGCGCATCCGGTTCGACGCGCTCGGCGACGACGCGGCGGAGCGGCTGCCCAGCCGTGAGCCGTCCCCGCAGCAGGTCTTCCACGACACCCACTTCGACGCGGACGTCCAGCAGGCGCTGGACACCCTCGCGCCGGAGTTCCGCGCGGCCGTCGTGCTGTGCGACATCGAGGGACTGTCGTACGAGGAGATCGCCGCGACGCTCGGCGTCAAGCTGGGCACCGTCCGCAGCCGCATCCACCGCGGCCGCTCGCACCTGCGCAAGGCGCTCAAGCACCGATCGCCCGAGGCCCGGGCCGAACAGCGCACGTTCGCGGCCGTGGGCGGGGAGGTCGGGCTGGCGTGAGTGGGACAAGCCCGACCCCCGCGGAACAGCATCTGGGGGACCGGCTCGCTGCCCTGGTGGACGGCGAGCTCGGTCACGATTCCCGCGAGCGTGTGCTCGCCCACCTGGCGACCTGCGCCAAGTGCAAGGCCGAGGCCGACGCCCAGCGCCGGCTCAAGAGCGTCTTCGCGCAGGCCGCCCCGCCCCCGCCCTCCGAGGGCCTTCTCGCGCGCCTCCAGGGGTTGCCCGGGGGTGCTCCGGACGATGACGACGACCGGGGCGGAACCTTCGGCTCCGGACGCTTCGGTGACGGGGTCTTCGGAATGAGGACCGAGGGCTTCGGCTACGTGCCGTTGGGCGGTACGGCCGGAGCAGCGCTCCCCGGTGGACCGGGGACCTTCCCGATCCACGAGGTGGGGCGGCCGGGTGCGGAGCGTTCGCCCTGGCGCGGACGGAGGTTCGCCTTCGCTGCCGCCAGCGCCGTGTCCTTCGCCGCGATCGCCCTGGGCGGCGCGCTGCCCGCGACGGTGACGATCGACGCGCGGGGCGAGGGCCGGGGCAACAACGTGACCCCGCTGGGCGCCCCGAGCCAGACCCCGGCCGGCAGCGAGGGCAATCGCCGCCGAAGCGGCAACGGCACTCCGGCCAGGTCGGCCGACAGACCCGCCGGGCCGGTGACGGGCGCGCCGGTCCAGGCCCGGCGGACCGGAGCCCCGCCCCTCTTCGCCGTGGCCACCGCCGCGCCGGCGGGCTCGCCGGCACCCATGATGCCCGCGACCGCCCTGAGCGGGCTGCACGGGCTGCACGGGCTGCACGGGCTGAGCCATCTCAGCGCGCTGAGCCGCGATGCGGTGCCGCTGCCGCTGATACGTCCCACGGGCTCGGCGTCCGGTCTCGCCACCGCCACCGGGCTCACCCCCACCGCCACCCCGTCCCCCAGCCGGCTCGTGGCCCCCGCCCCCGGCGGATCACCGGTCGCCGGGCGGCGCTGACAGTCCCCTGCGCGAGGGTCGCCGGACCTGGTTGAATCCTTGGGCAGGGGCGCCCCGCAGGGGGCGCGGAGCGGCCAGTTGCGGGGAGAGCATGGACGACGGGAAGAGCACCGGACCGAAGCCGAAGTGGTGGAGCCGGCCCACGCGGCCGGACGCGGCGACGGAGCAGCCGCCGGTCGCTCCCGCCCCCACGGACGGACATCCGACGATGACCCCGGCGTCCGCGGAGCCGGCCCCGTCGGCCGACGCGGCCCCCGCACCCGGCGCGGCTCCCGCACCCGACGTGGCCGGGGTTCCCGCCGACGCGGGCCCCGAGCCCGCCGTTGTCCCGGGGCCCAGGGCCGTCCCCGAGCCGGCGCCCGGACCGGAGCACCCGTCCGCGCCCCCGGCCGGGGCGCCCGCCGCCGGGTCACCCCGGGCCGCCACCCGGCCACAGCCCCTGCACCAGCCCGACGAGTACCGCACCCCTCCCTACGGCGAGCCCGGTCCCTGGGCGCCCGCCCCGCCCGTACAGCGCCCCGTGCCGACCCCGGCGCACGGCACCACCGTCCCGCCCGTACAGCCCCCCGCCTACGCGGCCCCACCGCCCCAGCAGCCGCACCAGCCGCATCCGCAGCCGCACCCCGGGTCCTCGCAGTGGATGCAGTACGACCCCTGGAGCAGCCCCGGCGACCGCCGGCCGTTCACCTCGCCGGGCGACCGTCCCGGCGAGAAGAAGCGCGGCCGCCGCCTCGGTGTCGTCGCGGCACTGCTGTTCGCGCTGCTCACCGGAGTGCTCGGCGGCGCCGTCGGCGCGTACATCGAGCGCAACGGCGGCCTGACCACCGTCGAGCTGCCGCAGGCGGGCCGGGAGGACGACGGGCGCGCGCCCGACTCGGTCGCGGGCATCGCCGCCAGCGCCCTGCCCAGTGTGGTCACGCTCCACGTCAGCGGCAGCGGGGAGCAGGGAACGGGTACCGGCTTCGTCCTCGACGAGCGGGGCCACATCCTCACCAACCACCATGTCGTCGACCCGGCGGGCACCTCCGGCGACATCACCGTCACCTTCAGCGGGGGCGAGACGGCGCGCGCGGAGCTCGTCGGCAAGGACAGCGGCTACGACCTCGCGGTCGTCCGGGTCACCGGCGTCTCCCACCTCACGCCGCTGCCGCTCGGCAACTCCGACAACGTCCGGGTCGGCGACCCGGTCGTGGCCATCGGCGCGCCCTTCGACCTCCAGAACACCGTGACCTCCGGCATCATCAGCGCCAAGGAGCGGCCCATCACGGCCGGCGGCGAGAAGGGCGACGGCAGCGACATCAGCTACGTGGACGCCCTGCAGACCGACGCGCCGATCAATCCCGGGAACTCGGGCGGACCGCTGGTCGACTCCAAGGCCCGGGTGATCGGCATCAACAGCGCCATTCGCGCCGCCGACAACGGGTCGGCGCTCGACGGCGGGCAGTCCGGCTCGATAGGACTCGGCTTCGCCATTCCCGTCAACCAGGCCAAGCGGGTGGCCGAGGAGCTCATCAACACCGGGAAGGCCGACCACCCCGTCATCGGCGTCAGCCTCGACATGAAGTACACCGGCGACGGCGCCCGGGTCGGTGACAAGGCCCAGGACGGCAGCCCGTCCGTCACCGCGGACGGCCCGGCCGCCAAGGCGGGCGTCCGTCCGGGCGACGTCATCACCAAGGTCGACGGCCAGCGGGTGCACAGCGGCGAGGAGCTGATCGTGAAGATCCGCGCCCACCGCCCGGGCGACCGGCTGAAGCTGACGCTGGAACGCGGGGGCAGTGAGCAGCGGACGCTGACCCTGACCCTCGGTTCGTCGGCGGGCGACTGATCATGCCGACGGGCCCGCCCCGGGCCCGTCGCCGGGGCGGCCCGCGATCGTCGCCGGGAGCTCGCCCGATGGTCACCGCGAGGTACCGCCTCCGCAGCCCGGGCGGGTACCGTGGAGCGGGCCCCGGGCCCTGGGAACCGGACCCTGTGAAGGAGCAGCAAGGTGTTCAATGACATAGGCGCGCTCGAGCTCGCGGCGCTCGTGGTCCTCGCCGTGCTCATTTTCGGTCCGGACAAGCTGCCGAAGGTCATCCAGGACGTCACCCGCTTCATCCGGAAGATCCGTGATTTCTCGGAGAGCGCGAAGGAGGACATCCGCAGCGAGCTCGGCCCGGAGTTCAAGGACTTCGACTTCGAGGACCTCAATCCCAAGACGTTCCTCCGCAAGCAGCTCGCGGAGAACGAGGACCTCAAGGAACTGAAGGAACTGAAGGAGCTCCGCAGCAGCTTCGATCTCAAGAAGGAGATCCACGACGTCGGGGACGCCGTGAACGACCGTGACACCGATGTGTCCGTCCCGGCCGCCGTCAACGGTTCGTCCGGGACCCCTGACCTGCTGAAGAAGCGCGACAAGCCCGAGCCGGGCGAGCGCCCGCCGTTCGACGCCGACGCCACCTGAGGCCGCCTTTCCCGGCGAGCCCCGGCCGGATGGATATCCTCTCCACCTGTCCGGTTGTGAGGATGCCCGTGGGGCTTCCGAGCCGGACTCCACGATCGAGGAGGCGGCCGGGCAGATGGAGACGACGAGTCGGGTAGGGGCGCAGGACGCCGAGTCCGGTACCTCAGCCACGTCCGGGGGGGTGTCCGCGACCCGGCGCACGGTCGACGGCTTCCTCCAAGCGACCTTCCCCTGGTACGGGCTTGACGAGGCGTTCACGGGACCGCGCTGGCTGATGCAGGTCGGCACGGCCGCGGACGGCACGGTCCAGCACGGCTCCATCGGGCACGGCGACGAGCCGACGATACGGCCGGACGGGACGGGGGCCGAGAAGGAGCGCTTCGCGATCGTCGTCACGATCGCCGCGTCGCCGGTGCGCCGCAGCGGCGACGGTACGGGCGTCCTCGACGCCACCACCGTCTCCTCCGCGGCGTGGCTGGCCGGCTCGGGCCTGCTCGCCTACACCTGGCCGGCCCAGCTCGACCACTCGCTGCGCAACGACTGGCTGGACCAGCAGACCGAGACCGCCTTCGAGCTGGCCGACACCCTGACGGGTCCTGTCTGGAGCACGCTCTCGCTGCCCGTCGACGGTGTTCCGATGCCCTTCCACTACCGCGAGTCCGAGTTCGGCTGGGTGCTGGCGGGCACGACGGGCGCCGGGGTGCACGTGGGCGCGTACGGACGCGGGATGAGCGCCTACGGCCTGGGCTTCTCGGCGGTCGGGGACATCAGGGCGTACGTCTGATCCGGTAGGCGCGTCCCCGCGCGTCCCGCGCACACCGGGACGCGAGCCGGGGGCGTGGAACCGGCGCGGATCTCGAACCCGGCGCGGCGCGACCGCGGCGCGGGCCGGACGCGAACCCGGGCACGGATCCCGGCGCGGCGCGAGAGCCGGGCGCGTGGGCCGGAGAGCGGGCGGGAGCAGCGGAAAGGGGCGGCCCGAGGGCCGCCCCTTCTCCGTCCGCCCGCGCCCGGCGGCGCGTCGCGGACTCAGAACTTGTTGCGCGGGGTGATCCCCAGAGACATGCCCGACAGGCCGCGCTGACGGCCGCCGAGCTTGCCCGCGATCGCCCGCAGGGCCGAGCCGGCCGGCGAGTCGGGGTCGCTGAGCACGACGGGCTTGCCCTCGTCGCCGCCCTCGCGCAGGCGCACGTCGATGGGGATGGAACCCAGGACCGGGACCGTGGCGCCCGTCGTCCTGGTGAGCCCGTCGGCGACCCTCTGGCCACCGCCCGAACCGAAGACGTCGACCATCTCGTCGCAGTGCGGGCAGGGCAGGCCCGACATGTTCTCGACGACGCCCACGATCTTCTGGTGGGTCTGTACGGCGATGGAACCGGCCCGCTCGGCGACCTCGGCCGCCGCCTGCTGCGGGGTGGTGACGACCAGGATCTCGGCGTTCGGCACCAGCTGGGCCACGGAGATGGCGATGTCGCCGGTGCCCGGCGGGAGGTCGAGCAGCAGCACGTCCAGGTCGCCCCAGTACACGTCCGCGAGGAACTGCTGGAGTGCGCGGTGCAGCATCGGGCCCCGCCACACCACCGGCGCGTTGCCGGGCGTGAACATCCCGATGGAGATGACCTTCACGCCGTTCGCCGACGGCGGCATGATCATGTTCTCGACCTGCGTCGGCCGGCCGTCCGCGCCCAGCATCCGGGGAACCGAGTGCCCGTAGATGTCGGCGTCCACGACGCCGACCTTGAGCCCGTCGGCCGCCATCGCGGCCGCCAGGTTCACGGTCACCGACGACTTGCCGACACCGCCCTTGCCGGACGCCACCGCGTAGACGCGGGTCAGCGAACCGGGCTTGGCGAACGGCACCTCGCGCTCGGCCGTGGTGCCGCGCAGCGCCGCCGCCAGCTCCTTGCGCTGCGCGTCGCTCATCACGTCGAGGTCGACGGAGACGGAGGTCACGCCCTCGACGCGGGAGACCGCCGCACGCACGTTCGTGGTGATCGTGTCGCGCATCGGGCAGCCGGAGACCGTGAGGTAGACGGCGACGGCCACCGCCCCGTCCGCGTCGATCCCGACTGACTTGACCATGCCGAGTTCGGTGATCGGCCGGTTGATCTCGGGGTCGTTCACTGTCGCCAGTGCTTCGCGCACCGCGTCTTCCGTAACCATACGGACGATGGTACGGCGCCGGACCGGGGCCCCGGAAAGACCCGTCAGCGGTCGGCTTCGTCACTTCGGTGGGAGCCGGTGTGCGGGAATAGATCGCGGCGCTCGTCGAGATCCCTGACCAGGTCCTCCAGTTCGGAGCGGATCCAGTCACGGGTGGCCACCTCGCCCAGGCCGATGCGCAGCGCTGCGATCTCCCGGGTGAGGTACTCGGTGTCGGCGATCGACCGCTCGTTCTGCTTGCGGTCCTGTTCATGGGTGACCCGGTCGCGGTCGTCCTGCCGGTTCTGCGCGAGCAGGATGAGGGGCGCGGCGTACGACGCCTGGAGCGAGAGCATCAGCGTAAGGAAGATGAAGGGGTAGCGGTCGAAGCGCAGGTGCTCGGGGGCGGAGACGTTCCACACCACCCACGCGATGATCACGAACGTCATCCAGACGATGAACCGCCCGGTCCCCAGGAAGCGCGCGATCCGCTCGGAGAGCCGCCCGAAGGCCTCGGGGTCGTACTCCGGCAGCAGCCGGGGCCGCCGCACGCGCGGCTGGTCCAGCCGGATCCTGGGAGTGGTCCGCTCGGGGGCGCGCTCAATCGCCATGCGGGACCTCCTCCGCCGGCGCCGACGGGACGTGGAACTCCGTCTCGCGCCAGTCCTCCGGCAGCAGGTGATCGAGGACGTCGTCGACGGTGACCGCGCCGAGCAGCGAACCGCTCTCGTCGACCACCGGCGCGGCGACCAGGTTGTAGGCGGCGAGGTGGCTCGTGACGAAGGGCAGCGGGGTGTCGGGGGACAGCGGCTCCAGGTCGCTGTCGACGATCGCCGAGACGAGTGTGAACGGCGGGTCGCGCAGCAGCCGCTGGAAGTGCACGGTCCCCAGGAACTTGCCGGTGGGCGTCTCGTCGGGCGGCCGGCACACGTACACCTGGGCGGCCAGCGCGGGGGAGAGGTCCTGCTGGCGTACGCGCGCCAGGGCGTCCGCGACGGTCGCGTCGGGGCGCAGCACGATCGGTTCGGTGGTCATCAGACCGCCCGCCGTCCGCTCCTCGTACGACATCAGCCGCCGTACGTCGGCCGCGTCGTCCGGCCGCATCAGGGTCAGCAGGCGCTCCTTGTCCTCCTCGGGCAGCTCCGAGAGCAGGTCCGCGGCGTCGTCCGGGTCCATCGCCTCCAGGACGTCCGCCGCCCGTTCCTCCTTCAGCTTGCCGAGGATCTCGATCTGGTCGTCCTCGGGCAGCTCCTCCAGGACGTCGGCGAGCCGGTCGTCGTCCAGGGCGGCAGCCACCTCCGCGCGGCGCTTGGGCGACAGATGGTGCAGGACATTGGCGAGGTCGGCCGGCCGCATCCGCTCGAAGGTCGCGACCAGGTTCTCCGCTCCCTGCCCCTCCTCCTCCAGCGAGAAGCCGGTGACGGCGGACCACTCGACGGTCACCGTCTCGCCCTTGCGGCGCAACGCCCCGCCGCCGCCCCGGCGTACGAAGACCTTGTCGATCTCCCAGTCACGGCGGGCCGGCAGCTGCTGGATGGCCACGTCGAGGACGGTCACCTCCTCCGCGGTGTCGACCAGCCGGACGCGCCGGTCGAGCAGCTCGCCGAGGACCAGCCGCTCGGTGGGGCGCTGCTCGAAGCGGCGCACGTTGAGCACCCCGGTCGTGATCACCTGGCCGGACTCGATGCCGGTGATACGGGTCATGGGCAGGAAGATCCGCCGCCGGCCGATGACCTCGACGACCATGCCGAGCAACCGCGGCGGGCGGCGGCCCACCCGCAACATGGCGACCAGGTCGCGGACGCGTCCCACCTGGTCGCCGTTCGGGTCGAACACGGGGACGCCGGCCAGGTGCGAGACGAAGATCCGGGGAGCGCCTGCCACCATGCCGCGGGCCTCCTCCATATCCGGAAATAACGCCTCTGTGACGATTCAGGCTAGCCCGTCCCGATGCGGGTCGCCCAGGCAGGGCGTCCGTCCGGCTCTCTTCCGAAGCGTGCGGACGGCACGGGTACGCTGCGGTCTGCCACCCCCCACAGGTAACGAGAGGCAGTGTGCTGGTGACCGCTCTCCCCCCGGCTCCGCGCGCCCGCCGGGCCGCCCTCCCCGTCGCGCTCTGTGTGGCGCTGGCAGCGGTCCTCACCGCCTGCGGCGAGGATCCGGACGAGGGAACGAACGGGGTGGGCAAGCTGTCCGCCTCCGACATCGAGTCCCGGGCCAAGGCGGCCGCGGACGGTGCGGCGGCGGTACGGCTGGCCGGGAACCTGGTCAGCAAGGGCGGCACGTACAAGCTGAACATGCGGCTCAACGGGACCGGCGCGGTCGGCTCGGTCGTCACCAGGACCACCACGTTCGAACTGCTGCGGGTCGGCGACGCGCTCTACCTCAAGGCGGACGCCGGCTTCTGGAGCCACGGCGAGAGCACGGCCGAGCCCACCGAGTCGGACACCGAGGCGGCGGACAAGCTCGACGACAAGTACGTCAAGGTGCCGCAGGACGACCCCTCGTACAAGCAGTTGCGCGGCTTCACCGAGATGAACACGCTGCTCGACGGTCTGCTCGACGTGCACGGCGAGGTCAGCAAGGGCGAGCGGGACAGGATCGGCGGCATCCGCACCATCAAGGTCGTCGGCGGTGCGCAGGGCGAGGGCGGCACACTGGACGTCGCGCTGGAGGGCACGCCCTACCCGCTCCAGCTGGCCCGCGGGGGCGGTGCCGGGGTCGTGGTCCTGTCGGACTGGAACCAGGACTTCCCGCTGGCGGCGCCCTCGAAGGGGGAGATCGTCGACTACGGCCGCCAGCTCCCCCGTACGAGCGACTGACGGGCCCGGGCGAAGGGCCCCGCGGGCCCTACCGGCGCTTCTTGCGCCCCAGCAGCAGACGCGGAAGCGCCGCCGGGGCCGGGCGGCGGGTGGTGGCCGCCGTCGGCAGCGGCGCCGCGGCCAGTGAGCCGGTCGGGTGGTCGGTCCTCGCGTCGCGCGGCGTCAGCCGCAGGACGCGGCACTCGCGCGCCCACCGTTCGGTCATCGTCTCGGCGTCCGGCGCGTTCAGCCGCTTGCCCTTGAGCTCGCCGACCGCCGACTCCCACTCCGGTGAGCCCGGCGCCAGCTCGCCGACCGTCGCGGTCCACGCCACCAGCCGGCCGCCCTTGTCCTTGCTGCGCAGGGTCACCTCGGCGGTCGACCCGTCCGCGAGGCCGGGCAGCGGCTGCTCCCCGGGACCGTCGCCGACGACATGTGCCGCACCCTCGTGCCACACATGCCACAGCGCCCGCGCGGGACCGTCGCCGCGCACCCAGATGAGACCGGACTTCTTGGTGGCCTCCTCGACGAGGGCCTGGCCGAGCAGCGTGTCTGTCATGCCCGCAGCTTAGGGCCTCCCGTCCGGATCCCGCCGGCCCGCGCGCCCCGGCGCAGCGCCCCTACAGCCAGCCGTTGCGCTTGAGCGTGCGGTGGATGGCGAGGCAGACGCCGATGATGCCGGTCAGCACCATCGGGTAGCCGTACTTCCAGTGCAGCTCCGGCATGTGGTCGAAGTTCATGCCGTACACCCCGCACACCGCCGTCGGTACGGCGACGATGGCGGCCCAGGACGTGATCTTGCGCATGTCCTCGTTCTGCGCGACGGTCGCCTGTGCCAGATTGGCCTGGAGGATCGAGTTGAGCAGCTCGTCGAAGGCGATGACCTGCTCCTGGACCCGCGCCAGGTGGTCGGCGACGTCGCGGAAGTACTTCTGGATGTCCGGGTCGACGAGACGCATCGGCCGCTCGCTCAGCAGCTGCATCGGCCGCAGCAGCGGGGTGACGGCCCGCTTGAACTCCAGCACCTCGCGCTTCAGCTGGTAGATCCGCCCCGTCTCGGTGCCGCGCGTGCTGCCCTTGGTGGGCGGGGAGAACACATCGATCTCGATCTGGTCGATGTCGATCTCCACCGCGTCGGCGACCGCGATGTAGCCGTCCACCACGTGGTCGGCGATGGCGTGCAGGACCGCCGACGGTCCCCGCTCCAGGAGTTCCGGCTCGCCCTCCATCCGCTGCCGCAGATTGCGCAGCGAGCCCTGCCCGCCGTGGCGGACGGTGATGACGAAGTCCCGGCCGGTGAAGCACATGACCTCACCCGTCTCGACGACCTCACTGGTCGCCGTGAGCTCGGCGTGCTCCACGTAGTGGATGGTCTTGAAGACGGTGAAGAGGGTGTCGTCGTACCGCTCCAGCTTGGGCCGCTGGTGGGCGTGGACCGCGTCCTCCACCGCGAGCGGGTGCAGCCCGAACTCGGCCGCGATACCCGCGAATTCGGCCTCGGTCGGCTCGTGCAGCCCGATCCAGGCGAAGCCGCCGCCGTCCCGCACCTGGCGCATGGCCTCGCGCGGGGTCAGGCACACCGCGCCCGTCGCGCCCGTCACGTCCTTCACCCGGCGGCCGTCGCGGTAGACGGCGCAGTCGACGACGGCGGTGGACGACGACGGATCGCGGGTCGCGTCGTACGAGTTGTACGTGTTGTAGGGGGCACTGCTCTTGCGCAGGGAGGGGCGGACCACTGCGCGCAGGTCACGAATCATCGACATGGCAGGCTCCTTCACGGAGAAGCCGTCGGCGAGGCGTGGCACAGCCCGGAATGAGGACGTGGCGTTGCTTACGTCCGCAAAGCGGGCGGCACCGCGGGGTCGCGGTGACGGCGTTCGCTACAGACAGGCAAAAACGATGTGCTCTTCCGCCGTGCGCGTGGCCGTGTACCCCGTGCGGGACGCCTCAGTTCACAGAGAGAATCGCGGAGCGGAAGAGCGGGTGGTACTGCACGGTCGACTTCGATCCACCGCGGCCCCACCTCCTCCTGCCGGTCCCCCGTGGGGGATGACGTGTCGTCGGGACCGGAAAGCAACTTCCCCGGCCGCCGCTGGGTGATGCCCCCAGCCTGCTGTCCCGACCAGCGGCCAAGACTATCAGCCGACTGAGGGTCAATCTTTTACTTTGCCCGTTCCATACGCGCTTTATGCTCGCTGCATGGGAGAAGTTCTTGCTCTGGTCGAATCCCGGCTCCGTTCGGTGTTCGGTGAACCGGACGCGCGTGCCGCGGTGACGTTTCTCGGCACCGATCGCGTCGAGGTGCTGCGCTTCATGGACAGCGACCCCGACGGCGTCCTCGTGCGCTACGCCACCCTCGGGATGTCGGCCCAGCCGATGACGGATCCCACGGCGTCGCTCGCCGATCCGGTCAAGGGCCCGCGCGCGGAGCTGGTGCTGTCGGTGCGCGCCGGGCTGGCCGACACCGACAAGGTGCTGCGCCCGCTCGCGGTCCTCGCCGCCTCGCCGCAGGTCGAGGGGGTGGTCGTGGCCCCGGGGGCGTCCCTGGACGTCGGCGAACCCCTGTGGCCCGGGGCGCCGTTCACCTCGGTCCTGGTCGCCGAGTCGGGTGGTCTGATCGAGGATCTGGAGCTGGGCGAGCCCATGGACCCGGTGCGCTTCCTGCCGCTGCTGCCGATGACGCCCAACGAGGCGGCGTGGAAGCGGGTGCACGGCGCCCAGGCGCTGGAGGAGCGGTGGCTGACCGGCGGAGCGGACCTGCGCGATCCGCTGCGCAGGTCCGTGGCGCTCGACTGACGGACCTCCCCGGAAGGGGACCGGGTCCCGGCGAGGAGCCGGGCCCCGACGCGAGACCGCCCCGATGTGAAGCCGCCTCGACGTAAGGGTCCGACGTGAGGGTCCGACGCGAGGCCGCCCCGGACCCGGGCCCCCGGTCATCGGGGCCCGCCGCCGGGGCGTCGTCGGGGGCCGTGCCGCCGGTCGTTCGGCCGGCGGCAGCAGGCGCCCGCGGGGAGGTCAGTCGGCGAAGACCGTGACGCCGTCCTCCACGGCGTGCTTCGGTCCGAGCTCCTCGGCCTCGTGGCCGAGCGAGGACCGCCTCGCCCACACGATGCCCGCCCCGGCCAGCGCCGCCGCCCCCGCGACCACGAACGGCATGCGGACGTCGCTCCACTCCTCGATCTTGGGGGCGAGGCAGGGCGCGGCGGCGGCCGCGAACCACCGCACGAAGTTGTAGCCCGCGCTGGCCACCGGACGAGGGGCGTCCGAGACGCCGAGGGCCAGTTCGGTGAAGACGGTGTTGTTCACCCCGATGAAGGCGCCGGAGAGGATCGTGCAGACGATCGCGGTGGTGTGGCTGCCGTACCCGAGGACGACGACGTCGGCGGCGAGCAGGACCAGCGAACCGCCCAGCACCTTCAGCGACCCGAACCGGGCCTGGAGGCGGGGTGCGACCAGCACCGAGAAGACGGCGAGCAGCACGCCCCAGGCGAAGAAGACCGCGCCCGACTTGTAGGGGGTCATGTTCAGCACGAACGGCGTGAACGCCAGAACCGTGAAGAACGCGTAGTTGTAGAAGAACGCCGAGGCGGCGGCGGAGGCCAGTCCGCCGTGGCCGAGCGCCCTGACCGGGTCGAGCAGCGAGGTCCTGCGGGCGGGCCGCGGCTGCTCCTTCAGGAACACCGCGATGCACAGGAACCCGATGGCCATCAGCGCGGCGGTGCCGAAGAACGGGTAGCGCCAGCTGGCGTCACCGAGGACCGCGCCGAGCAGCGGTCCGCAGGCCATGCCGAGCCCGAGCGCCGACTCGTACAGCAGGATCGCCGCCGCGCTGCCGCCGGCCGCCGCTCCGACGATGACGGCGAGCGAGGTGGAGACGAAGAGCGCGTTGCCCAGCCCCCAGCCGGCCCGGAAGCCGACGAGCTCGCCGACCGACCCCGACGTGCCGGACAGGGCGGCGAAGACGATCACCAGGGCCAGACCGGCGAGGAGGGTCTTCCTGCCGCCGACGCGGCTGGAGACGAAGCCGGTGACCAGCATGGCGACGGCGGTGATCAGGAAGTACGAGGTGAAGAGCAGCGACACCTGGCTGGGCGTGGCGTGCAGCCCCTGGGCGATGGACGGGAGGATCGGGTCCACCAGCCCGATGCCCATGAAGGCGACGACGGACGCGCCCGCGGTGGCCCAGACGGCCCCGGGCTGACGCAGGAGGCCGCCCGACCCCCTGTCCAGGGGATCGTGCCCCGGGCCGTGTCCCCGCGGCTCGCCCTGGGTCCTTCCCCTCTCGGTGCCATTGCCACGCATACCGGCTCCTCATCGTGTCCTGGGCGTCCATGAATGATTGCGATATACACAGAATAAGTTAGGCAAGGTAATGAGTGCAAGCTACATCTATAATACGGGGGTGGGGCGGCACACCGGACGGGTGATCGTCCTTGACGCGGCGACGGCCGGGGAGGACCGTTGAACCCTATGAGGGGCGAACCCAGTTGCCCGAAGTGCGGAGGCCGGGTCAGGGCGCCCGGTCTCTTCTCCGACTCCTGGCAGTGCGACGTGCACGGCGCCGTATATCCGCTGCAGCCCGTGCTCCCTCCCAGCGTCGAAGCGCTCGGTGTGGTCACGCACCGCGCCAAGGTCCCCGTATGGATGCCGTGGCCGCTGCCCGTCGGCTGGCTCTTCACGGGCGTGGCCTACGCGGGCGACGACCGCAGCGGCGGCCGCGCCACCGTCGTCGCCTGCTCGGGGCCGGGCCCGCTCGGCGGGATGGGGGAGCTGCTGCTGGTCGCCGAGGAGCCGGGCGTGGGGCTGGGCGCGCGGTACGCCGGAATCGACGGCCCCGATCCCGGACCGCACATGTGTGTCGACAAGCCGCCACAGGCCAAGGTGCTGGCGGCCGGACGCCCCACCCCGCTCTGGCACGTCGGCGACGCGCCGGAGGACCGTGCGGTGTTCGCGGGGGAGGCGCGCGGCCTGTGGCTGTGGGCGATCGTCTGGCCCGAGAAGTCCGGACTGCTGATGTACGACGAACTGGTCCTCACCGACCAGCGCGAGTCCGGGTCGGAGGTCGAACTGCTGCCGTGCGGGGCCCTCTCGCCACGGCTGCTGTCCTGACATCCCCACCAGGGCCGACCCGTGCCGGGGGCGGCGCCACGGCGTCCGGGGAACCGGAACGCCGTTATCCTTGAGCGTCCCCTGTCCGTCAGCGAGCCCCGGAGTCAGCGTCGTGCGCATCGATCTGCACACCCACTCCACGGCCTCCGACGGCACGGACACCCCCGCCGGGCTCGTACGGGCCGCCGCCGAGGCCGGTCTCGACGTCGTCGCGCTCACCGACCACGACACGACCCGCGGCCACGCGGAGGCGGTCGCCGCCGCCCGGAGCCTCGACGCGGGCCCGACCCTCGTCACCGGCGCCGAGCTCTCGTGCCGTATCGACGGCGTGGGCGTGCACATGCTCGCCTATCTCTTCGACCCGGACGAGCCGCGGCTGCTGCGCGAACGCGAGCTGGTCCGCGACGACCGCGTGCCGCGCGCCCGCGCGATGGTCGGCAAGCTCCGGGAGCTGGGCGTCCCGGTGGAGTGGGAGCGGGTCGCCGCCATCGCCGGAGACGGTTCGGTCGGCCGCCCGCACATCGCGGAGGCGCTCGTCGAGCTCGGCGTCGTGGCCGGTGTCTCCGACGCCTTCACGCCCCAGTGGCTCGCCGACGGCGGCCGGGCGTACGTCGAGAAGCACGAGCTGGACCCCTTCACGGCGGTCGGCCTGGTCAAGGCCGCGGGCGGGGTCACCGTCCTCGCGCACCCGCTCGCCGTCAAGCGCGGACGCACGGTGCCGGAGGCGGTCATAGCCGACCTGGCCGCGCACGGCCTCGACGGCGTCGAGGTCGACCACATGGACCACGACGAGCCGACGCGCCGGCGGCTGCGCGACCTCGCCGACGGGCTCGGGCTGCTGATTACGGGCTCCAGCGACTACCACGGCACCCGGAAGACCTGCCGGCTCGGGGAGTACACCACCGACCCGGAGATCTACGGCGAGATCACGCGGCGCGCGACGGGCGCGTTCCCGGTGCCGGGCGCGGGCGGACGTCCGTAACCCCACCCGCCTCACCTTTCCCATTTTCTGTACGACTCTCTGCGCAAGGCCCTCACTGTGTTCGACGCTGCCGTCTTCGGCTCACTCTTCCTCACCCTTTTTGTCATCATGGATCCCCCCGGGATCACCCCGATCTTCCTCGCCCTGACCTCCGGGCGCCCGGCCAAGACACAGCGCCGGATGGCCTGGCAGGCGGTCGCCGTGGCGTTCGGCGTCATCGCCGTTTTCGGCGTGCTGGGCCAGCAGATCCTGGACTACCTGCATGTGTCGGTACCCGCGCTGATGATCGCGGGCGGTCTGCTCCTGCTGCTGATCGCGCTGGACCTGCTCACCGGCAAGACCGACGAGCCGACGCAGACCAAGGACGTCAATGTGGCGCTCGTCCCGCTGGGCATGCCGCTGCTGGCCGGTCCCGGCGCGATCGTCTCGGTCATTCTCGCCGTGCAGCACGCCGACGGCGTGGGCGGCCAGATCTCCGTCTGGTCGGCGATCATCGCCATGCACGTGGTGCTCTGGCTGACCATGCGCTACTCGCTGGTCATCATCCGCGTGATCAAGGACGGCGGCGTGGTGCTGGTGACCCGGCTCGCCGGAATGATGCTCTCGGCCATCGCCGTGCAGCAGATCATCAACGGAGTGACCCAGACGATCCAGGCCGCCTGACCGGTCCACGGGCACGCGGCCGCCCCGGCCGCGTCGATCCGGCCCGGGACGGCACTGCGCCCCCGTACGGACTCCGGTCGCGGAGTGCGTGCGGGGGCGCGGTGCGTACGAGGCCGCTGTACGTCACGGCCGGGGCCGTGGGGGCGGCCGGGCGTTACGAGGCCGAGGACTCGGCCGGGCGGATGTAGATGCGCTGGCCTACCGCGGCGGCCTGCTGCACGATCCGGTTGACGGAGGCGGCGTCCACGACGGTACTGTCCACGGCGGTGCCGTCGACGTCGTCGAGTCGCAAGATTTCGAAGCGCATGGGCTTCTCCCTTCGTCTGAGCTGATCCTCCACGTGGAGAACTGTGTTCCGTACTGGTGACAACGGCATGCAGGGTGCAAACATTCCCTACGCTAAAGAAAACTTTCGAGTGTCTAACTACTCGCTGGTAGGGCTGTTGGCGGGGCGGGCGCCCGCACCGGACAATGGGGCCGGTATGAACGACGCAAAGATCGCCCAGGCCGACCGGCTCGCCGAGCTCGACACCCGCCTGGAGCGCACCAATGAGCTCCTGCAGCGCATGCTGGCCGAGGTCGCCAAGACGCCCTCGACCCATGCCATCTTCGTCGACGCAGGTTACGTCTATGCTGCGGCCGGGTTGCTTGTCGCGGGCACCGAGGACCGCCGCTCCTTCGACCTCGACGCGGAGGGGTTGATCGAGGCGTTCATCGACAAGGCCCGCACGATCTTCGCGGACAGCCGGCTGCTGCGGGTCTACTGGTACGACGGCGCCCGCCGCCGCATCCACACCCCCGAGCAGCAGTCGATCGCCGAGCTGCCCGACGTCAAGGTCCGGCTGGGCAACCTCAACGCCAACAACCAGCAGAAGGGCGTCGACTCGCTGATCCGCTCCGATCTGGAGTCACTCGCCCGCCACCGGGCCATCAGCGACGCCGCCCTGGTCGGCGGGGACGAGGACCTGGTGTCCGCCGTCGAGGCCGCCCAGGGGTACGGGGCGCGGGTCCATCTGTGGGGCATCGAGGCCGCGGACGGACGCAATCAGGCGGAACCGCTGCTGTGGGAGGTCGACAGCCAGCGCACCTTCGACCTGGAGTTCTGCCGCCCGTACGTCACACGGCGACCCGTGACGACGTACGAGAACGAGGGCGAGCCGCCGCCCTCGCGCGACGAGGTGCGCTTCGTGGGCGCCCAGATCGCGGCGAGCTGGCTCGCGGAACGGGGCCGCGACACGATGGCCGAGCTGCTGCCCGGCCATCCCTACCTCCCCGGCCCCGTCGACCAGGACCTGCTGATCGAGGCGGAGCGCATCCTCAGCCGCTCGCTGCGCGGCCACGCGGTGCTGCGGCGGGCGCTGCGCGACGGCTTCTGGCAGCACCTTCAGTCGCGGTTCTGACCGTCCCGGCCCAGGTCCCGGCCCTGCCCGTCCCAGAAGCCGGCGACCGCCGCCGCCGTGGGCACCGGGCGGTCCGTGTTCGGTGAGTGCTCGGCGCCCTCGATGACGGTACGGTGCGCGCCGAGCCGCCCGGCCATCTCGTCGAGCAGCGGCACGGGCCAGGTGTCGTCCCGTACGCCGGACACGACGTGCACGGGCAGCGACGGTCCCAGGGCCGCCAGCTCCGCGACCCGGTCCGGCTCGGCCATGAGCGCGCGGCCCGTCGCGAGGAGCTGGGCGGGGCGGTGGCGCAGCCAGCGCCGGCGCAGGTCCTCCCGCTCGCCGCGCGCCGCCGGGGTTCCCTCGGCGTCCTCCGGCGGGTCCAGGGCCCGCATGGCCTCCCACACCTGGTGCATGCCCATGACTCCCAGGGCGTCGCCGAGCAGCTTGATCTTGTCCTGCTGCGCCGGGGCGACCTGGGCGGGACCCGACGACATCAGGGTGAGGGTGAGGAAGGGCGCGGGGTCGGCGAGCACGGCCGCGCGGGCGATCTGGCCGCCCAGGGAGTGACCCAGCAGATGGACCCGGCCGCAGTCGAGCGCCTCCGCCTGGGCGAGGACGTCAAGGGCCAACTCGCTCTGCCCGTAGGCCTGTTCATCGTCCGGTCCGGCGGTCTCGTACTGCCCGCGTCCATCGACGGCGACGGCCCGGTAGCCCGCGCCGGCGAGTGGTTCGAGCATCGCGATGAAGTCCTCCTTGCTCCCGGTGTAGCCGGGCAGGAGCAACGCGGTCCCCTTCGGCGCCGTGCCGTCGACCGGCCGCGCGTCGAGCACGGCGAAGTCGCCACGGGCGGTGCGCAGCGGGTACGCGCGGGCACAGGCGGGCGGGATGAACGTGGGCGGGCGGCTCATGGGACGAGGCTAGCCGGGGCGCGGTCCCCGGGGCTCCCCCGCCCCTGGGGAACGCGAAGGCCCCGCCCCCAGGAGGGGCGGAGCCTTGGAGGCGCGTCGGCCGTGGGCGGGCGTCAGCCCTCGGGCTGCGCCGCCACGGCCTTGGCCGCACGGCGGCGGCGGGGCTTGGCCTCGGAAACGGCCTCGGGGGCGGCTTCGGGGGTCGCTGCCTCGGTGGTGTCCGTGGCGGCGGCCGTCTTGGCGGCGGCGGTCTTGCGGGTGCGGCGGGGCTTGGTCTCGGCCACTGCCTCGGGGGCGGCGGTCTCGACGGCCGGCGCGGTC